>NZ_CP017659.1:6575000-6875000 GCF_015326965.1 Paenibacillus sp. JZ16
TGCGCTTGATCCGAAATTGAAAAAATAGGAGGTGGGAAGGTATGGAACCGATCTTGCAGGTAAAGGACCTCAACGTATCGTTTCGTGTTCGCGGCGGTGAAGTAAAGGCAGTCCGCGGCATGAATTTTGAAGTCGGCAAGGGGGAGACGGTTGCCATCGTCGGTGAGTCCGGAAGCGGTAAAAGTGTTACCGCCCAGACCATTATGCGATTGATTCCGTCCCCGCCCTCAGAAATAAAAAAGGGTGAGGTCATTTTCCAAGGACAAGACCTTCTCAAAAAAACGAATAAACAAATGGAAGCGATTCGCGGCAAGGATATTGGAATGATCTTTCAGGATCCGATGACATCGCTGAATCCGACCATTAGAATAGGCAAACAAATCACAGAGGTGCTGATCAAGCACCAGGGAATGTCTTTCGCCGAAGCCAAAAAACACGCTATAGAAATGCTGAAGCTGGTGGGCATCAAAAATGCGGAGGAGCGCTTCAATCAGTATCCGCATGAGTTCTCCGGCGGTATGCGTCAGCGTGCAATGATCGCCATTGCGCTTGCATGTAAGCCGACCCTGCTGATTGCGGACGAACCGACAACGGCACTCGACGTGACCATTCAGGCACAGATTATGGACGTTATGAAGGAAATGCAGGAACGTTTGGGCACATCGATCATTCTGATCACGCATGACCTCGGCGTTGTTGCCGGCATGTGTGACCGTGTCATCGTCATGTATGCAGGTGAAGTGGTGGAAACGGGAACGAAATGGGAGATTTTTAAAAATCCGCAGCATCCTTACACCAAAGGGTTGCTTCGTTCCATGCCGCGTCTGGATCAGAAGAAAGACGAACCGCTCATTCCGATTATCGGAACACCGCCGGATCTGATTAAACCACCTGTAGGCTGTCCGTTCGCTGCTCGCTGTGACGAAGCTATGCGAATTTGTGAACGGGTGGATCCAGGCGCAACGGAATTCAGCGACACGCACACGGCGCGCTGCTGGAATCTGCATCCGATGGCGAAGGAGGCCCAAGGTTCATGAAGGATAACCACTTGATTGAGGTAAAAGGCCTGAAGAAGTATTTTAACGTGGGCAAAGGCCAGGTTCTTAAAGCGGTTGACGATCTGAATTTCTTTATTCGTGAAGGCGAAACGCTTGGTATGGTGGGAGAGTCGGGTTGCGGTAAATCCACTGCAGGACGGACGATTCTCCGCCTTTATGAGCCTACGGCCGGCAGCGTTAATTTTAACGGAACGGATATTTACAAGCTGTCTCCGGGCAAAATGAAGGCGATGCGCCGCGATATGCAGATGATCTTCCAGGATCCGTATGCCTCGCTGAACCCAAGATTCACAGTGTCGGATATTATCGGGGAAGCTCTGGATATTCACGGTATGGCCGGCAGCCGCGCCGAACGCAAGAAGCGGATTGAGGAGCTGCTGGATATGGTCGGCTTGAATAGTGACCACTCGACGCGCTACCCTCATGAATTCTCGGGCGGTCAGCGTCAACGGATCGGGATTGCCCGTGCTCTCGCGGTGAACCCTAAATTTATCATCTGTGATGAGCCGATCTCGGCGCTCGACGTTTCGATTCAGGCGCAGGTTGTTAACCTGCTTAAAGATTTGCAGGACCGACTTGGCCTGACCTATCTCTTCATTGCGCATGACCTGTCCATGGTTAAGCATATCAGTGACCGGGTAGCGGTTATGTATTTGGGTAAAATGGTGGAGCTGGCAGACAGTGAAGAGCTGTATGCAAATCCGATCCATCCATATACCAAAACCTTGTTGTCCGCGATTCCGATTCCGGATCCGGAAATTGAGGCAAACAAAAAGCGGCTCAAGCTGGAAGACGATATGCAGGGGCCGATTTCAGCTGCCAAAGGCGAAGACGGAACGGTTCAACTGGACGTGAAGGATTCGGAATTGGTTGAAGTGTCCAAAGGACACTGGGTTGCAAAAGCCTACGCTTGAATAAACGGACCTCAGTATGAGGAAGCAGCTTCAAGAATAGCCGCTGGCATCGTGCCGGCGGCTTATTCTTTTCCTTTGACGCAGAATGCCAACATTCGGTACAATCAAGAAAGGCAAAATAATATAGAAGAAATTAAATTTAAGCACAATCTAGATTTGGTTGCGACGTAGAATAGGAGGCATACCTCATGAATATCGTTCCGGAACCATTATCCCTCGCTTCGCGTCTCGCTCAGGATTATATTCATCATTTCGACCGGGTAAGCGGGTTCTACGGTGAAGATTACCGCGGCGAGCACAGCTTTGCAGAGCGGGTACAATGGCTGGATCTTTCTGAAGACAAGCGAATTCAGCGTAAAGCGTTGGCGGATTGTCTTCGGACGTACAATAAGAAACACAATGATCATCCCGCTGTACATAAATCACTCCAACTTCTGGAGCGGCCAGGAACGGTTACGATGGTTGGTGGACAACAAAGCGGTTTGTTCACTGGACCTCTGCTTGTCATATATAAAGCAATTACCGTTATTCAAGCGGCCCGCGAGGCGGAAGAGCGCTTGAAACGTCCTGTCGTGCCTGTGTTTTGGATCGCCGGGGAGGATCATGATTGGGATGAAGTGAATCATACGTACTTCCTGAATCAGGATCTGCAGCTTTCCAAGATCAAGCTTGATGCCAAGGAGGGACTCAGGACGTCAGTTAGTTATACTGACGTTGCTGAGGAAGATTGGAATTCGATGCTGGCAGAGCTTCAGACTCAATTGGCAGACAGCGAATATAAGGCAGATCTGCTGAAGATGGCGAGGGAATCGCTGAACGGTTCGGCCGGGCTCAGCGAGGCATTCGCTAAACTGATCAGCTATCTGTTCGGCAAATATGGGCTGATACTCCTGGATTCGGCAGACCCGGGACTTCGGGCGTTGGAAATACCCATATTCGAATCATTGATTACCCGCAACGAACAAATGGGACTTTCGTACCAGCAGGCTGCGAGGGATATCGCGGGTCAGGGTTATGAAGTCCAGGCTGATGTATCCGAGAATGGGGCTAACTTGTTCTACTTGCATGAAGGCAGACGCTTGTTGCTTTACCGAGAAGGACATGTATTCTCAGACCGGAAAGGCATCGTTTCGCTGACGGAAGATGAACTGCTTCGGGATTTGCATCAGCACCCTGAACGCTTCAGCAACAATGTGTTGACCCGTCCAATCATGCAGGATTCACTGCTGCCCGTGCTCGGGACGATACTCGGTCCAGGCGAGATTTCCTATTGGGCGATTACGCGTTATGCATTCTCCGACTTGGGTTTGCAGATGCCGCTGATCATCCCAAGAATGTCATTCTCCATCGTAGATGGAACTGTCCATAAGCTGATGGAGAAATACGGATTGTCCTTCGAGGATGTCCAGCTTCACTTGTCTGAGAAGCGTGAGGCTTGGCTTGCCAGCAAGGACGAGCTGAATTTGGAAGCACGATTCAGTCAAACCCGGGAACAATTTGAAGCATTATATCAGCCTTTAATAGAAGATCTTGGCAAAATGCAAAGTGGACTGTTAAAATTAGGTCTAACCAATAAAGATAAAATATTGGAGCAGATGGATTACCTGTTAAGTAAATCCCGGAATGCCTTGGAACAGCAGCATGAGGCCGCACTGGCACAGTGGAAGCGCATTGAACAGACGTTGTTGCCGGAAGGGAAACCTCAGGAGAGGGTATACAATATCCTGGAATACATGAATCGTTATGGATTGAATCTGGTGGATCGCCTGATGGAAATCCCATACGCTGCTTCGGGCATTCACAGGGTCGTTTACGTATAACGATCAGGAATTCAAACATCAGATCATAGGAGGCCGTTAAATGAGCTCATCATCCATACAAACCAGCAATATTACCGACTTGAAACTGGCACCGGAAGGTCATTTGAAAATTGATTGGGTGAAGGCGCATATGCCGGTATTGAACCGGGTGCGTGAACAATTCGAGAAAGAACAGCCATTCAAAGGGTTGAAAGTCGCTATCTCCTTGCATCTGGAAGCCAAGACCGCTTATCTGGCGAAAGTCATTCAGGCCGGCGGAGCTGAAGTGACGATTACGGGAAGTAATCCGCTGTCAACTCAAGATGATGTATGTGCCGCATTGGTAGAAGACGGAATCACGGTGTTTGCCAAGTATAACCCGGATCCTAAGGAATACAAGCAGCATCTCATTTCAACACTGGAGACCAGACCGGATCTGATCATCGACGATGGCGGGGATCTCGTTACGATCCTGCACTCCGAGCGTACCGATCTGCTTGAAGGAATTCGGGGCGGAGCGGAAGAGACAACGACAGGCATCCTGCGCCTGAAATCTTTGGAGAAAGAAGGCTCTCTGAAGTTTCCGATGGTTGCCGTGAATGATGCATACTGCAAATACTTGTTTGATAACCGTTACGGTACCGGACAATCGGTTTGGGACGGAATTAACCGGACGACCAACCTGGTGGTTGCAGGCAAGACGGTTGTTGTCGTAGGGTATGGCTGGTGCGGCAAGGGCGTGGCTATGCGTGCCAAAGGTCTTGGTGCCAACGTTATTGTGACCGAGATTGATGCGATTAAGGCCGTTGAGGCTTATATGGACGGCTTCCGCGTCATGCCAATGCGCGAAGCGGCCAAATTGGGAGACTTCTTTGTAACCGTCACGGGTAACCGCGATGTCATCAGCGGGGAAGACTTTGATGTCATGAAGGACGGTGCCATTTTATCCAATGCCGGTCACTTCGATGTGGAAGTCAATAAACCGGATTTGTCAGAACGGTCTCAATCGGTTCGGACGGTTCGGCGCAATATCGAAGAATATCACCTGAAAGATGGCCGTAAGATTTATTTGCTTGCCGATGGCCGTTTGGTGAATCTGGCGGCAGGTGACGGACATCCGGCGGAAATTATGGATATGACGTTTGCGCTCCAGGCACTGTCGCTCAAACATGTGAATGATCACTACAAGAACATCGGTAACCGCGTTGTAAATGTTCCTTACGAATTGGATGAACAGGTTGCCTTGTATAAACTGGAAAGTCTAGGTATTACAATCGACAGCCTGAGCGCTGAGCAGAAGTCTTACTTGGACAGCTGGGCTCAGCACTAAACAGCAGCAGCTTTAGATCATTTGCAAACCTCCTTTCCATCCCCATGCGGGATGAAAGGAGGTTTTTTGTGCGAATGTTCTGAGAGAAAGTTCCAAAAAAACAAATGCTCGATAGAAGGTATTTGATTCTTGACGCCGAATCTATTATCCTAAAGTGGTGGAAAGTGGTGCAAAGTGGGGAATCGGGGTTAAGGGGTGGAGTGCCTGATGTTCATGGGGGAGTTTCAACATAGCATCGACGATAAGGGGAGAATCATTATCCCTGCTAAGTTTCGCGACCTCCTGGGCACCTCGTTTATCGTAACCCGCGGATTGGACAATTGCCTCTTTGTATACCCCAAAGATGAATGGGCCATCATGGAACAGAAGCTCAAATCCCTGCCGCTCATGAAGTCGGATGCACGCGCATTCACCCGGTTTTTTTTCTCCGGGGCGACGGAATGTGAATGGGATAAACAGGGAAGGGTAAATTTGCCGGGCAATTTGCGCGAGTTCGCCAAGCTCGAGAAGGAATGCGTCGTCATCGGCGTATCGAGCCGAGTGGAGATCTGGAGCAAGGAGCAGTGGCAGAATTACTATCAGCAGTCGGAGGAAGCATTCAATGACATTGCTGAGAAGCTGGTAGATTTTGATTTTGATTTATAACCAGCTAGGAACATCGTATTGAAATGGACAAGTTACACTTAAAATCATGAATGAGACACAATGGAGGGCTGCAGCTTTGTTCCATCACATCACAGTGCTTAAGCAAGAAGCGACAGAAGGGCTGCGCATCAAACCAGACGGTATATATGTTGACTGTACGCTCGGGGGAGCAGGGCACAGCTCGCTGATTGCTTCCCAACTAAGTTCGAATGGTCGGTTAATCGCATTGGATCAGGACGATTGGGCTTTGAATAACGCCCGGGAAGTCATGAAGCCGTATGTGGACCGGATCACGCTCGTCAAAACCAATTTTCGTGATTTGGAGGAAGTGCTCCGTAACGAAGTGGAGGTTGACGAGAACGGGCAGCCGCAAGTTGACGGTATACTGTTCGATTTGGGCGTATCTTCTCCGCAGTTCGATGAAGGGGAGAGAGGGTTTAGTTACAATCATGATGCCCCGCTGGATATGCGGATGGATCAATCCGCCGAGCTTACCGCAGCCAAGATTGTAAACGAATGGCCGGAACAGGAAATTGCGCGAATATTGTATGAATACGGTGAAGAGAAATTTTCAAGGCGGATTGCCAAGGTCATTGTTGAAAGAAGGGCACAGAGCCCTATTCAGACAACCGGCGAGCTTGTCGAGATGATTAAGGAAGGGATTCCGGCCGCAGCTCGTAGAACAGGCGGCCACCCGGCCAAACGAAGCTTTCAAGCGTTTCGTATAGCGGTAAATGATGAGCTTGGCGCATTCAAAGACGCGCTTCACCAAGCAGTGCGATGTCTTGCACCGGGAGGAAGAGTGTCGGTCATCACGTTTCACTCGCTCGAAGACCGGATATGCAAACAGATTTTTAACAGTTACATTCCCAAGTGTACATGCCCTCCAGATTTTCCGATGTGTGTATGCGGAGGTGGCCAAGGTGAGCTGAAGTTGGTGAACCGTAAACCGCTTATCCCCTCTGCGGAGGAGATTGAGAGTAATCCAAGGGCGCGTTCGGCGAAGCTGCGGATTGCGGAGAAACTGTAGAAACATAAAATCCCTGAAGAAGGAGAATCAGCCATGGCTTACACGCGCGGCAATTTAGCCGTACAGGAGAGACAGAAGGAAACGCAGCAGTCCGCTTATCTCGAGAAGACAAAAGTCGTCAAACGTCGTTCCCAGCTTCCGCAAAAAGAAAAGCTGTTGTATTTGTTATCCGTGGTATTTGTGGTTGCCGTCATGGGCGTCATTGGCATGAGTCATGTTCATTCCTATGACTTGAACCGGCAGATCCAGTCGACGGAAAATAAGACACTCGAAGCTAAACGAAATATCAATCAGCTTCAGGTTGAGAAGCAAACACTGGAGACGCAAATATTGGACAAGGCGAAAGAGCTGGGCTATGTCCCTATTGATGACAATAATACGATCCATCTATCACCGGTCTCGGGGTCATCCGAGACACAGAATTCGGACTCGGGACAAAATGATTGAAGTGTGAGGTTTTGACCGATGATAAAAAAAATTAAACTGCGTACCGTGCTAATAGGGGGATGTATAACCCTCTTTTTTGCTTTATTGATTGGTCGGGTGTTTTGGCTGCAGGTGATCGATAACGACTTCTGGAAGGAACAAGCTTTATCGAAATGGTCGCGTAAACAGGATCTTCCAGCCACGCGAGGAACGATCACGGATCGGGACGGCGATATTCTTGCCATGGATGCGCCTGCCTTTACAGTTATTGTGAATCCTGCGGTCATTCAGGCTAATGGCATGGAGAATGAGGTCGTAAAAGGACTGCATGAGATTCTCGACAAGGATGAGGACGAACTCCGTGAACTGGTTAAAGCTAAAGACGATAAGGGCGAATACCTCAAGGGCCGCGAAGTCCGCAGCGAGGGATGGAAGATTGACCAGGAGAAGATGGAAGAGGTTAAAGCGTTTAGTGAAAGCTTGAATAAAAAATTAAAGGCAACCGGTAAAGTTCCCGATTCGGGCATCGGCTTTCAGCGAGAGTCAAAACGATTTTATCCACAAAAGACAGTGGCTGCACATATCTTGGGATATACCGATCACCAGGGCAAGGGTATCGGGGGCATTGAGCAATTTTATGACGACAAGCTGAAGGGAACCGATGGATTCGCTTCTTACAAGAGTGATAAGAAAGGGGTCAAGCTCCCGAGTGAAGACGATTTATACCAGCCTGCAATAAATGGGAATAATTTAGTACTGACGACAGACGATACAATCCAGTATTATATCGAGGAAGCGATGCGCGACACGTATAACCAATATAAACCAATCAGTATGACGGTCATCGCAGCGGATCCGAACACGATGGAAATACTGGGAATGGCCAATATGCCGACTTTTGATCCCAATACATATTCGAAATGGAATCAAAAGAATTTTATCAATCATGCCGTGCGGTCCATCTATGAGCCGGGATCAACTTTCAAAATTGTTACGCTTGCCAGCGCAGTGCAGGAAAAGCTGTTTAGCCCGGGTGCGATTTATCAATCCGGATCCATAAGAGCGGGTGGAAGAACCCACCGGGACATTAACAGCGTAGGCTGGGGCCCTATTACCTACCTCGAAGGCGTGAAAAGGTCGAGTAACGTGGCATTTGTAAAATTGGGTTACGAAATGCTCGGCAAGGAACGATTTACCAACTATATTCGGGATTTTGGGTTTACGCAGAAAACGGAAATTGATCTTCCGGGGGAGATTCTCGGTACCTTAAATATGACTTATGACTCCGATATTTCAACCATGACCTACGGATACGCCGTATCCGTAACGCCTATTCAACAGATTGCGGCCATTTCAGCCGTTGCCAACGGAGGCAAGCTCATGCAGCCTCATATGGTCAAGCAGATCGAGGACCCCAACACGGGCAAGGTTGAGAAAATCGAACCGAAAGTCGTGCGCCAGGTCATATCTCCTGAGGCCGCAAGAGAGACAGGGACTTACCTTGAGCAAGTTGTAGCTGACCAGGTAAATGGTACAGGAAGGCTTGCATATATCGACGGCTACCGGGTTGCGGGCAAAACCGGTACCGCTATAAAATCCGGCGGCGGATATAAAGACCGTACGAAACAAGTCGTTTCATTCATCGGGTACGCTCCCGTCGAGAATCCGAAGATAGCCGTGCTGGTCATTATCGATGAACCTAACGTTGAAAAGGGCGGCGGTACGTTGGCGGCGCCTATATTTAAAGAGATCGTATCCAAGACATTGAATTATTGGGGCGTTCCCAAATCGAATGTAAAGCAGGATAAAGAAAAAACGAATTCAGTAACATCGCTGAAGGATTCCCTGAAAGCACCGGATTTTACGGGGTTGAAGCTGAGTGACGTAAAAGCCAAGCTGTTGAAGGATGGCGTGGCGTTTGAGACCTTGGGCAACGGAAATACGGTGAAGGAGCAATACCCGCCTGCCAATGCGATCATTAGTGCAGGACAACGGATTTATCTTCTTACAGAGGATAGTCCAACGATGAAAATCCCGAATTTAGAGGGTGAATCGCTTAGGGACGCCATGGAAGTGCTCACCTTGATGAAAGTAAAGGTTAATGTTCAGGGTGAAGGCTACGTTGTTTCGCAATTGGAAGCCAAGGAGAATGGCCAGCGAATCGTGCAGTTAACGCTGAAATCGGCTCAAGAGTTAATCACGGGAAGCAGCGGCTCTGATGAAACATCATCCGATGGCAGCGAGGAATCCAGTGGTGATGAATCCAACGATGAGGAAACAGAAGCAACAGGCAAGACCGAAGGGGAATAGCTTGTTCTAACCCGGGTTTGTCCCGAATACTCATGTGAAGAACGCATATCATGAGCTTTCGGGTTCAAACAGGGAGGGAAGCTTAGGTGAAAGTATCCAAGGTATCGCAGCGGAGAAGGCTGCTCTGGAGCCTGCTGCTGCTGCTCTTGCTGTTCTCAGCACTGATTATCAGACTGGCTTATGTGCAGATTGGGAAAGGCGCGGAGCTGTCGGCGAAGGCGGAGGATCTCTGGCGCCGCGACATTCCGTTTGCGGCACAGCGTGGTGAAATTTTGGATCGTAACGGAACCGCATTGGTTACGAATATAACGACACCGACCATTTGGGCGATTCCTGTACAAATCAAAGATCCGGACCATACAGCCGAGACGTTGTCCGGGCTGATCAGCATGGACAAAGCCGATATCAAGAAAATCATTACGAAACGTTCGAGATTGGAACGGATAAATCCCGGTGGACGAAAAATTACGATGGAGCTGGCTCAGGAAATTCGTGATTTGAAGCTGCCGGGTATCGTTGTTGCTGAGGATAACAAACGGTATTATCCCTATGGCGATCTCGCAGCCCATATTTTGGGGTTCACGGGAGCCTACAGCCAGGGACTCACCGGGCTGGAAGCCATGCATGACGACAAGCTGAAGGGCTTCGAAGGCGGAATATCCTATCTGTCCGATGCGGGCGGAAGAATCATGCCGGGCTCCTCGGAGAAATACGTAGAGCCCCGCGACGGTCTGAATCTGGAGCTGACGATCGATAAATCGATTCAGTCCATAATGGAGCGGGAGCTTGATCAAGCGATGGTGAAGTATCAGGCGAATGGGGCTTGGTCGATCGCCATGAATCCCAAGACAGGCGAGATTTTGGCAATGGCCAGCAGGCCAGGGTATTCTCCTGCCAATTACCAGGAGTTTTCAGCCGAGACGTACAACCGCAACCTGCCGATCTGGATGACCTATGAACCAGGATCGACATTCAAGATTATTACGCTTGCCGCTGCCCTTGAAGAGGACAAGGTTGACCTGAAGAACGACCACTTCTTTGACAGTGGGGCGGTAGAGGTCGGTGGAGCGAGACTGCGCTGCTGGAAAAAAGGCGGCCATGGCAGTCAGACCTTCATGGAGGTTGTTCAGAACTCCTGCAACCCGGGCTTCGTCGCGTTAGGTCAGAAGCTGGGCAAGGAAAGCCTGTTTCAGTATATCCGCGATTTTGGCTTCGGGGCAAAGACGGGCATCGATTTGAATGGGGAAGAGAATGGGATCCTGTTCAAACTCGACAATGTCGGTCCTGTTGAGCTGGCGACAACGGCATTTGGGCAAGGGGTATCGGTTACGCCGATCCAGCAGGTTGCTGCAGTGTCTGCCGCCATTAACGGCGGCAAATTGTTTAAGCCGCATGTGGCCAAGGCGTGGGTCAATCCAGAAACGGGAGAGACGGTCGAGGAAATCAAGCCGGAGCTTGTCAGACAAGTGATCTCGGAGGAAACATCCAAGCAAGTCCGCGAGGCACTCGAGAGCGTCGTTGCTAAGGGGACCGGGCGCCCTGCCTTCATCGACGGCTATCGAGTCGGAGGGAAGACGGGAACCGCCCAGAAGGTTATTAACGGCCGGTACTCATCGACCGAGCATATCGTATCGTTCATCGGATTCGCGCCTGCCGATGATCCTGAAATTGTGGTGTACACGGCGGTAGATAATCCGAAGGGCATTCAATTCGGTGGCGTCGTGGCTGCTCCGATCGTGCAGAATATCCTGGAGGATGCGCTGCATTATATGAATGTTCCGCCGCGTAAAGACCAGCTTGCCCGTGAATACAAGTATGGTGAGACACCAACCGTGACTGTACCGAACCTGGTCGGAGCTACGGTTCAGGATCTGTATGAGGATCTGAATATGAATTTCATGCTGGCCAAGTCCGGGACCGGCAACACAGTGATTTCCCAGGCGCCGAAGCCGGGAAGTCGGGTAGAGCGAGGGTCTACCATTCGGATCTATATGGGTGAAGACCCCGAGGGAACCAAGCACGAACATTAAGGCATCATCCGATTCGGGAGCGAGGGCGGATGATGCAGATATATAGAGAGAGGGATAACAATGAAATTGAAGCAATTATCATCCGTATTGGCGGCTGCTGTTATCGAAGGATCCGGAGAAGTTGAAATCACGGGGATTGAAACAGACTCAAGACAAGTGAAAGCGGGGGATTTGTTCATTTGTCTGCCGGGCCATACGGTAGATGGACACCAGTTTGCTGCCCAGGCCGCTGACCAAGGCGCTGCGGCATTGGTTGTTGAGCGAAAGCTTGAGGTCGACCTTCCGCAAGTCATCGTGAGGGACAGCCGCTTTGCGATGGCGGGTTTGGCGAACGCCTTTTATAATCAGCCGAGCTCCCGCATGAAGATGATTGGCGTAACCGGAACGAACGGCAAGACTACGACAACGTATTTGATCGAGACGATCATGAATGATTACGGTTTGAAGACCGGATTGATCGGCACGATTCAGATGAAATACGATGGTCAGTCCTTCCCGATGCCAAGAACGACGCCAGAGGCGCTGGAGCTCCAGCGTTACTTGAACGATATGGCGAACGCAGGCACCGAGTGCTGCGTGATGGAGGTATCCTCGCATGCGCTCGAACAGGGGCGGGTAAAGGGAACGGACTTCCGAACGGCTATATTCACAAACCTGACGCAGGATCATCTGGACTACCATCATACGATGGAAGAATACCGCGGGGCAAAAGGGTTATTTTTCTCCCGGCTGGGCAACGCTTTTGCCAAGGATGAACCATCACGCAAATATGCCGTCCTGAATGCGGATGATGAGGCTTCGGCTTATTTTGCCAAGCAGACGGCGGCGGAAGTGATTACCTATGGTTTGGGAGAAGATGCGGATATACGGGCAAGCAACATCTCAATCACCGCTCAAGGCACCTCGTTCCATGTGGATACCTTCCGCGGCAGTGCGGATATTGCGATTCGAATGGTAGGGAAATTCAACGTGTATAATGCCATGGCCGCGATCGCTGCCGCGCTTCTTGAGGGAATCCCTCTCGAGGATATCAAGAACAGCCTGGAGTCCGTGCCCGGCGTTGACGGCCGCGTTGAGGTCGTGGATGAAGGTCAGCCGTACGCCGTGATCGTGGATTATGCGCACACGCCGGACGGACTCGAAAATGTCCTGCGTACCGTTAATGAATTCGCTGAGGGCCGGGTGCTTACGGTATTCGGCTGCGGCGGCGACCGGGATCGGACCAAACGGCCGATCATGGGTAAAATTGCTGCGAAATATAGCGATGTTGTATTGGTGACTTCCGATAATCCCCGCACGGAAGATCCGGATATGATCCTGAAGGATATCGAAGCCGGCTTGATTGAGGACGAAGTGTCAACAGAAAGCTACAAACTCATCGTTGATCGCCGGAAAGCGATTGAAAAGGCTATTGAAATGGCAAGCCCGGGCGATGTAGTATTGATTGCGGGGAAAGGTCACGAGACCTACCAGCTGATTGCGGGCGAAGTACTAGATTTTGACGACCGCATCGTAGCCAAAGACGCGATAAGGGGCAGACAATAGTGATCCATAAATCATTAAAGAGCATCGCCGACATGTGCGGCGGGACGCTCTCACGTAACCAAGATGACAATATTATCATTCAAGGGGTCGGTACCGACTCCCGAACCATACAGCCGGGAAATTTGTTTGTTCCGATTGTTGGCGAGAAATTTGACGGGCATGCGTTCGCGGAGAGCGTGCTCGCCAGCGGAGCCGGCGCAGTGCTCTGGCAGAGAGATCATCAACCGATTCCCGACCTGCCGCTCATTCTCGTGGAGGATACGTTAACGGCGCTCCAGACGCTTGCGGCGGCCTATTTGTCCGAGAGCAGCGCCAAGGTGGTGGGCATAACCGGCAGCAACGGAAAAACCACCGTGAAGGACATGGTGTCCGCACTGCTTGAAACCACGTTTAACGTTCACAAGACGCAAGGCAATTACAACAATCATATCGGTCTTCCGTTAACCGTCCTCGCGATGAAGGAAGACACCGATATTATCGTGCTTGAGATGGGCATGAGCGGACGTCACGAGATTGAACTCCTTTCGAACATTGCTCATCCGGATATGACGGTGATTACCAACGTGGGGGAAGCGCATCTGCTTCAGCTCGGTTCGCGCGAAGAAATCGCCCGCGCCAAGCTTGAAATTATTAGCGGCATGAAGCCGGGCGGCTTGCTGATCTACCATGGGGACGAACCGTTGATCCGCCAGGTGCTTGCTGAAGAAACTACGGTGAAGCCAGAAGGGCTTCGAACATTTACGTTTGGCAATCAAGAAACCAATGACGATTATCCGACGGGACTTATGTTCCATTCAAGAGGAATCATCTTCACTTCGAACCGGCACGCTGGCGAAGGCTTTAGCTTGCCGCTTCTCGGGCGTCATAACGTAGTCAACGCGCTTGCGGCGATGGCTGTAGCAGCCCATTTGGGAATCGGCGATGAAGCTATTCGCAGCGGGTTTGCCAATCTGAAACTGTCGAGCATGCGGATCGAAGCCGTGGAGACTGCTTTCGGGGTCACCGTGCTGAACGATGCTTATAATTCGAGTCCTACCGCGGTCAAGGCGGCATTGGACGTGCTTGGTGATATGAAAGGCTACCACCGGCGAATTGCCGTTCTCGGGGACATGCTGGAACTTGGTCAGCGTGAAGAGGAATTCCATGCCGAGATTGGAGATTACTTATCTCCGGACAACACGGATCTTGTGTTCACCTTCGGCCCATTGTCGCTTCACACGGCTATGAAAGCGAAAGACCGCTTTCCTGAAGGAGCAGTGCTTCCGTTTACGGATAAAGAAAAACTGATCGAAGCCTTGCTGGAGCAGGTAACGGAGAAGGATATCGTATTGGTGAAAGCCTCGCGCGGCATGAGGCTGGAACACGTGGTTGACGCCTTGAAGGCCCTGCCTGGCGGCAACAACGGAGTGAGGGGGTGAGCTGATGGACTTTCAATTGCTGTTATTGACAATCGGTGTAGCGTTTGTGCTTGCGGTGATATCGGCTCCGCTGCTCATTCCGCTGCTGCGGCGGATGAAGTTCGGCCAGCAGGTTAGGAACGACGGTCCGCAGAGCCACTTGAAAAAAGCCGGAACGCCAACGATGGGCGGCGTTGTGATTCTGCTTGCTTTTACACTGACTTATATTAAATTTTCTCCAGTCGATACTGATTTCTATGTGATGATCGTAGCGACGCTCGGCTTCGGTTTGATCGGCTTTCTTGACGACTATATTAAGATCGTATTTCGCAGATCATTAGGACTCACGGCCAGGCAGAAGCTGTTTGGACAGCTTCTGTTTTCCGGCATTATGTGCTGGCTGTTGATCTCCAACGGCCATAGCACGGCGATAAGCGTTCCAGGAATGGATTGGTCCTTTGATTGGGGCCGTGGTTCTATTATCCGTTCATCGTGGTCATGATGCTTGCCATCAGCAACGCGGTGAATTTCACCGATGGAGTGGATGGTCTTCTGTCCGGTGTCAGTGCGATTGCCTTTGGCGCTTATGCCATTGTGGCGATCCAGTCTACGTCGTTTGCGGCGGCATTCTGCGCAGCGGCGATGATCGGTGCGGTACTCGGTTTTCTGGTATTTAACGCTCACCCTGCTAAAGTGTTCATGGGAGATACAGGGTCTTTAGGAATCGGGGGCGCTATTGGCGCCATAGCGATCGTAACCAAGAGCGAGCTGCTGTTCCTCATTATTGGCGGGGTATTCGTCATAGAAATGTTATCCGTTGTGCTTCAGGTGGTTTCCTTCAAAACCAGAGGCAAGCGAATATTCAAAATGAGCCCGATCCATCACCATTATGAATTATCCGGGTGGTCGGAGTGGCGCGTCGTCTTTACATTTTGGGCCGTGGGACTGATACTTGCGGGACTCGGACTTTATATCAACAAGGGGTTGTAACATATGAAGCAGCTAGAAGATTATCGGGATAAGCATATCGTCGTACTGGGACTGGCCAAAAGCGGAGTACAGGTAGCTAAAGTGCTGCATCAAGCCGGAGCCTCCGTCATTGTGAACGACAGAAAGGAAAGAGAACAGTGTCCTGAAGCTTCGGAGCTCGAGGCTTTGGGTATTTCTGTTATTTGCGGTGGACATCCCGATGATCTTATTCATCCCGGTGTAACGCTTCTTGTCAAAAATCCCGGAATTCCGTATTCCGCCCCGCCTGTTCAAAAGGCGCTGGAGCTTAAGATTCCTGTCGTGACCGAAGTTGAAATCGCCTATCACCTGTGTGAAGCACCGATCATCGGCATCACAGGCTCGAATGGCAAAACAACGACGACAACCTGGGTAGGCAAGCTGCTGGAAAACGCGGGTCTTTCCCCGATTGTAGCCGGTAATATCGGCACGCCACTATCCGAGGCTGCAGCAGAAGCAACTGAAAACAATTGGATGGTCGTTGAGCTGAGCAGCTTTCAATTAAAAGGAACAGAGGAGTTCAGGCCGCGTATTGCCTGCCTTCTCAACATTGCGGAAACGCATCTTGATTACCATGGCGGAATGGATGATTATGTTGCATCCAAAGCCAAGCTGTTCGCCAACCAGACTGCAGATGATACCGCTGTGCTCAATTGGGATGATCCCGTGTGCAGAAACCTTGTTCCGTATATCAAGGCGCGCATTGTGCCTTTTTCGATGAGTGAGAGCCTTCGTGAAGGGGTTCACGTAATGCCGCCATATGTTGCCGGTACCCCGGACTCGGACGACGACGATCAGGGGCGTACGCTGATTTATACAGATGGCGAAGGGTTTACGCATGAGATCATCCGTGTGGAGAACATCGGACTGCCCGGAAGATTTAATGTAGGGAATGCATTGGCTGCCTGTGCGATCGCCATAGCGGCCGGCGTTGCCCCCGATAAGCTGGAAGAAGCTTTATCCAGCTTCCGCGGTGTTGAGCATCGCCTGGAATACGTTGCCGAGCTTCAGGGCGTATCCTATTACAATAACTCGAAGGCAACGAACTCCAAGGCGACGCACATGGCATTGACTTCGTTCAAGGAGCCTATCATATTAATCGCAGGCGGGCTTGACCGCGGGTCGGATTATGAGGAGTTGATTCCTTCCTTGCAAGGACGGGTGAAAGCCGTCGTGCTTCTTGGCGAAACGAAGGAGAAAATCGCGAAGGCTGCTGCCAAAGCCGGATTAAAGGACATCTTCCTCGTCGATAATGGGAAGGACGCCGCCGCGACTTTGACCTCGGCTGTCCAGAAGGCTGCCGGGCTCGCAGAGAGCGGGGATATTGTTCTACTATCTCCCGCATGTGCGAGCTGGGACATGTTTCCTTCCTTCGAGGATCGAGGACGCATTTTTAAAGAGGCGGTGCATAACCTTTAAGTAGGGGGGTGGATAAGCCCCTACTAAGGATGTACGAGGTGGCCTTTCCATGAACAAGAACCGCCAGGCGCCCGATCTGTGGCTGCTTATCTGTATTTTGGCCCTGCTGGCCATCGGAATCGTCATGGTATACAGCGCAGGATCCGTCCTCGCATTTCATGACTATGGCGATAAGTTTTATTTTGTGAAGCGTCAGCTGTTTTTTGCCTGTTTGGGGCTTGCTGCCATGTACTTCACATCGAGGACCGACTATCGGGTTTGGAAGAAATACAGCAAGCTTGCATTGCTGGTCTGCTTTTTTATGCTGATTATCGTACTTATTCCAGGGATCGGCGTTGTTCGCGGCGGAGCCAGAAGCTGGCTCGGCATCAGCTCGTTCGGAATTCAACCCTCCGAGTTTATGAAGCTGGGCATGATTCTGTTTCTATCACGCTGGCTCAGTAAGCAAGATTATGATATTACGTCTTTTACTAGGGGGCTTTTGCCGCCGCTTGGTTTAATCGGACTGGCATTCGGATTGATTATGCTGCAGCCTGATTTGGGTACGGGTGCCGTTATGCTTGGAGCTGCGATGATGATTGTTTTTACCGCAGGGGCACAGATGAAGCATCTGGGCTTTCTCGCATTAGGCGGGGTTGCCGGTTTCATTGGCTTGATTCTGACAGCCCCCTACCGGCTGAAGCGGATAACCGGGTTTCTCGATCCATGGTCCGATCCGCTTGGCGCAGGCTATCAGATCATTCAATCCCTCTATGCCATAGGGCCGGGCGGACTCGGCGGGCTCGGGCTTGGCATGAGTCGTCAGAAGTACGCTTATGTACCTGAGCCGCAGACTGATTTTATTTTTTCGATCTTGGCCGAAGAGCTTGGATTCATTGGCGGTTTGATTGTACTGCTCTTGTTCGCTGCCTTGGTGTGGCGGGGCATGAGAGTGGCCATGACGGTATCCGACGGCTTTGGAAGTCTGCTGGCTGTTGGGATCGTGGGCATGGTCGCCATACAGGTCGTTATCAATATCGGTGTCGTTATCGGTTTAATGCCGGTAACAGGGATTACGCTGCCGCTCATCAGTTACGGAGGCAGCTCACTGACGCTGATGCTGACGGCGCTGGGCATTCTATTAAATATTTCCCGTTATGCGAGGTGAAGGGTATGCGTGTCGTATTGACCGGCGGCGGAACGGGGGGGCATATTTACCCCGCCGTTGCCATTGCAAGACAATGTGAAAAGGAAGATCCGAAAACGGAGTTTTTATATATCGGAGGTAAACGGGGTCTCGAAAGCAAGCTGGTACCCCAGGAGAAACTGCCGTTTGAGAGCATCGATATCACGGGGTTCCGGCGCAAGCTGTCGCTGGATAACGTGAAGACGATCATGCGTTTTTTCAAAGGCGTGAAGCGATCGAAGGCCCTGCTGAAGGAATTTAAACCCGATGTCGTGATCGGTACCGGAGGTTATGTGTGCGGTCCGGTGGTTTATGCAGCGGCCAAGCTCGGGATACCAACCATGATTCATGAGCAGAATGCGATTCCCGGCCTCACCAACCAGTTCCTCAGCCGCTATGCGGATACGGTGGCGGTCAGCTTTGAGGGATCGGAGTCTTCCTTTCCTAAAGCCAAAAGAACGGTATATACAGGAAATCCACGTGCGACAACGGTATTATCCGCCAATCGTGAACGTGGATTTGCTACGCTCGGCATTCCGGTGGACAGCCAGGTCGTACTGATCGTCGGCGGAAGCCGGGGTGCCAAGGCGATCAATAACGCGATGATCGGGATGGCGCCGTTCATACAGAAGCTGCCGGGTGTACATTTCGTGTTTGTTACGGGCGAAACTTATTTTGAGAACACGCGGGAATCCATTCTGTCCCAGCTCGGTACCATGCCGAATCAACTTCATATCGTGCCATACGTTCATAATATGCCGGAAGTGCTTGCGGCTACTTCGCTGATTGTAAACCGTGCGGGAGCTTCATTCCTGGCGGAGATTACATCGCTTGGCATTCCATCCGTACTTATCCCTTCACCTAACGTCACCAATAACCATCAGGAGGCAAATGCGAGGCAATTGGAGGAAGCGGGTGCGTCCAGCATGATTCTTGAAAAGGATTTGACGGCGGAATCGCTGTTCGCAAAGCTTGAGGAGATCATGACCAGTCGTACTTCCAGAGAGGCGATGTCCGCGGCTGCGAAAAAGCTCGGCAAACCGGATTCGGCATCCGTCATGGTTCAAGAAATCCGCCGGTTAACCGGCAAACGCTAAATCGGCTGGGCGATTGTCACACACCTATGGAGCCTGACATAAGATACTCTATAATCGTGACACACCCATGAGGCCGGCATTACTGACAGCGGCCATCTCTTCATCCAGTTGAAGGAATGGCCTTTTGGTTTTGAAAGTCAAGGGGAGGTTTATTTAAAATGCAGCAGTGGAAATCGCTACTATCAGAGGCCAATATCGGAACAGTGTTATGGAATGAACCGCTGGCAAAATATACGACGTGGAAAATAGGCGGACCAGCCGATTGCCTGATTATACCTGAGAACAAGGAACAGCTCAGGGAACTGGTCACCCTTCTCCATGCCCATCACATACCTTGGACACAATTGGGCCGCGGTTCAAACATGTTGGTTGCCGATAAAGGCATTCGGGGAGCGGTCATCAAGCTGGGCCAGGGATTTGAGGGGCTTCATTTTGACGGAGAGACGGTAACTGCAGGCGGCAGTCTGTCTTTTGTCAAGCTCAGTGTTCTGGCCGGAAAAGAAGGATTATCCGGTCTTGAATTTGCCGGAGGCATTCCTGGATCGGTCGGAGGGGCCGTCTATATGAATGCAGGTGCCCATGGGTCTGATGTGTCACGCATATTCAAGTCCGCTGACATTGTACTGGAGACAGGGGAATTGGTTACGTATGCTGCGAAAGATATGGCGTTTGATTACCGACACTCCATTCTGCATGAACGAAAAGGGATTGTGACTGAAGCGGTATTTGGGCTCCGTCAAGGAGACCGCAAAGAAATTTCAGCTGTTATGTCCTCCTACAAGGACCGTCGCCGGCGTACACAGCCGCTCCAATCCGCAACGGCAGGCAGTGTTTTTCGCAACCCGCCCGGTGACCATGCCGCGAGGTTGATCGAGGCTGCCGGTCTTAAGGGCCTGCGGATCGGGGGCGCAGAAGTTTCTTTACAGCATGCCAATTTCATTGAGAATACCGGTCAAGCGACAGCAGAGGACGTGCTCGCTTTGATGGAACGTATTAAGGAAACCATCTCGGAAAAGAACGGAATTCACATGGTGCCTGAGGTGTACGTTCTGGGCGAGCGGTAAACTCGGAGGTGATACATTGGACAAATTGGTGATTGAGGGTGGAAGGCCCCTATCTGGAACCATTCGTATCCATGGAGCAAAAAATGCAGCTTTACCTATTCTAGCAGCTAGTCTTCTGGCAGAAGGGACTGTAAGATTAAGCAATGTCCCGCACCTGCTGGATATTGAAGTGATGCTCAGCATTCTCAGCCGTCTTGGCTCCAAATGCAAGCATGAGCTGGAGACGGTTACCGTGGATACCTCGTCTGCCAATTCGTTTCATGTCCCGGAAGATTTAATGAAGCAGATGCGATCCTCCATCTTTTTGATGGGACCTCTGCTGGCCCGTTTTGGTGAAGTGACGATCTATCAGCCAGGGGGCTGCGCGATCGGAGAACGCAAGATCGACCTCCATCTTCAGGGATTGCAGGCGCTTGGTGCGGAAATCGAGGAGAGTAACGATAAGATCCATTGCAGGGCAAGCCGGCTGGTCGGAACGGATATTCATCTGGATTTTGCCAGCGTAGGGGCAACGGAGAATATCATGATGGCAGCAGCAACGGCGCTTGGCACAACGGTGCTCACCAATGCCGCCAGAGAGCCTGAAATTCAGGACCTTCAGCATTTCCTGAACAAGATGGGAGCGAACATTATCGGCGCAGGAACGGATACCATCACGATCCATGGCGTGGAGCGTCTGGAGCCTTGCGAGTACGAGATTATACCGGACCGGATCGTAGCCGGCACCGTCATGATCGCAGCAGCTGTCACCCGCGGTAGTGTAACGCTTACAAAGACCAATCCATCTCATTTAACTTCCCTTATACATGTGCTAAAGCGCGCCGGTGTTCAAACCAGTATATGCAATGATATAATAAACATAAGCTGTATGAGCCGTCCTAAAGCGGTGGAACGTATCGTGACTTCACCGTATCCTTCGTTCCCGACTGATTTGCAATCTCAGGTTATGGTCCTGCTGTCCTTGGCGGACGGATTTAGCGTGATGAAAGAGACGGTATTCGAAGGACGGTTCAAGCATGTGGAGGAACTCTCCCGTATGGGGGCGGACATTTCCACGGATCTGAACTACGCGTTTATACGCGGTGTTCAGAGAATTTATGGAGCTACGGTGGAGGCAACCGATCTTCGGGCTGGAGCGGCGCTCGTCATTGCCGGTTTGGCCGCGCAGGGAACGACCGTGGTGGAGCAAGTTCACCATATTGATCGCGGTTATGATCGTATTGAAAACATGTTCCAAGGTTTAGGCGCCCGGATCTATCGTCAATCTCCGGTGCCAAAACCGCTTGATTTAGCCAATTGAGGTCCTGGGCTTCCCCTCCGAACAAGGAGGGGATAACAGGTCTTTATGGAGAGAGTGGATATGTCCAAGACACATATGCCTGTCCTGAAGCAGGACAAGCCTAAACCGAAAACAGCCAAAAAAATCATATGGATACTTTTGCTGCTGTTCGTAGCCCTGCTGACGATTCTGTTTTTCCGGTCGTCAGTCAGCCAAGTTACCGAGATTCATTTTACAGGGAATACGTTTAATACCAATGAGCAGCTTATCAAGCAAAGCGGACTCCACATCGGAGACCAGTACTTTGGCGTTGAGCCGAAAGATGTGCAGGAACGGCTGATGAAGCTCGGAACGATTAAGTCGGCTGAAGTGGTCAAGAGCTTTCCGGGCGAAGTCAGCATCGTGGTAACGGAACATCCTACGGTGGCCTACGAGCTGTCCGACAGCGGGGAACTTCAAGCCATACTGGCAAGCGGTAACTCGGTTCCGGTTACAGCGAGTGGTATTGCCGTTGAGAAGCCTATTTTGACCAATTGGGATCCAGGCGACCCCAACAAGGCTGTGCTTAGCGAAGTGCTTGCGGAGATTTCGGGCAGCCTGACCTCCGATATCTCGGAAATCATGCCGTCACCGACGCTATCTTTTCCGGATCGGATCAAGATGTATACACGTTCCAAATTCGAAGTTATCACTTCTGTTTCCTTGCTCCGTGACAAAGTAGAATATCTGAATCAGGTTACCGAAATGGAGCGGCCGGGTGTGATTACGATGCTGGAAGCAGACTCTTACGTACCGTTTGTAGAAGAAGTTGGAGAAGACGCGGAAGAAGGGCAATAACCCCCTACTCAGGGATTGGAATAAATGGTACAATTGAAAGTATTGACAACTTGTTTCGGCTCTTCTTTTTTGAATGACTTTTACGGCCTGTTATAGCAAATGTTGGCAGTAAAAAAAATGTTGAAAAAAGAGGGAAAGACCCACGAGTGTTGAATAAGTAGAAATGTATTCTTTATAATCAAAATTAATTTGCTAAAAACAGGAGGTGCCAGGGCTTGAGCAACAATGACATCATTGTTAGTTTGGACATCGGTACATCCAAAGTTCGTGCTATTATTGGGGAAGTTAATAATGGAACCTTTAATATTATTGGAGTTGGATCTGCCGACTCGGAGGGAATTCGCAAAGGTGCAATTGTAGATATCGACCAGACCGTACAATCCATTCGCAGCGCTGTTGATCATGCGGAGCGTATGGTCGGTATTCAAATATCCGAAGTATATGTCGGCATTTCTGGAAATCATATCGGACTTCAATCCAGCCATGGAGTTGTGGCAGTATCGAACGAGGATCGCGAAATTGGTGAAGAGGACATCGACCGCGTGCTGAAAGCAGCGGAAGTCGTGGCGCTTCCTCCGGATCGTGAAATTATCGATGTGGTTGCTAAACAGTTTGTAGTTGACGGTTTGGAAGGAATCTCTGATCCGCGAGGAATGATCGGCGTAAGACTAGAAGTTGAAGCGACGATTATTACTGGCGCCAAAACGGCAATACATAACCTGTTACGTTGTGTGGAGAAATCAGGTCTGAAAGTGAAGGATCTGGTGCTGATTCCGCTTGGTGCCGGACAGCTGGCCTTGTCCAAGGATGAGAAAACGATGGGTTCGGTGCTGGTTGACGTTGGGGCGGGCTCAACCACGTTGGCTGTGTTCGAGGGAGGCAGCATTGCCGCAACTTCGACGCTTCCGGTTGGTGGAGATTTCGTGACAAATGACATTGCTTATGGCCTGCGAACGCTGACGGATCAAGCAGAGAAGGTTAAACTGAAGTACGGATGCGCGCTGATCGAGAGTGCCGCACACGAAGTAACGTTTAAGGTAACAAGAATTGGAAGCAATGTGGACAAGGAGTTCACTCAGGAAGATCTGGCAGCTATCATAGAACCTCGCGTTCAGGAAATTTTCCAATTGGTGCGCCAAGAAATTAAGCGCTTGGGTTACAGCGAGCTTCCTGGTGGTTATATACTTACTGGGGGCACTATGTCCATGCCTGGTGTGCTGCAGGTGGCACAAAATGAGCTGGCGACTTCCGTACGGATTGCGGTTCCCGATTTCATCGGTGTTCGTGATCCGGGATACTGCAGCGGAGTCGGCATCCTCCATAATGCAATCCGGAACGTACGTGTACGCAATACAGGAGGAAGCAACAACAGCAGCGGAAATAGCAAGAAACCGGTGAACCGCGCTAAGCAGCAAAGTCCTGTCGCAGCAACTCAGGAGACCAGCCAGAAGCCGGGATTTATTGAACGCTTGAAAAAGATGTTCAGCGAGTTTATATAGCGGATTCATTCGACTGTGGACGTGCCATCCACGCACATTGAGGGGGAGATGGATTAGATGTTGGAATTTGATTTTGAAATGGAGAGCTTAGCTCAAATAAAAGTAATCGGAGTAGGTGGCGGCGGCAGCAACGCCGTTAACCGAATGATTGAGAATGGTGTGCAGGGTGTTGAATTCATTACGGTCAATACGGATGCTCAGGCACTCCACCTTGCCAAATCCGAACATAAACTGCAAATCGGGGACAAGCTCACTCGCGGACTTGGTGCCGGCGCCAATCCTGACGTAGGCAAGAAGGCTGCGGAAGAATCCCGCGATTTGATCATGAACACCCTGAAGGGTGCCGATATGGTATTCGTTACGGCCGGTATGGGTGGCGGAACCGGAACGGGTGCTGCTCCTGTCATTGCTGAAATTGCTAAGGAGTGCGGAGCATTAACGGTTGGGGTTGTCACTCGTCCGTTTACGTTCGAAGGACGCAAGCGTGCTTCCCAAGCGGAGCTTGGCATTGAAGCATTGAAAGAGAAAGTGGACACACTCATCGTCATTCCGAATGATCGCTTGCTGGAGATCGTGGATAAGAAAACACCGATGCTGGAAGCGTTCCGAGAAGCTGATAACGTATTGCGTCAGGCCGTTCAGGGCATTTCTGATCTGATCCAAGTGCCGGGTCTGATCAACCTTGACTTTGCCGACGTGAAAACGATCATGACAGAACGCGGCTCGGCTCTGATGGGTATCGGACTGGCTACGGGTGAGAATCGAGCCTCCGAGGCTGCCCGCAAGGCGATCATGAGCCCGCTGCTTGAAACCTCTATCGAAGGTGCTCGCGGTGTGATCATGAATATTACGGGAGGGACCAATCTTTCCTTGTATGAAGTGAATGAAGCGGCCGAGATTGTAACATCTGCTTCTGATCCGGAAGTGAACATGATCTTCGGTGCGATCATTGAGGAAAGCATGAAGGATGAAATCAAAGTAACGGTTATCGCTACCGGCTTTGAGAGCAAGCCTGCTCAAATCCCGCCGGTACGTCGTCCTGGAATGCCACAAGGGGAACAACAGCAACAACAGCAGCCGGAAACGGACAAGAGTAATGTAAATCTGAAGCCGTTTGGCAATCAGAGCAGCAATGATCAGCTTGATATTCCTACTTTCCTTCGCAATCGTTCCCGCAATAATGATTAATAACGGTAAGCCTGTGCTTCGTCATCATGATGAAGACAGGCTTATTTTTATATCCACGCCTCGTCATCTTCCTTTTATTTCATTTACAAAGCCAACAGCTGATGCTGTCACACTTTCACGAATGAAAGTCCAATCAGCAATTACTGTGGAAATTAAGGATATTCCCCGAGCTTTCCTGCCAAGATAGAGATCGCCGATAACGCCAAGAGGCTGCTCCTGGTACAGGTCTCTAAAAACTGCCCTTCATCGACAAAAAAAGTCTGTAATCCGCCCACAGGTTTAGACAGACTTTGAATTCTATTCTTCTTATACTAGTAACATCTCCCGTTGCCCAGAAAACAACAGAAGGATAACCGAAGTGATTCTTCGACTAGGCAGGTGAACAACCTGGTTGTTTATATTGATCTCATATTTTTGGCAAACCTCGTCATTGACGGCATGTTGCTGGCTTTGACCGCCTGGATGCGCAGGGTCAAGCCAAGGTGGTGGAGACTTGTATTATCCTCTGTGGTAGGCGCACTGTATGTCGTCATGATGTTTGTCCCGCAACTTTCATTTTTGTTTACTTTTCTCATCAAATTTGGACTCTCGTTGATCATGTTATGGATTGCTTTCGGCTTTGCAAGCTTACAGAGTTATCTGCGAAATTTGGGAGCATTTTATATGGTGAATTTTGCGGCGGCCGGAGGCATTATCGGTGTTCATTACCTGGTCCAAAATTCGGGAGAACTGTTTAGCGGGATATGGTATACAACATCGGGAGGGCTATCGTTTGAATTGAAGGTAGGATTCTGGTTTGCGTGCATTACCTTTTTTGTAGTTGTATTCGCATTTAAAGCCGTTCAGACCACGAAACGTAAAACCGAGAACCGGGAGGCCTTATTGGGAGAGGTGTCGGTATGGATCGGCAGCGCCAAAATATCCTGTGCGGGGCTGCTCGATACAGGTAATCAATTGAGTGATCCCTTAACTCGCACGCCGGTTATGGTGATGGAAGCAGCACTGTGGGAAGCCCACCTGCCTCAGGGATGGAGCAAACAGTTGATGGAGGGGGAACCGGACAAATTAATCATGGGGCTCGCGGCAGAGGAATTTGAATGGCAAGACCGTCTGCGGCTTGTTCCCTATCGCGGAGTCAACCGGGGGGCCGCCTTCATGCTTGCGTTAAAGCCCGACATGGTACGGATCGAACTGGGAGGATTTGAATATTCGGCATCCAAGGTGTTAATTGGTCTTGATGGCGGGACGCTCTCAGGTGACAGGGCATACAGGGCCATTATCCATCCGGCATTAACGGAAGGAGAAGGTACGCCGAAGATGAATGCCAATTCAAACAAGCCGGTGTCCGATGGAAGCTGCAAATCCGAGGTGGACGCTTCATCGCTCAATGGGGGGACCGGACCGGAATCAGGTGCAGCCAAGAACGCAGGATGATAACCATGAAGCCATTTTCATAGTGTTCGAGTTTGCCATTAATACGGCGGACTCATGAATAAGTCTTTGAAAACCTTTATGACATTTCCAGAGCATGCCGGACTAGAAGAATTGAAATTACGTTTATGAAGCCAGTTATCCCTACGGGAAAACGTTTAGGAGGATAAGAGATGCCCGTTAAATGGAGATTAGCATTGCAGCTGCAGTATTATCGCGTACTTTTTTTGCTAGGCCTGAAGAGTCAGGAAATCTACTATATCGGAGGAAGCGAGGCGCTCCCGCCGCCGCTTACGAAAGAGGAAGAGGAGTTCTTGCTCAAGAAGCTGCCTACCGGGGATGCAGCCACCCGTGCCATGCTTATCGAACGTAACCTGCGTCTGGTCGTTTACATTGCCCGCAAATTCGAGAACACCGGCATTAACATCGAGGATTTGGTATCGATTGGTGCCATCGGTTTGATTAAGGCGGTGAATACGTTTGACCCGGAGAAAAAAATCAAGCTGGCTACATACGCCTCGCGCTGTATTGAGAACGAAATTTTGATGTATTTGCGCCGGAATAACAAAACCCGCAGCGAGGTTTCTTTTGACGAACCGCTGAATATCGATTGGGACGGCAATGAATTGCTCTTGTCCGACGTTTTGGGTACTGAGAATGACACCATCTACCGTAATATCGAGGAGCAGGTCGACCGGAAGCTGCTGCAAAAAGCGCTGGATAAATTAAGCGACCGGGAACGCATGATTATGGAGCTTCGTTTTGGACTTCAGGACGGTGAGGAAAAGACGCAAAAAGACGTGGCAGATCTGCTTGGAATCTCACAATCCTACATTTCCCGATTGGAGAAGAGAATAATAAAGAGGCTCCGCAAAGAATTCAACAAGATGGTGTAACTGGAAATCGTAAGGAATAAAATAGCCCCCCTCGGAGATAATGTACAGTAATGTTTCTCCTTGGGAGGTTAGTCATCATGACGCGAAACAAAGTTGAAATTTGTGGTGTGGATACGTCAAAACTGCCTGTTCTGACGAATGTGGAAATGAGGGAACTGTTTCATAATCTGCAGCAGAACAATGAACGATCGGCTCGAGAAAAACTGGTGAACGGCAACCTGAGACTGGTGCTCAGCGTCATCCAAAGGTTTAACAATCGGGGAGAGTTTGTTGATGATCTGTTTCAGGTGGGCTGCATCGGATTGATGAAAGCCATCGACAATTTTGATTTATCGCAAAATGTTAAATTTTCCACTTATGCCGTACCGATGATTATCGGAGAAATACGTCGATACTTAAGGGACAATAACCCGATTCGCGTCTCCCGATCACTGCGTGATATTGCTTACAAAGCACTTCAGGTCAGGGATCAGCTGACAAATGCGAACTCGCGAGAACCGACGATTTTTGAAATTTCCGAAGCGCTGAACGTGCCCAAGGAAGACGTTGTTTTTGCACTAGATGCTATTCAAGATCCCGTTTCGCTGTTTGAGCCGATTTATCATGACGGTGGCGATCCGATTTATGTGATGGATCAAATCAGTGATGATAAGAACAAAGATGTGTCCTGGATTGAGGAAATTGCGCTCCGGGAAGCGATGCACAAGCTCGGACAACGCGAGAAAATGATTTTATCCATGCGGTTTTATGAAGGCAAGACCCAGATGGAAGTTGCGGATGAAATCGGCATTTCCCAAGCTCAAGTGTCCCGCCTGGAGAAGTCAGCGATCAAGCAGATGCAGAAGCACGTCAAAACGTAAGAAGACCAGCAATCAATCGAACAGATGACGATCCCGTTTATGGGATCGTTTTTTTAATTTTAGATAAGCTATTTTACCTAAGCGGCTCATATATTGAACAGAGGGATATGGATTGAAGATGGATGGACGGACGGCTAACCTTCAAATACATCTAAGGTGTGATGCTCATGATACCTGATAATCAAATGGTGGGGAAAAAGATGAAAATTTCCGATTTTCAAACGAAGGACGTTATTAATATCATTGATGGCAAACGGCTCGGACAGATCAGCGATCTGGAGCTGGACTTGCGGCAGGGCCGGATTGAAGCGATTGTGGTGCCAAGTTACGGTAAATTTATGGGGCTGTTCGGCGGCGGGAGCGACCTGATCATTCCGTGGCGGAATATCGTCAAGATTGGTTCGGATGTCGTCCTTGTCAAAATGGAGGAATTGCGAAGAACGCCCGATGATCAGGAATCGGTGGAATACCTGGACCGGCCGGACCGGCGATCCTTCTAAACAGAGGATCCGGTTAATGTGTCTCCGGCGTGGGTTTTCTGTTACACTGGTCATAGAGGTGGGATGCGCATGGAACCGTTTGTTAGACAAGATCAGCAGACACCGAGTCTGTTTGTGCTTGAAAAATGGAGTGGGGGATCAGGAAGCGCCGCACTCACGGCCGGCTTCACAGGCCGGCATGGCGGCGTAAGCCGAGCCCCCTATGATAGTTTGAATTTGGCCTTTCATGTCGGAGACGAGCCGGGTGACATTGTAGAGAACCGGAAACGAACCGCTGCGGCATTGGGTTTTTCTCTGGAAGACTGGACTTGCGGTGAACAGGTCCATGATGTTCAGATTGGCGTGGTTCATGATAAGGACAGGGGCAGAGGGAGTTTGGACCGAGCCTCGGCTTTTCAAAATACGGATGGACTTGTAACCGATGTTCCCGGCGTTTTATTGACGTCTTTCTACGCGGACTGCGTGCCGCTTTATTTTTGGGATCCGGTTACGGGTGCTGTCGGTTTGGCACACGCTGGCTGGAAGGGGACCGTGGGAAGCATCGCTGAGAAAATGGTCGACAGGATGGTTGTGGAATACGGAAGCCTGCCTCAGCACATTCACGCTGCGATTGGTCCATCCATAAGCGAGTGCTGTTACGAGGTGGATGATCGGGTCATGGATCGTGTCCGCGATATCGGAATCGAGGGAAACACATCCGAGAAAGTTACAAATTCAGCTTTTTATATCGACAAGGGACAAGGGAAATACATGCTGAACTTGAAAGAAATAAACAGACACATTATGATTAAAGCAGGAATATTGGCGGAACATATCGAATGTACATCATGGTGTACAAGCTGCAATCATGATCTGTTCTTCTCTTATCGTAAAGATGGGGGGACAACGGGTCGTATGGCAAGTTGGATCGGGATGAGAAAGAGGTGAGTCGTCCCTTGAGTTTGAAGGAACGTATCGATCGAGTGGAACAGCGAATCACGGAGGCTTGCGCAAGAAGCGGCAGGAACCGGAATGATGTAAATATCATTGCGGTTACTAAATATGTCTCCTTGGACATGACAGCTTCGGTACTGGATCAGGGACTGCAGCATATCGGCGAGAACCGCTGGCAGGATGCCCAGGCGAAATGGAACGCTCTTGGAAGCCGCGGCACATGGCATTTCATCGGCCATCTTCAGACCAATAAGGTTCGGGATGTCATTGATAAATTTCAATATATTCATTCGCTTGACCGCTTGTCTCTGGCCCATGAGCTGGAGAAGAGGGCTGCTGCGCTGGATCTGCAGGTATCCGCCTTTATGCAGGTCAATATCTCGGGCGAGGAATCCAAGTATGGTTTGCCTCCTGAGAAAGCAGCCGAGTTTTTGAAGGAAATCAACAGTCTTTCACACGTAAAGGTGACCGGACTCATGACCATGGCTCCATATGAATCGTCGGCGGAGCAGACGCGTCCTGTATTTCGTGGTTTAAGACAACTAAGAGATGAGCTGAACAAGCAGGCGCTTACGGCGGAGCCATTGACCGAATTGTCCATGGGCATGTCCAATGACTTTGAAGTAGCCATAGAGGAAGGGGCGACCTGGGTGCGTCTCGGCTCGACTTTAGTAGGGAAAGAGGAGGATTGACGATGGGCGTGATGAACCGGTTTATGAATTTCTTGGGACTGCAAGAGGAAGAAGAAGTTGTGGAACGCGAGGTACTGGCCTCGCAGGAAGAGCCGGTGGAGGCAACGCCGTTTGATCATCGGAAGAACCAAAAAAGCGGCAATATCGTAAGCATTCATTCACAGAAGAACGTGAAGGTTGTATTAGTGGAGCCTCGTTCATATGATGAAGCACAGGAGATTGCAGATCATCTGCGGTCATTCCGAACGGTTGTGGTCAACCTGCAGCGTGTGAGGAATGATCAGGCGCTGCGCATTATCGATTTTCTCAGCGGAACCGTGTATGCGCTTAGCGGCGGAATCTCGAAGGTGGGCGGGAACATCTTCCTATGCACGCCGGATACCGTGGAGATCCAAGGTTCGATCTCGGAGATTCTAGCAGACGAGCATGAATATAACAGAATGAGGTGATTTAGGCTTTGACCTACGAAATTTACAGTATCGTTGGAACGCTGTTCCAAATTTATTTTTACATGATCTTGGTCTACGTCTTAATGTCATGGCTTCCTAATGTACGAGAAAGCTTTATCGGCGAGCTGCTTGGCAAGCTTGTAGAGCCCTATCTTGCACCATTTCGCCGGTTTATTCCGCCGATCATGGGCATGATCGATATTTCCCCCATTGTCGCATTGTTCGTGCTGCAGCTGGCACAGCGTGGTGTGTACGCAATTCTCGGATATTTCCTATAGCAGGTGAATGAGCGATGAAACTGGACATCTACGATCATTTTCACAAGGATGAACGGGAGTTTGTGGACCGGGCTTGGGAGTGGGTTGTCAATGCCGGACAATATCATGAAGCGAAACTGACGGATTTTCTGGATCCTCGTCAGCGATTCATTCTGGAATCGCTCGTGAATCGTCATCCGGATGTGCATGCCATGTTTGATGGTGGACATGCTGATGCAGAACGCGTTCGGGCGTGGATCGCTCCAGATTACCGAGCGCTTGAGGGCGAGGATTTCAAGATGAAGGTGCTCAGCATTTCTTCCGGAGATCAGAAGTTTCTGGAGCTGGAGCATGGCGACTACATGGGTTCGATTCTGGGTCTTGGCATTAAGAGATCGAAGATTGGTGACATCCATGTGCTCGCGGACGGCTGCCATGCGGTCGTAGCCGACGATATCAGCGCGTTTCTCCATCTGAATCTCAGCCAGGTCCACCGGGTGCATGTGATGACGGAACTGCTGCCAATGGACAAGCTTGAAGTTGCCCGCACGAATTTCGAAACGATGGATATTACGGTATCTTCCATGAGACTGGACGGAATCGCCAGCGATGCATATCGAATCAGCCGTACGAAAATCGTGGTGCCGATCAAGGCTGGCCGATGCCGCGTGAACTGGAAAGTGGAAGAGGACCCCTCAACGAATTTAAAAGAAGGCGATGTCGTTTCCATCCAAGGCTTTGGACGGTTTAAAGTTTTGGAGACAGGAAGCCTGACGAAAAAAGGGCGGTACCGTATCAAGGTTGGGAAATATGCCTGACCTTTGAAGGAATTGCCGTTTTTTTGTCGAATGAGTACAAAGTGTCATTCAAAATAACAATGGATTTACCGATAAATCGTAAATGACCGCTATTGTCTTCACGGACGGGTGGTTTGGCTAACACAGCGGATGAACCGTCCTGTAAGGCCCATATATTTAGGAGGTGCACACCATGCCATTGACGCCGCTTGATATACATAACAAGGAATTTGCTCGTCGAATTCGGGGTTATGATGAGGACGAGGTCAACGAGTTTTTGGATCAGATTATTAAGGATTATGAAAGTGTGATCCGGGAGAACAAAGAGTTGGGCAACCAGCTTATTGCGATGCAAGAAAGACTGGATCATTTTTCGAATATTGAGGAAACCTTGTCTAAGACCATCATTGTCGCTCAGGAGGCGGCGGATGAGCTGAAGAACAACGCGAAGAAGGAAGCCCAGCTGATCATTAAGGAATCCGAGAAGAATGCGGATCGGATCATTAATGATGCGCTCGGTAAATCCCGCAAAATCGCGCTTGAGGTTGAAGAACTGAAGAAGCAGGCTTCCATCTACCGCACCCGCTTCCGCTCCCTGGTTGAGGCGCAGCTGGAGCTGTTGAAACAAGAAGGCTGGGAGACGCTCGAGAACCGGGAACCGAGTCTTGAACCAAAAGAAGTATACTAGGCGGGTATCCGGTTGACTTTTTCCGCGAAAGAGTCTATAACTAATAACATATTGTTGATTCATACAACCATTCGTTGATGGGAATAGTACGCGAAGGATCTGTCCCTCAGAGAGCCGGCAGTTGCTGAAAGCCCGGCGTTCAGACCAAGCAGAAGATCATCCCTGAGAAGTGAAGCTGAAGCGTTTAACCGCGTGTGTAAGCTGAACCGTCAGCCGAACGTTATATCGGACCTTGCCTATTACGAACAGGCATGGACATTGAGGTGTCGTTTGGGCAGACTTCCATTTGAAGTCGGCCGTGCGAAATTAGGGTGGTATCGCGAGAACAGGTTCTCGTCCCTTGGGGGATGAGGCCTTTTTTTATTTTCACAGAACATTTACGAAGTGAAAGGAAGATCTGTATGAACAGAGTAGACGTCAAGGAGAAAGCGCGGGCCAGAGAGCTGCGCATCTTGAACAAATGGAACGAGGAGAACACGTTCAAGAAATCAATCGAGCTGCGGGCCGGCAAGCCGAATTATGTATTCTACGAAGGTCCGCCGACCGCTAACGGCGCACCGCACATCGGTCACGTGCTTGGCCGCGTCATCAAGGATTTTGTGGGCCGTTATCAGACGATGAAGGGCTACCATGTCGTTCGGAAAGCGGGCTGGGATACGCACGGGCTTCCGGTTGAGCTTGGCGTAGAGAAGCAGCTTGGCATCTCCGGCAAGCAGGAGATCGAGAATTATGGCGTTGAAGCTTTTATCAAAAAATGCAAAGCCAGCGTATTTGAATATGAGCACAAGTGGCGCGAGCTGACTGAGGCGATTGCTTATTGGACCGATCTGGATCATCCGTACATCACACTTGAGAACAACTATATCGAGAGTGTATGGAACATTTTGGCGACGATTCATGATAAAGGCCTTCTGTACCGCGGTCATCGCGTGAGCCCATACTGTCCTTGCTGTCAGACCACGCTCAGCTCCCACGAGGTGGCGCAAGGTTATGAGGATGTTAAAGACCTTAGCGCAACGGCTAAATTTAAGCTGCATGACAGCGGAGAGTATGTACTGGCATGGACAACGACGCCTTGGACGCTTCCATCCCACGTGGCACTGGCTGTGAATCCGGATATGGATTACGCCCGCGTCGAGCAGGAGGACGGCATCTATATCGTGGCTAAGAATCTGGTAGAGGATGTCATGAAGGGCGACTTTACCGTTCTGTCCACGCTGAAAGGTTCCGAGCTGGTCGGCAAGACTTACGATCCTCCGTTCCCGTATGTAAAAGCGGAAAAAACGAATCTCATCGTCGGCGCTTCCTTTGTTACCGATGCAAGCGGTACGGGGATTGTGCATATGGCTCCTGCGCACGGTGAAGACGACTATCGCGTATGCCGTGAGAATGGCATCAGCTTCGTGAGTGTCGTGAACGGCCAAGGCCGTTATACCGATGAAGTGACGGATTTTGCCGGACGCTTCGTGAAGGATTGCGATCTGGACATCGTGAAGGCTTTGTCTGAAAAAGGACTTCTGTACAGCAAGGAGAAATACGAGCACAGCTATCCATTCTGCTGGCGCTGTAAATCCCCGCTGCTCTATTATGCGATGGAGAGCTGGTTTATCGAAACGACAGCGGTTAAGGATCAGTTGATCGCGAACAACAATGAGGTCACCTGGTATCCGGGCCATGTGCGCGAAGGCCGCTTCGGCAAGTTCCTTGAAGATCTGGTCGATTGGAATATTAGCCGGAACCGTTATTGGGGAACACCGCTTAACGTATGGGTCTGCGATTCTTGTGAAGGGCAATTCTCGCCGCACAGCATTGCGGAGCTTCGGGCTAACGCCGTAGGCGAGGTAGCGGAGGATCTGGAGCTGCATAAGCCGTATGTGGATGAAGTGAAAGTGAAATGCCCTCACTGTGAAGGCGGCGTCATGGAACGGACCTCGGAAGTCATCGACGTATGGTTTGACAGCGGATCGATGCCGTATGCACAATACCATTATCCATTCGAGGACAAGGAGAAATTCGAACAGCAGTATCCTGCCGATATGATCTGCGAAGGGATCGACCAGACGCGTGGATGGTTCTACAGCTTGCTTGCCGTATCGACCCTCTTCACGGGTAAAGCGCCTTATAAAGCAGTTATGGCCACAGGACATATTCTTGATGAAAACGGACAGAAGATGTCCAAATCCAAGGGCAACGTCATCGATCCTTGGGAAATCATCGAAGAGTACGGTACGGATGCGTTCCGTTGGGCGCTGCTCGCTGACAGTGCACCATGGAACAGCAAACGCTTTTCGAAAGGAATCGTCGGCGAAGCCAAATCCAAGGTTGTCGATACGCTGGTGAACACCCATGCGTTCCTGACATTGTATGCCGGCATCGATGGCTATGATCCGAAGGAGCATGACTTCAAGGGATCGAACCACAAGCTGGACCGCTGGATTCTGTCCCGACTGAACAGCTTGATTCAAGTGGTTGACAAGGGACTGGCCGTGAATGATTTCCTGAATGCGGCCAAAGCAATCGAAGCTTACGTGGATGAGCTGAGCAACTGGTATATCCGCCGCTCGCGCGACCGTTTCTGGGGCAGCGGACTCGGGGAAGATAAGCTGGCCGCATACGGGACGCTTACACACGTGCTGCTGACTCTCTCCAAGCTGATGGCACCATTCACGCCGATGCTGTCCGAAGATATCTTCGTCAACTTGGGCGGCGGTGAGAGCGTGCATCTGGCCGACTTCCCGCAAGCCGACGAGGCGTTGATCGACAAGGCGCTCGAGCAGGACATGGAGACGGCTAGACAGATCGTAGAGCTTGCGCGCAATGTCCGCAACGAGACCGGGATCAAAACGCGCCAGCCGCTGTCTGAGCTCATCGTATCCATGGATCGCGAGTTTGACCTTGCGGGATATGAAGACATCATCAAGGATGAGATCAACGTCAAAGCGATTGAGGTGGAGACCAGCGACAGTGGTTTCGTTGATTTCACGCTGAAAATGAACCTAAAGATTGCAGGCAAGAAATACGGCAAAAATATCGGCTTCCTGCAAGGGTTCCTGAAAGGCATGAGCAGTGACGAGACTCGCAAGGTAGTCCAAACGGGCGGCGTGAACGTGACATCGCCGGAAGGTGAAGAATTACAGATCACATCTGAAGAGCTGCTGGTGGAGAAGAAGGCGAAGGAAGGCTTCGCATCCGCTTCAGGTTATGGTTTAACCGTTGCGCTTAATACGGATATCACGCCGGAGCTCGAGCAGGAAGGCTGGGTTCGCGAAGTGGTGCGTGCCGTACAGGATACGCGGAAGAAGCTGGACCTGCCGATCGAGAAGCGGGTGAACTTGACCCTCGATACGGATGAAGAGCTTCAAGTTGCGATCGCCGCATTTGAAGATGTGCTGCGCGAGAATGTCCTAGTGAACGATTTGCAATTTGGACAAAGCGAAGACATGGAGCGGGTTGAGCTTGGCGGCAAAACCATCGGCATCCACATCGCCTAAGTTATAAATTGGTTATAAAACACTGCCCTTATCTACAGGGGCAGTGTTTTTTTGTATTTATAAAATATCGAATACTTAAGGGTGTTCTCACAAACGAATGAGATGCTTCCCATAGATGCATAATAATCAGCGAATTGATATGTAATGGTAAGCAGATTACGAGCATACAAGGTAATGTAGCTGCTCTGGGTCTATAATTTGAAGTCGATTAGTTTAGGCAAAGGGGCGGTAGAAATGGCGGAGAAGCCGGATGCTGGGGTGCCAACTGAACAAAAAAAATCACTTGAGGAAGAGCGGGACCAATTGAGCGCCATACACCGCATGACCACGGACATAGCACAGCAGCTGGAGAAAGCTCGGATCGCGGAGTATACCCAGCTGCTGAACCGCCCATGGAAGTTGATTTGGACCAATTTGCTGGCCGGGTCGGCCCGCGGTGTGGGAATCGCGATTGGCTTTACCTTTTTTGCGGCGACCATTATCTATGTCCTTCAGGCACTTGGTGCATTGAATTTGCCTATTATCGGCGACTACATTGCAGATATTGTCCGGATCGTTCAGCGTCAGCTTGAGCTGACGTGAGTGATCTATATGAATATGTAATGCCCGGCAGCCGCTGAGATTTCATAATACGCTGCCGGTCGTAAACGCTTATTTAACTGAAGGATTCATTATCATCATCAGGATCGCCATGGGGATCAAGCAGGTAGCTTCCTTCGCCCCGGTTTAGGTAATCGACATATTGCGGGCTTCGTACGATAAACACCTCGGAGCCATCGATATTGGTTGCAACGAAATTTTCATACACTTCAACAAATCCGCCTTGATCATCGCCATTCTCGATATCCATCTCGTTATAACTGTCAATTTCGTTGCCTTCCGCCAGCGCAGGGGAGTTGGAGTTCCCCCAGCTTTCAACAATCTGCCAGGCGTCCTCGCCATCAAACGCAGCATAATCGTGCTCATCCATACTGGATTTTCCAAAAGCGGGGGCAAGGACTTCCTCCTCAACCGGACGATCGTGGGAGACTCGTTCGCGAGGCGTGTCCTTTACACAATATTGTGTGTCCGGGAGAACCTCCAACCGTTCGTATGGAATTGGCTGGCCGCAGGTAAGACACACGCCGTAACGGCCGTGATGAATCGCTTCAAGTGAAAAAATAACCCGCTGCAGCTCCTGATCCACCCTATCCTGGAGTGCAAGATCTTTTTCTCGTTCAAACATCTCACTTGCCAAGTCCCCGGGATGGTTATCAATATGGGACAGCTCGCCGGTCATATCTCGCTCTGATTCCCCCAGCCCATGCTGGTCGTTATATACCATGCGCCGTTCAAGCTCAACCTTTCGATCCATCAGCTTTTGTTGTAAATTATTGAGTTGCTCCTGAGTTAGATGCGACATGTCAGGCTCCTTTCATGGTCCGAAGTTGACCTTCTGGTTCATGTGTATAGAGTGCACCCATTGAGATGGTTTTACTGACGGAAAATGTTCTCGTGATTGGACAGGAATGGACGATTTCTGAGCCGCTGTGCTACAATAAGACGAGTTACGGACCGATCAGCGAGGTGATTGTCTGATTGGAGAAGACAAGAACGGAGTGACATAAACAAGTGGTGTATTATTTGATTGCATTTGTTTTATTTCTTATCGATCAGGGAACCAAGTACTTGATTGCTTCGAACCTTGAGATGTATGAACAGATCCCTGTGATTGGGGACTTCTTCCTGATTACGTCCAGCCGAAACCGGGGAGCCGCGTTCGGCATACTGCAGGATCAATTATGGTTCTTCATTATTGTGACGCTAATCGTTGTGGGCGGAATTGTCTGGTATCTGCGGAAGGTATCGAAGGAAGGACGGAAGCTGCTGCCTACCGCTCTTGCGCTCGTGCTTGGCGGGGCACTCGGAAACTTCATCGATCGCTTGTTGACGGGGGAGGTTGTCGATTTCCTGCAATTTAATTTTGGCAGCTACACATTCCCGATTTTTAATATTGCCGATTCTTGTATCGTCATCGGTGTGGGATTGATCATATTGGACACGCTTCTGGAAGGAAGACGCGAGAAGATAAAGACAACAAGTGAAGTTTCTGGCACAGAAGGGAATGAATAATGTTGCAAGACGGTATGGATACAGGTTCGGAATGGACAGGTGAAACGGGGCACGAATCGGAAGCTTTCGAATGGTTGGTGGATGCCGAATCTGCCAAAACCCGTATCGATAAATACATAACGGAGAGCCTCGGTGAGGATGTCTCGCGCTCCCAGGTGCAGTTATGGATTACGGATGGACATGTTTTCGTGAATGAAGGTCCGGTTAAGTCCAATTACAAGGTGAGTCAGGGTGACCGCATCCTGCTGAAAATTCCTGAGCCATCGGCAGTAGAGATTATTCCGGAAGATATCCCGCTTGAGATCGCGTATGAAGATGCGGATGTCATTGTTGTGAATAAACCTCGAGGGATGGTGGTCCATCCGGCTCCGGGACATTCGTCAGGGACGCTTGTGAATGCGTTGATGTTTCACTGCAACGACTTATCGGGCATTAATGGGGAGCTTCGCCCCGGCATCGTCCATCGGATTGACAAGGATACGACCGGTCTGATTATGGCAGCGAAGAATGATAAAGCTCATGCTTCTCTTGCCGCCCAGCTGAAGGATCACAGCGTGAACCGCCGTTACTTGGCCTTGGTGCACGGCAACATCAGTCATGATCAAGGCACTATTGACGCTCCGATCGGCCGCGACGCGCAGGATCGTAAACTGTATACCGTCACAGACCGGAACAGCAAACATGCGGTGACTCATTTTACCGTAGTGGAACGGTTCGGGGATTACAGTCTTCTCGAGCTGAAGCTGGAGACGGGACGTACGCATCAAATCCGCGTGCATATGAAGTATATCGGCCATCCTCTCGTAGGTGATCCTGTATACGGCAAGAGCAAGGGGATTAAATTAAACGGTCAGGCGCTTCACGCCGCCATTTTGGGTTTTGTCCATCCCTCTACGGGGGAATACATGGAGTTTTCGGCACCGATGCCGGATGATATGGAAGAACTGTTGACGATTTTAAGGGGCCGCTAGCGGTCCCTTTTTGCATTTATAGGTTTTGGGGTCCCCGCAAAGCATTTGGAATAAGCATCGAAGCATAGGCTCCACTTTGTGGGGCTATTTCTCTTGCCATCCAAACCATGGATATGTTATAGTGACGATAACTTTAATGAAGGAGGTGAGCAGGATGAATATCGTGATGGTTAACAACCGTATTAGCCAGCTGCCTATAGCTATGGCTGGCATTGTTCATGCATTTCTCTACAACGGGAGAGGTCTGTCCAATTTTAATGATACGGTTTGTACCATCGCGAGAAGTCACCTGCCTGCCTACACGGATTAAGCCTATTTAAGGCTTACTATTCTTAAGGGTCTGCGGAGCTTGCTCTGTGGGCCCTTTTTGCGTTTGCAGTCCGGTCTTCTCCTTAATTTATACGCTTTGCGAACGAGTTGAATTGTTTGCAGCAAACAGGAGGAAACCTAGAATGAATATGATTAATGTACAGAAACTGACGCAATACCACGGTGCTCATCTGGTACTGGACCAGATCTCGTTTGAAATACAGGAAGGCGAGAAGGTCGCGCTTATCGGAAGGAACGGCAGCGGAAAGTCGACGCTGATGCGCCTGCTAGCGGGTCTGGATCAGCCCAACGAAGGGCTGCTGGCCATCAAGAAGGGGGCAAAAATCGGATATTTGGAGCAAATCCCGAGCCATATGGATACCTGGACGGTGCAGGATGTACTGGCACAGGGGTTGCGTCACTTGAAGGATTACCGAGCGGAAATGACGGAGCTTGAGGAAAAAATGAGTGACCCGGACATCGCCGGAGATTCTGAGCTGCTCGATCGAGTGCTGCGGAAATACTCAGCGCTTCAGGAACGGTTTGAAACAGAGGGCGGCTATGAGCTGGAAGCAAGCATCGATAAAATCGCTACCGGGCTGCAAATACCCAAGAGTGAGTACGGATCGGCTTTTGGTTCGTTGTCGGGTGGAGAACAGACACGTGTCGTGCTGGCATCGCAGCTGATTGTACAGCCGGATTTGCTCCTGCTCGATGAACCAACCAACCATCTGGATTTAGCACGCACGGAATGGTTGGAGGAATTCTTGCGCGAATATTCGGGAACTTGCGTCATTATCTCTCACGACCGATATTTTCTGGACCGGGTGGTGTCCAAAACGATAGAGATTGAAGATGGCGAGGTTTTCACTGCTCATGGCGGCTATACTGCGTTCATGAAAGATAAGGAAGAGCGATTGCTGCAGCAGTTCGCCGAATATCAAGAGCAGCAGAAAGTTATCAAGAAGATGAAGGAATCCATCAAGCAGCTTGAAGAATTCGGCCGGATTGGCGGCAATGAGAAGTTTTTCAAGCGCGCGGCCTCCATGAGACGGGCATTAGAGCGGATGGAGCGGGTCAAGCGCCCCGTGCTGGAACGAAGACAGGCTGAGTTTGACCTGAATCCTCAGGATCGTTCCGGCCGCCGCGTGGCATACTTTGAACAAGTTGAGGTTTCCTATGGGAATCAGGCGGTGCTGAGGGGGGCATCCGGTCTAATCGAATTCGGCGAGAAAATCGCGCTGATGGGCTCGAACGGCAGCGGGAAAACAACGCTTTTTAAAGTGCTGTTGGGCGAGCTGACACCCGATTCCGGTTCGCTTGAATGGGGTTCGCGTGTCGATGTCGGTTACTTGGCTCAGCAGGAGGAACCGGACAATCCGAAGGCAACGGTGCTCCAATATTTCCGGGAGAAGGCCGGAGTCGAAGAGGGAGAAGCCCGAGGGATATTGGCAAGGTATCTGTTCTATGGCGCGTCCGTATTCAGATCGGTGGGGCAGCTGTCCGGAGGGGAATGGACACGATTGAGACTCGCGCTGCTCATCCATCAGAAGCCGAACCTGCTGCTTCTGGATGAACCCACGAACCATCTGGATATTGCCTCCCGTGAAGCGTTGGAGGATGCATTGCAGGGTTATACGGGGACCATTCTTGCCATTTCCCATGACCGTTATTTCGTGAATCAAGTGTCTCGCAAAGTGTGGGATTTAAATCAAGGGAAGCTGACGGTCTATCATGGAAATTATGATGATTTCCGGGATAAGAAAGAACGGCTTGAAGCTGAACTACAGGCAAAGGATTTATCAGCAGGGAGAGAGGGTATCTCGAAACAGAAGGCGGAGCCGCAGCCCCAAGCGAAGGATAGCCCTGCTCTGCTTGCCAAGAACGTAAATGCGGATCGTTCTTCCGCCGAAAGGGCCAAATGGTTGGAGGAGGAAATTGCACGTATTGAGACCCGCATTCGGCAGCTTGACGGCTGGCTTGAGAGTGAAGGCGGCGATTTACACGAGGATACGGATCTGTCGCTGCTCGAGCAGCGCTGGAACGACCGAGAGCTGTTATCCGCGAGTCGTGATGAGCTCCTTGCGGAATGGCTGGATCTGACTTAAAGTACGAATTCGAATATGAACACCATATGATTTACCAGCTCCGACCAGCCGGAAAAGTACAAATCATTTGATATATAATGCATGGCTCCAGTTATGATTTTCCTGCATATTTAGGATGAGTATGAAAGCTAGAGTAGGAGATGAATACAAATCATGAGCATGGATAAATATCAGGAAACGTACATTCAACAGAACTTTGCCAACCGGATCGGTGGTGCTAATTATGGCAAAGATACAGCCATTTATAAATTCGAGAAGATCAAAAGAGCCAAGGCAGCGGCGAAGCAGGAGCATCCTGGCACGGAGCTGATCGATATGGGGGTTGGCGAGCCGGATGAGATGGCGGATGCAGGCATCGTGGCGAAGCTGGCAGAAGAAGCAGGGAAGCGGGAAAATCGCGGCTATGCGGATAACGGAATTCCCGAGTTCAAGGAAGCAGCCGTTCGCTACTTGAAGAATGTATTTGGCGTAGAAGGCATTGATGCCGCTACAGAGGTTCTTCATTCCATCGGTTCCAAGCCTGCATTGGCGATGCTGCCATCCTGCTTCATTAATCCTGGGGACATCACCATCATGACGGTACCCGGATATCCTGTACTCGGTACGCATACCAAGTATTTGGGCGGTGAAGTTTACAATGTGGAACTGAAAAAAGAGAACGGATTTCTGCCGGATCTCAGCTCGATCCCTGAGGACATTGCCCGTCGTGCCAAACTGCTCTACCTGAACTATCCGAACAACCCGACGGGTGCCAGCGCAACGGTCGAGTTTTTCACCGAGGTCGTTGAGTGGGCCCGCAAGTATGGTGTTGTAGTTGTCCATGACGCTCCTTATGCGGCGCTGACTTACGACGGCTTGAAGCCGCTCAGCTTTCTCTCCGTCCCCGGCGCGAAGGATGTTGGCGTGGAGCTTCATTCTCTGTCCAAATCTTACAACATGACGGGATGGCGCATTGGTTTCATCGCCGGTAATCCGCTAGTGGTTAAAGCGTTTGGCGATGTGAAGGACAACAACGATTCAGGACAATTCATCGCCATTCAAAAGGCTGCCGCATACGGTCTGGACAATCCGCAAATTACGGAGAAGATCGCTGAGAAGTATTCCCGCCGCCACAATATGCTGGTGGACGTGTTGAACGGGCTTGGTTTTACAGCCGAGAAGCCGAAGGGCTCCTTCTTCCTCTACGTTGAAGCTCCAAAAGGCGTTAAAGGCGGGCGCCGTTTTGAGTCCGGCGAGGATTTCTCCCAGTATCTGATACGCGAGAAATTGATCTCCACCGTACCTTGGGATGATGCGGGACATTTCGTGCGCTTCTCCGTTACCTTTATTGCTGACGGTGAGGAAGAAGAGAAACGCGTCATTTCCGAAATTCGCAGAAGACTTAGCGATGTTGAATTTGAATTTTAGTGATATGTTATAACTCCGCTTGGTACGCGACATCATACGACTTGAATACTGTTGACATCTCCTGTAGGGTCTGTCATAATGAATTCAATCGAATAGCACCTTTAAATCAGTCCCGTGAGGCTGGCAAGGTAACGTGAACCGAGGTTCATTAACAGAAGGCATAGCTCTGTCTGCGGATAGAAACTGCGCTTTCCACACTATCTCTATGAGATCAACTCCTTGTCCAGCCGGGCAAGGAGTTTTTTTGTGTGTAATGAACTCACGGATCGTCTGAACTACAAAGGGCTAATCAAACGTTTAGAAGGAGGACTTAAGGATGAGCAACGAACAGCATGTGATTATGGACGAGACGGCCATCCGCCGCGCCCTAACGAGAATTGCCCATGAAATATTGGAAAAGAATAAGGGGATTGAGGACTGCGTCCTGGTCGGCATTCGCACACGCGGCGTGTTCCTGGCTCAGAGAATCGCTGAGCGAATGAATGAGATTGAAGGCACGCCGATTCCATGGGGAGAGATCGATGTGACTTCCTACCGCGATGACCGAGACAGCAAAGAAGCGGCTGCAGAACGGGGAGCAGGAGCGAAGCTCAGCCTGGAACATCTGAACATTCATGACAAGAAGGTTATTTTGTTCGATGACGTGCTGTACACCGGACGGACGATTCGGGCTGCGATGGACGCCCTGATGGACTGCGGACGGCCTAGAATGATACAGCTGGCGGTTCTGGCAGACCGCGGGCATCGCGAACTGCCGATCCGGCCGGATTATATCGGCAAGAACGTTCCTACCTCCAAACATGAGGAAATTACGGTTGCATTAACCGAAATCGACGGCAAGGATGAAGTGACCATTAGCCAAAGAGAGGAACGATAATCATGACAACAGCCATTTCATTGAAAGAACGTAGCCTCTTAGGTTTGAAGGATATTAGCAGAGACGAGATTGGATCGATCCTGAGTCGGGCGTCATATTGGGAAGCACAGTCCGAGAAAGTGGTGCCGGTACTTAAATCGAAATTTGCGGTTAATATGTTCTTCGAGAACAGCACCAGAACGAGATTTTCGTTTGAAATGGCTGAGAAAAGACTCGGCGCCGAGGTGATGAACTTTGCAGCGGCAGCCTCCAGCGTTGAGAAGGGCGAGTCCATCTACGATACCGTGAGGACACTGGAATCCATGGGGATCGATGCGGGCGTCATCCGGCTGAAACCCTCCGGAGTACTGCAGGAGCTGGCCAAGCGGATCTCGATCCCGCTGGTCAATGCGGGGGACGGCAACAACGAACATCCTACCCAGGCGCTGCTGGATCTGTACACGATGAAGAAATGCTTCGGAGAGCTTAAAGGATTGACGGTATCCATTATCGGGGACATCAAGCATAGTCGGGTTGCACGATCAGACCTGTGGGCATTGCAGAAGTTCGGAGCTCATGTGCAATTCTGCGCACCGGAATCGATGCAGGCACCAGAGCTAGCCCAGTATGCACCCTATGTCTCGATGGAGAAGGCACTGAAGGCAGATGTAGTGATGATGCTGAGGGTTCAGCTGGAACGCCATAACGAAGGTGTATTCAAATCCAGCGCGGAATACCGGCAGCAGTATGGTTTGACGGAAGAACGGGCGGCCAAGCTGCCCGGGCATACGATGATTATGCACCCGGCACCGGTGAACCGGAACGTTGAAATCGACGATGCGGTCGTGGAAAGTCCCAAATCGATGATATTCAAGCAGATGGCAAACGGTGTGCCGATTCGCATGGCGGTTATGGAACGGGCGATGGGCTGATTCGAAATGCGAAATACGGTGTACAGGATGAATGAATATTAATATTTATACACAAATATGAATTTTTATTATACAATATACAAAGAAGCGAACGGTGCTTCTACTGCGGAGGGGACCAAGATGCAAATGCAAGTGATAAAGAATGCCAAAGTGATCAATGAACAAGGACAGCTCGAAGATAAACATATCGTCATTGCAGACGGATTGATTCAGTCGGTTACGAGTGATCTCGCAGCTTTGCCGGAACTTGGCGAGAACGTTCAGATCATCGATGCCGAGGGCAAACTGGTCACACCGGGATTCATCGATATGCATGTGCACTTGAGAGAGCCGGGTTATGAGCACAAGGAAACGATCGAGAGCGGCAGCCGCTCGGCAGTGAAAGGCGGATTCACAACCATCGCCTGCATGCCGAACACAAGACCGGTGACCGATTCGCCGGAAACCGTGAAGCTTGTGTTGGATAAGGCTAGCAAAGCGGGTCTGGCCAAGGTGCTGCCTTACGCTGCCATTACGAAAAACGAGCTGGGCCGTGAACTGACGGATTTTGAGGCCTTGAAGGCAGCAGGTGCGATCGGGTTTACGGATGACGGCGTTGGTGTGCAGAACGCACAGATGATGAAAGATGCCATGAACAAGGCAAAAGCACTGGGCATGCCGGTCATTGCACATTGTGAGGATGACTCGCTGGTCAAAGGGGCTTGCGTGACTGAAGGCAAATTCGCTCAGAAGCACGGCCTGAAAGGTATACCCAACGAGTCGGAAGCAATCCATGTCGGACGGGACATACTGCTGACAGAAGCCACCGGCGTACATTACCATGTATGCCATGTGAGCACAGAGCAGTCCGTACGTTTGATCCGCCAGGCAAAAGCGATTGGCATCTCGGTAACGGCCGAGGTATGTCCGCACCATCTGGTTCTCTCTGACGAGGATATTCCCGGCCTGGATGCCAACTGGAAGATGAACCCGCCACTGCGCACCCCGCGTGATGTGGAGGCTTGTATAGAAGGTCTGCTGGATGGAACGCTCGATATGATCGTAACGGATCATGCGCCGCACAGTGCGGAAGAGAAGGCGAAAGGCATGGAGCTTGCACCATTCGGTATCGTGGGATTCGAAACAGCATTCCCGCTGCTCTATACCAAGTTCGTTGTCACAGGAAAATGGGATCTTAGCTTGCTGGTGAAGCGGATGACAAGCGATCCGGCAAGAGTATTCGGTCTTGAATCCGGCGTGCTGGAAGCCGGTAAAGCCGCGGACCTGACGATGATTGATCTCGAAGCCGAGAAAGAAGTGAACCCGGGAGAGTTCGCAACGAAAGGCCGCAACACGCCGTTTACTGGCTGGAAGCTGAAAGGCTGGCCCGTGATGACTTGGGTGGATGGCGAAGTGAAATGGTCTGAAAAGAGCGGGTTCTAAGTAACACTTAGGCAATTGACTAATAAAATAAATTACACATAGATGACAGGAGTGATCGGGATGCAGGCAAGATTGTTACTGGAGGACGGAACGCTGTTCAGCGGAAAATCCTTCGGCGCGGATGCTGAAATGACCGGAGAGGTTGTTTTCAATACAGGGATTACAGGATATCAAGAGGTGCTGAGCGACCCGTCTTACTGCGGACAGATCGTGACCATGACGTACCCTTTGATCGGGAACTACGGCATCACGCGGGATGACTTTGAATCCATTCGACCATTTGTCCACGGATTCGTTGTTCGTCGTCATGAGCCTGTTCCTAGCAACTGGCGTGCAGAGTACAGTGTTGACAGCTTATTAAAGGAATACGGTATCCCAGGGATCAGCGAGATTGATACGCGGATGCTGACCCGGATTATTCGTCACTACGGTACGATGAAAGGGATTCTGACCACTTCAAACAAACCGGTGGAAGAGCTCAAGGAAATGCTCGGCGATACGACGATCGCTGAACTCCGCAACCAGGTGGCGAAAACCTCTACGCCGCAAATGTTTACAAGTCCGGGCTCCAAGGAGCGGATCGTTCTGGTTGACTTCGGTGCAAAAAGCGGAATTCTGCGCGAACTGACTTCCCGCGGATGCGATGTGATGGTCGTTCCACATGACACGACGGCTGATGAAATCCGCAGACTTCACCCGGACGGCATTCAGTTGTCCAACGGCCCTGGGGACCCAAAAGACGTTCCGTACGCGGTCGACATGGTTAAAGAACTGCTTGGCGAATATCCGATTTTCGGCATCTGCCTTGGCCACCAATTGTTTGCGCTGGCTGCGGGCGCCGATACCGAGAAGCTGAAATTCGGCCACCGCGGCGGGAACCATCCGGTAAAAGAGCTTGCCAGCGGACGCTGCTACATCACTTCCCAAAATCATGGATATACCGTAAACGAAGAATCCATCAAAGGGACGGATCTGGAAGTTACGCATATTAACAATAACGATAAAACGATCGAAGGCTTGAAACACACGAAATTCCCGGCCTTCTCCGTGCAATATCATCCTGAAGCTGCACCTGGTCCGCACGACAGCAGCTATCTGTTCGATCAATTCCTTGAGATGATAAGAGACCATAAACAGAATGAAATCCGGAAACCGCGCCAGGCGGTTCTGGCCGCAGCCGTGAAAGGAGCTCATTAATATGCCTAAAAATGATACATTGAAAAAAATTCTCGTCATCGGCTCCGGTCCGATTGTCATCGGGCAAGCAGCGGAATTCGACTACGCTGGAACACAGGCTTGCCAAGCATTGAAAGAAGAAGGTATCGAGGTTGTGCTGATCAACAGCAACCCGGCGACCATCATGACCGACACAAACATGGCGGATAAAGTATATATCGAGCCGATTACGCTCGACTTTGTTACACAGATCATCCGTCAAGAGCGTCCGGACGGTTTGCTCCCGACGCTTGGAGGGCAAACGGGCTTGAACATGGCAGTTGAGCTTGCACGCGCCGGTATTCTGGAGCAGGAGAATGTGAAGCTGCTCGGAACGCAGCTGGAGTCCATCGAGAAAGCCGAAGACCGCGATCTGTTCCGTGATCTGATGCGCGAACTCGATCAGCCCGTACCGGAAAGCACCATCGTAACGACTCTGGAAGAAGCGCTTGATTTCGCGAATGAGATCGGTTATCCGGTGATCGTGCGTCCGGCATACACGCTCGGAGGCACTGGCGGGGGGATTTGCGCAACCGAAGAGGAACTGCGCGAAACGGTCAGCTCCGGACTTCGCTACAGCCCGATCACACAATGTTTGATCGAGAAGAGCATCGCGGGAATGAAAGAAGTCGAGTATGAGGTAATGCGCGACGCAAACGATAACTGCATCGTGGTATGTAACATGGAGAACTTTGATCCGGTCGGCGTTCATACCGGCGACAGCATCGTCGTGGCGCCAAGCCAAACGCTGTCCGATCGCGAGTATCAAATGCTCAGATCGGCATCGCTGAAAATCATCCGTGCCCTGAACATCGAGGGCGGATGTAACGTGCAATTCGCGCTGGATCCAAACAGCTATCAATATTATGTCATCGAGGTAAACCCTCGCGTCAGCCGCTCTTCTGCCCTTGCTTCCAAGGCAACGGGTTACCCGATCGCGAAGATGGCAGCAAAAATCGCGATGGGTTACACCCTGGACGAGATCGTCAACCCGGTAACGGGACAGACCTATGCTTGTTTTGAGCCTACGCTGGACTATATCGTCAGCAAAATTCCACGCTGGCCATTCGACAAGTTCATCCATGCTAACCGGAAGCTGGGAACTCAGATGAAGGCCACCGGCGAGGTGATGGCGATTGGCCGTACTTTCGAAGAATCGATCCATAAAGCGGTTCGCTCTCTGGAGATCGGCGTGCACCGACTCTACTTGAAAGGCGCGAACGAGCTGAGTGATGAAGTGCTCCAGCAGCGTCTGATTAAAGCCGACGATGAGCGGATGTTCTTGATCGCGGAAGCATTCCGCCGGGGGTATGGACTTCAGCAGATTCAGGACCTGACGAAGATCGACTGGTGGTTCCTGGACAAAATCGAACGCCTGATTAAGTATGAAGAGCACATTCGCAGCGAAGCGGCACTGACATACGAAACGCTGTACGAAGCGAAGCGGCTCGGTTTTACGGATCGCGCTATAGCTGAGCTGCGCGCGGAAGGCAATGCCAGCACGCACACAACCGAGGAGTCGATCGGATTCCTGCGTCGCGAGCATGGATTGCGCCCGGTTTACAAAATGGTCGATACTTGCGCGGCGGAGTTTGAAGCAACGACACCGTACTACTACTCGACGTACGAAACCGAGAATGAAGTGATCGAATCCGCCAAGGAGAAGGTCATCGTACTGGGCTCCGGACCGATCCGGATCGGTCAGGGAATCGAGTTCGACTACTCCACGGTGCACGCTGTATGGGCGATCCAGAAGGCGGGATACGAAGCAGTTATCATTAACAACAACCCGGAGACCGTCTCCACTGACTTTAATACGTCGGACCGACTCTACTTCGAACCGCTCTTCCTCGAAGATGTCATGAACGTCATTGAGCAGGAGAAACCGATCGGTGTCATCGTACAGTTTGGCGGGCAGACAGCTATTAACCTCGCTGAGCCGCTGAGCAAGGCGGGCGTGAAGATTCTGGGTACCAGCTTGGAAAGCATTGACGAAGCCGAGGACCGTAAAAAATTCGAAGCGCTTCTGTCCAGACTGGAGATTGCTCAACCGAAAGGAAAAACGGTAACTTCGGTTGATGATGCTGTAGAAACCGCGCAATCGCTGGGATATCCTGTTTTGGTAAGACCATCTTATGTACTCGGTGGACGCGCCATGGAGATTGTATACTCCGACAGCGAACTGCTGAGTTACATGAAAGAGGCGGTTAAGATCAACCCGGATCATCCGGTTCTGATCGACCGTTACATGATGGGTAAAGAAGTGGAAGTAGACGCGATCTGTGATGGCGAGACGGTGCTGATTCCAGGCATCATGGAGCATGTAGAACGCGCAGGCGTTCACTCCGGCGACTCGATTGCGGTATATCCTCCTCAGTACTTGTCCCAGGATCTGAAGGACAAGATTGCGGAAATTACGATCAAGATTGCCAAAGAGCTGAATACACGCGGACTTGTTAACATCCAGTTCGTTATCTATAAAAATGAAGTGTACGTAATCGAAGTAAATCCGCGTTCTTCCCGGACGGTTCCGTTCCTGAGCAAGGTCACAGGCATCCCGATGGCCAACCTGGCAACACAGGCGATCATGGGCGGCAAGCTGAAGGAGCTTGGATACGAGGAAGGCATGTGGCCGGAAAGCGAACATGTATCGGTTAAAGTACCGGTGTTCTCCTTTGCTAAACTTCGCCGCGTTGAGCCTACCCTTGGACCGGAAATGAAGTCTACCGGTGAGGTTATGGGCCGAGACGTGAAGTATGCCAAAGCGCTGTACAAAGGTCTGATCGGTGCAGGCATGAAAATTCCTTCAACAGGAGCGATCATCGCTACCATCGCAGATAAGGATAAAGCCGAAGCTGCAGCACTGCTGAAAGGCTTCCATAAGCTTGGCTATAAAATCATCGCAACAGGCGGCACGGCAGCAGCATTGAAGGAAGCGGGCCTTGATGTGACCACCATTCATAAGCTGTCCGAGGGAACGCCGAACATTCTGGATATGATCCGCACAGGTGAAGCCAACTTCGTCTTTAACACATTGACCAAAGGTAAAACGCCGCAGCGTGACGGATTCCGAATTCGCCGTGAAGCGGTTGAAAACGGTGTGGTATGTATGACCTCGCTCGATACGGTTCGTGAGCTTCTGACGATGCTGGAGACCATCAACTTCTCCTCTGAAGCAATGCCGGTTGTTTAATCGAGAAGGAGGGGTATAGATGAGCGCCAGCTACAATGAAATGGCGGGCCGCCTGATGGTGGCCCTGGATTACCCGGATGCCCAGCGCGCAAAAGCATTGGTGCAGCAGCTGGAGGGCATCCCGTGTTATATGAAGGTCGGCATGCAGCTGTTCTACGCAGCCGGTCCGGATTTTGTCAAGGAATTGAAAGCAAAAGGTTATTCCGTATTTTTGGATGTGAAGATGCATGATATTCCGAACACGGTAAAAGGCGGGGCGAACAGCGTAACGCGGCTGGGTGTGGACATGTTTAATGTCCATGCCGGCGGCGGCGCTCTCATGATGCAGGCGGCAAAAGCCGGGGCGGAGGCCGCAGTGGCGGACACCCCGGGTCTTGCCATGCCTACCATCATTGCGGTAACCCAGTTGACTAGTACGAGTCAGGATGTCATGAATAACGAAATCGGTATCCCGGGTTTGGTAGAAGATGCGGTCGTACGATATGCGAAGCTGGCTCAGCAAGCCGGGCTGCATGGCGTCGTCGCTTCATCGCTTGAAGTGGAGGCCATAACATCCGCATGCGGACAAGCGTTTAAGACCGTTATACCAGGTATTCGTCCGGCCGGTGCGGATATCGGAGACCAGGCACGGGTTCTTACACCAGGGGAAGCCATCCGCAAGGGCAGTCATTATCTGGTTGTCGGCCGCCCGATTACGGAATCCCCGAACCCGAGACAAGCAGCAGAACAGATTATTGAGGAGATGATTCAAGCATGAGTACACTCGCGAATATTCCACATCAGATCGCATCTTATTTGCTGAAGATTGAGGCCGTTTCCCTTAGGCCCCATCAGCCGTTTACATGGACGTCGGGAATTAAGTCCCCGATCTACTGTGATAATCGCTTGACGATGTCTTTTCCCGAGATTCGCGACTACATTGCTGAATCGTTCGCAGCCGTCATCCGGGAGCAATATCCGGAGGCCGAGGCCATTGCCGGTACGGCCACAGCCGGGATTCCGCATGCGGCCTTTGTATCCCAGAAGATGAATCTGCCAATGTCTTATATTCGGGACAAAGCAAAGGGGCATGGCAAGGAAAACCTGATCGAAGGCTTGATCAAGCCCGGTCAAAAGGTGGTTGTGATCGAGGATCTGATCTCCACGGGCGGCAGCTCGCTAAAAGCGGCGCAAGCGGTCAAGGATGCAGGAGCGGAGCCGCTGGCGGTATTGGCTATTTTCAGCTACCAGCTGGATAAAGCAGTGCAAGCCTTCGCCGAAGCTGGGATTCCGCTGCAGAGCTTGTCCAACTACGGAGCGCTGATTGAAGTTGCGCTATCCGAGAATCGGATTCAGGAACAGGATGTGGAGCTTCTTCAATCCTGGAGATCGAATCCTGCTTCCTTTGGTGTGTAAACAACGTATACAAGCTAGGATAATCCGGCTGTCGCCTTTGTGAGTTATCGCAGAGCGGCAGCTTTTTTATATTCCAAAGCCAAAGATAATCCCCGGAGGATGCCGGGTTGACAGCGGATGGCTGGATCGTTACATTAGGACTGTACGCGGCTGCAGCCAGCTATCGGTGTCCTTATGCTTATATAGAAGGGATTTAGTCTAACAGATGAATGCAAAGAAAGAAGCAGTGCTTGAAGCCGGGAAGCGGTTGTTCATGGAGCAAGGGATTTTGCAGACGAGCATGGAGCAGATTGCCGAAGCGGTCCCCGTTTCCAAAATGACGATTTATAACTACTATCAGAGCAAAGAGGGCTTATTGGAGCATGTGGTGGACCGGATGGTCGAGGAGCTCATGGCGCTATACCGTGATATTATGGATCAGGCAAAAGATCCGCTTGAGGCGTTAAAGGTCTTTTACAGGGATCAGGACAAATTTTCGGCGTTGGTATCCCAGAAATTTGTGGCGGATCTGGCCAAATTCCCGGAGCAGATGGACAAGCTGCTTCAATTCAACCAGAAATTCGTTGTTCCGGAATTCGAAATGCTGATCTTTAAAGGCCAGCAGCTTGGACAGATACGGAAAGACATCTCTCCCCAGGTACTGGTCGCATTCCTGACTTTCATCAAGGAATTTACGGCACGGACCGAATGGTACCATGGTTTGGGAAGTTTGAACGCGGTTAGTGAACAGCTGATGACGATTCTATATCATGGAATTATCCAGCAGGAAGATTCGACTAATCTAATATGAGTATAAGAACATTCCAGAGGTGATTTCGATCCGGGAATGTTTTTTTTATAAAATTTTATTGATGAATCGTTTGAAGATCGGCTGATTTGGGTATATGTTCCTATAAATTTAGGGCCACGACTTGGTAGAGGGGAAGGAGACGTCTCACCTATAATAGTAATGATAACCTCAGATTTAAACACAAAATAGGCGGGACTGACCGTAAGGAGGAGAGATCTTTGGAAGTTTCATCCAGGATCAAACTGACCGGCAAACAATTCTTTGTACTAACCGGCATCGTCGGTGCGCGGGCTGTCATTGGGTTAGAGGACCCTTTTCGCGGAACGCTGGCCGAGGAGATGCCTGTAGAGGTGGCCAAGATTGAGCAGGAGCTGCAGGAGAAAGGATTGATCGATACGGCGGGTAACGAGCCGGTTCTTGTGCAGGAACTGCTGGAATACATAGAAGTATGCAGCCGGACCCTGTTAACGATACATATGAGGGTGTCCGGTTCCGACGAAGCGCAGAAGGAGTGTTTCATTTATTACAGTTCAAGTCTGGTTGTAAAGGCTGATATTGAAAGCGGGCCTGACGGAGCGAGAGTCTATGTGCTGGAAGCGCTGGGAACCCCTTCGGAGGCTTGGCTTAAAATCATCAGTCACCTGCAGCTGGAGGATAGGAAGAACCGGGATACAGCTCCATTGGCTATGCCTAAAGGCTGGTTCCAGCAATGGATGAGTGCCGAGCAAGGGGAGCAGGAGCCTCGGAAGTATTTGCTTGCACAAGGCTACCCGGAATCGGTCGTTTCCGCCTTGGCCGAAAGCGTCAGCCATCCAGAGAGATATGCAACCTTCACAGCGTACTATTGCCCGGATCTGAACTGTAGAATACAGGGAATCGAACTGTTGAGAGGACAGCATTCCAACTGGCTGATTCGCAATGAAGGCGAAGAGGATCAAATTTGGGGCGCATCGGTAACGGAAATTATTCGGGAGCTTGGCGCGGTCATTGAGCGCATTAAGTGAGAAAGGGCTGCATCATGATCCTGTACTTTCAAGTTATACCTTCTCGATCAACGATATGGAGGATTAGTTATGACTAAAATACGTGTGGTACCTGACATGCTGAACCAGCAAGGAGCAGCGGTATCTGATATTGCACGAGAAGTTCAGCAGCTTCAGGAGCGCATGCAGCAGCGTATCCAGAGCATGTCCTGGGAGACGCGTCATCGTGCCCAGGTCGAACAGCGCCTGGCCCAATGCAGGGCCGCTTGCCAGTCGGTGGTTAGCCGTCTGGAGCAAAATCGAGGGCAACTGGTGAAAAAGGCGGGTGATTTTTCGCAGACGGATCAATCGCTCGGCAGCAATCTCAACTTCGGCAAGCAATCGGTTGCCCAGGTTAGTCCGCATCTGCTGCTTCAGGCGAGTCTGGCACAGAACGGGAACAAGAACACGCATCCGCCCGTGACGGCAGCGGGGGTTGAATTCAATGCGCTTGCGCCTTTCGGCGGAACGGCGGATCAATGGAAGAGTAATCCGCTAGCGGCCGCAGGGGTATTGTTCGGAACGGCAACGGCATCGGGTACGATGTACAAATACTGGGATATGTACCGGAACGGCTTTGGCGTGTGGCTTGAAAAAGACAAGCGCGGCAATATGCGAGCCAATGTGACGAACGGGATGCTGGCTAATATCCGCAAAAAATCCTATGCCGAATACAACTGGCGGAATCACCCCCGAATCCCGAAATACGTCCTACCCGGCGCGGCTGTTAAAGACTCGCTAAGCTGGAAGGGCGGTAAACTTGGTTATGCAGGCATCGCCATGCAAACGGTGGGAAATCTGGTGACGAATATCAACGAGAACAAGAGCGGGGCAAAGATAGCCGGAGATGCTGTAGTTGATGTGGGTGTCGGTGTGGGTACCGTCGTAGCATCCGCTGCGGCTGGCGCTAAGGCAGGCGCGCTGATTGGGACAGCAGTGGGCGGTCCGATTGGCACCCTTGCGGGTGCGGCCATCGGTTTTGGCGTATCGGTGGGTGCTTCCTATGTTATGGACGGCATCAAGTTTACGGATTTTGACGGGGACGGGAAGAAAGATACCGTAACCGAAGGATTGAAAATGGGGGCGGAGAAGATAGGTTCAACGATTGCCGGATGGTTCAAATAAAGGGAGTGTCATGGATGAGCGCAAAGATTTCAGAGGAAGAACAGTTTCATTTCCGGCTGATCCCGGCCGAGCAGATACGGGGCGGCATCGTTTGTTTTTTATTCATTATGCTGATCCCTGCGCTGGTCACGCTAGCAGCGCCGATGATGTCGGTATATATGTATGTGGCTGCGGCGGTGTGGGTGGTTATGCTGCTATGGGGAATTGGCCTGAGTGCAAATCCGTACCGGTCTGAAGTCGGTTTTGTGCTGTATTTGGGAATATACGGACTGGCTCTGGCGGTCACTTGTCAGATCGCTATCCTCAAAATGATGTATGACATGGCCGGAGTTGAATCGATTCTGTATGGGCTTAGTTCGGCAGCGGTGATGCTTCTGCTTCTCCTTGTGTTTTATGTGCTGCATTTTAGAGCGCTGCAGCAAGGCACCTACCAGTCTATGGAGCGCAATGGCAGCGTCGGTAAAGCGGGCAAAGCGGCCTTACTGTTTGCGGCTATAGGTTATACGGCTTATTACGTCGTGGTGGCGGTAACCGGCGATCTCGGCGGATTTGTAATGGGCATGGCGGCTTTTTCCGTGTTGTTGATTCTCGGTCTGTACATGGCCGTTGTTTTCATTCATCGGTATATGTTCATCCAGAACAACATGGATAAGCTAAAAGCTCATTATCCCGTATTGGGATTGCCGAAGGAGCAGCGGAACGCCGCGTTTCTGAATAAAATGAATCAGGGCCGTACGCCTGCGGCACCGCACCGGAAGAGCAAGAAAAGGAGAGGGTAGTTATGACGCAGCAGCTGCTGCCAAACGGATCGATAGTCATTTTGAAAGAAGGCGAGAAGAAGCTCGTGATCTATGGTCGAAAGCAAATTCTGGCGCTTGATCAGCCGCAAATGTTCGACTATTTAGCTTGTCCATATCCGGAAGGTTATGTCAGCCCGGAGTTTGCCTACGTCTTTAATCATGAGGATATCCAGGAGATTATATTTACCGGTTACCAGGACGAAGAGGAAGAACAGTTTCAGATCGTACTGGCTGAGACGAAGCCTACATAACAAACGAGAAGATATCTATAAAGGGAGGAGTGAGGTAGATCCATGTCAGGACGCATAGAGGTATCCCCCGAGGAGCTGCGCCGCGCTGCGGCAGACATTCGAAGCGGGAGTGACTACGGCGGAGAATTGGTCGCCCGATTGTCCCAGGTCATTGAAACGTTGAATGCCGAATGGGAGGGTGTTTCCCAGCAGCGGTTTCGTACGGAGGCCGAGGAGACAAAGGCGCAGCTGATGAATTTCATCCAGATGATGAATTCGATGGAGCAGGAGCTTATGAGCATTGCCGCCCGATTTGCGGAGGCTGACGGCCAATAGGCGCGGTTTACCTAAGGTGACAATCAATCGTATCCGTATCACGATGTGGTAAGGGTATGGCTGATTGTTTTTTTATCGGGAGATCGCGAAGAAGTTTGTTGATCTGTGTTTTTTTTGTGGAAGAATGGACATAATATGACAGCATTACATTATCATTCGGGTAAGGAGTCGCATAGGATGAATTGGGTATATTACGGAAAGCTGTATACAAGCAAATTTCAGGCAGGGTGCTTTGCGAAACGTTTGGAGCAGGATGGCTGGCTGTTCGGGTATCATGATCCGCGGATGGTGGAGGTTTACCGTTCCAAAAAGGGCCGTTATGGCGTGCGGTTTATGCCTTGAGGAAATTCCATTAAAACAGTACTTGACTTGATGTAGGGTTATGGTGTATATTTATTCTTGTCGCTGTTTGATACAGCATTGACGCGGGGTGGAGCAGTTCGGTAGCTCGTCGGGCTCATAACCCGAAGGCCGCAGGTTCAAATCCTGCCCCCGCAACCAATTTTTAAACGATGTATGTATGACGTCCTTATGTTTATGTGTACATGTATGTTCAGGGCCCTTAGCTCAGTTGGTTAGAGCGGTCGGCTCATAACCGACTGGTCGGGGGTTCGAGTCCCTCAGGGCCCACTTTATCGAAAACCCTTGCGATGCAAGGGTTTTTTGCTGTTTATAGGGCTGTTTAGTTGCATGAAAAACTCTGGTGAAGAAGTAGGGAACTTTGATTTGCTAACGGCAGCTATTTATCCACAGGATCCAGAGATTAAAATGACTTTTCCATTTAAAGCAGCGTTACCGAAATTTGGTGTTCCTAAGTAACAGTGATGAGTTGATCCCTGCTCTATCTCCAAATCCAAGAATAGCACTTAAGTAAGGTGTTCTTGAATACTAAGGAATGCTGCGAAAATGACACCCTTTCTATCGTTAAAAAAATACTTTTAACCTAAGGGTCATTTCTTTGGCGCCGTTGAATGATTGCTTTTTCCCTCTTTCGTTTTCAAATTTATATAGAGAAGAATGCTCCCAAAGAAAGATATTTCAACTGCACCAGTAAAAATCCGCATTAAATGTGTTTCTTTGAAATCAAATAAGATATGCCCCATACAGTATAAAGCCGAAAGAACCATAACCCATCGAAGTATTGCTTTTTTCATCAGTAGTCACCTCTTATTTAAGACAATTATACTTCAAGCAGTAGAACAACTGTCTTTATATTTTATTAAATATCGTCCGAAACATCCCTGACGTCGTCCATTTTCAAAATTTAACCGCCCCCGGATTGTCGGATTGTCGGATTCAAATATTCAAAAGTTTGTCCTCACCCGTTACAAGAGGGCGACTATGTGTATTAAAAACATACAGGATCAATTAGTGTTAATGTTTGATTTGGAGTAGGCCCTAAAAGGGCATTAATAACATATTGAGATATGTTAGAATATCAACTAGATTGGAGGGACTATCTATTTATGAAACAGAAAAAGATTTTGATTGTTTTTCTGTTACTTGTGCTGATTATTGTCGGTGTTTTTTATACTTACCTTCAAGTGAAATACAATTCTCTTGAAAGAAGTTTGAGAAATCATCTGATTAATGTTGAGGGATACTCTGATTCAGATATTATCAGTATTAAAGCAAAACTTAGTAAAATGCCTACATATCCCGTTTATGTTAGGTTTGCAGATGATCCAAATACAGATTATATCTTTACAGATGGAAATGCTGATACACCCATATGGCGCCAACTTGATCCTAAAAAGCCAATAAGATTATCTGGTCAGCGTGACTAGATGAAAATCTTGCTGTTATGAAAAATGTATAAATCACCATTTAGAGGCTATAGTCAAATTGAGTGATGCTTCTCCCTGTTGAACTTTACTTGTCTCCACTTACTTATGAGAGTTAACGTGGGAAAGAACCCTGCTGGCTTTAGGCAGAGGGGGTTCTTTTTGGCGTTCTGGTTTATAGTGGGGCCGTAAGACCAATATAATCAAAAATATCCTCAATGATTCCGCCCCTTCAATGTATTATTTTCCAGTCTATCAGATCTCTATAAATCTGGGCGCCCGATTGAATTCAAGACTTGCGCTAGGACTAAAGAACAAGCGCCAATTATCAGCAAGATAAGAACCATGATAATAACAAACTTCTTTCCGTTCATCATTTTCACCTCGGAAGGATTATACCAAATATTCAACACCCAATGGAACAAGATCCAGGACTACTACACCCTTATTTCTACAGACGAGTGCAAGATACAGCAAGCAGGAGATTTCTCTCCAATTTATCGGACAACTGATTTTATTAGTAGCTGACATGCTGTTCCTCCTCTTATTCGTTTGTCTTGACTAATCAAATTACTTTACTATATGGTCGAGATAATTTTGAATTCAACGATTTGCCTCCGGGAGATTGATGATTCGGCCAAGCGAGATTTGTAATCGGGGGCGACTTACGGTACATTTTAATGGAGTCGTAGGGGAACAGACTTATTTATACGGCTGCTGCTGGTTGGATGCAGCTCATTTTAGCATATAGGATGGGGGATGAAGGTGTCAGAGTGGGTATTAAATCAATCCTGGGGACTTCCGGTGTTGCTCGCCTTCTTGGTGATCGTATTTGTATTTGAATCAAGGAAGGCTTTCAAGGCATATAAAGAAAAAAGACGGTTTGAATTGGGATGGTCTCTATTGTTTGCCCTGGTGGCTTTATTGGCGATGATTGTCCTGGTGGCCTATTAAAAATACATAATCAAAAACAGGACCCCGCCAGAAGCTACCGGCGGGGTCTTGTTCAATGATTAGCTGTAAACGGTCAGGAAGTCGTTACCTTTCGTCACCGTTCATTCATGACGGCCTCTGTAGCGGTCCAGGCTCTGCCTGCACGCATGGCCAGGAAGAAGCAGAGGATGAGAACGATGGACGCGGAGATATAAGGAAAGTTGATGTCCAAATCAAACAGATATCCTGCAACCAGCGGCCCCGCAATATTTCCCAGACTGGTGTACGCCGAGTTCAGGCCGGCCACGTAGCCTTGCTGATCCTTCGCCAGCTTAGACATTTGCGTTCCGATAGCGGGACGCAAGATGTCGATCGACAGGAATACCAAGAAGGTTACAAGGAATATGAGCCAGTATTTATGCACGAACAGGGTTAACAGGATACAGATTCCCGCGGTAAGCAAACTGAGCGTAATGACTCGTTTCTCACCGAAGCGGTTCAGGATCCAACCGAATATCGTTGCTTGGACGACGGCACCCGCAATCGACCCAAACGTGATGATCATGGCAATATCTTTAGGGGTGAACCCGAATTTATGATCCACAAACAGGCCGAACACCGTTTCATAATTGGCAAGCCCGAACGAGAGCACAAATACAATGATCAAACTTAGGAAGTACGGTTCCTTGAAAGATCGCACCAGCTGAACGGCCAGGCTCTCCTTCTTCCGTCCCAGCACGGTAGGTGCTTCCTGCTTGGCGGATGATTCCGGTAGCAGCAGCAGCGTTACCAGCGCGGCAATACCTCCCGCAACGGCCGCGGCGTAGAAAGGCACGCGAATGCCAAACTCGGCGATAAATCCTCCGATACCCGGTCCGATGATGAAGCCTGTCGTAATCGCAGCATTAATGAACCCCATGCCTCTGGCGCGTTCCTCATTCGAGGTCACGTCAGCCGTGTAGGCCATAACAGCGGGCATAATGAGTGCAGCGCCGATACCGCCCAGCATTCTTGAGGCAAACAGGAGCGGCGGTGTGCTGGCAGCTCCGAACAACCATTCCGATACGGCGAACACCATCATGCCGGAGATTATGATTTTTTTACGACCCATGGTGTCTGACAATCTTCCCGCAAGTGGGGAGAATAACAGCTGTGTTAATGAAAAAGCGGCAACGAGCATACCGACCGTGCTGCCGCTGATATGCAGTTCCGTCATATAGGTTGGCATAATAGGTATGACAAGCCCGATCCCGGTGAAGACTAGAAATATATTGAACATGAGGAGCAGAATGGCTCCATTGTTTCGCATGAGTAATGACATGATGATTCCTCCAAAAATAAAAGACGATTTAATAAAGACATATGATGAAATGATTGTAATTCGGTTACTTATATACTGAACGTTCGGTTTGTGATAGTGCATGAAAAAAAGTATTTATTTTTCATGATTTCTTCTCAATGCCATGCAGAAATACTTTGATGGCGGCATGATAAAGGGCAAGCGCATTTTCAACCTTCGTTATACGCGACATCTGGCTTAAGCCAACAATGAGGCTCTCAAAGATAACGGACAGCTGCTCCACATTATGATTCTCAAACTCCCCGCGATCCATCCCTTGCTGCAGCACTTTCTGATTGAATTCCAAATGGCTCCTAATAATCTGGACGACTCTTTGTTCTACTTCTTCGCTAACATCACCATTGCTGTTTATAAATTCATCAAGCGCCTTAGAGAAGGGGTGGTTCAGATCATCAAACACCAATTGATCGGCTATTCCATACAGCTTGTCAACGGTGGTGGTGTAATGCTGCTCTTTGCTGTTCCATTTCTGTTCCCACTCGAGGTCCCATTCCTCAACCAGATACAGAAACAGCCCTTCCTTGCTCTTGAAATGATAATAGATATTCCCTTTGCTGCTGCCTGTGGCTTCAACGATTTCCTCTATTGACGTTGATTTGTAACCCTTCTGCATAAAAAGAGCCTTGGCGGCTTCCGCTATTCGTCGCTTGGTATCTTCGGTTTGTTGTTGTTTTTTATTCACGCATGCACCCCCTTATAGCCTTGAAAGCTATTCGAAATTTATATACTGAACGTTCGTTCTGTATCTTATCAAATGGAATTGATATATTCAAGAGGAAATTAGACTCTGTGTTTTTCCGATCCAACCGACTTCGAAAAAATAACCGTTACCATCAGAAGGCAGCGGTTATTCTAGAACGTTGTAGGTCATCCATTCCCTTAATGGTTTACTTCAATGAACTTACGCGTTTTCTCGTGATAGGAGAGCAGCTCCGAAACGGTCACAAACTCGTAGCCCCTCTTTTGCAGCTCCGGTAAAATCACTTTGAGAGCCTCTACCGTCTGTGTACTGCTTGGCACAAAGTCGTGCATCAGTACGATGTCTCCATTATGGGCATTATCCAGCACTTTTTTAACGATCCGGTTAACGCCGGGCTTTCGCCAGTCGAGCGTATCCTGATGCCATGACCATAATACGGTCAGCATACCGAAATCCTTGCTCGTGCGGACAATTGCTTCATTATAGCTGCCTCCCGGTGGACGAAACAGGACGGTTCGAATGCCGGTTGCCTGAAAGATCGCATCTTGCGTCTGGTTTAACTCGCTTGTTAACTTGCTGACATTAATATTGTGAAAAGGAGGATGGGAGTAAGAGTGATTGCCGATTTCATGGCCTTCCTGCAGCTCCCGCGCTACGATCTCGGGGTGCTTCTCCACCCGGCTGCCAACAACGAAGAAGGTGGCTTTTGCGTCATATTGCTTTAGCAGATCCAGAATTTGAACGGTGTTCTGCGCGTCCGGACCATCGTCAAAGGTAAGAGCAATTACTTTATTGTGAGTGGGGACTTCCCATACTATCTCGCCTCGTTCCTCATAATAACCCCTGCCCTTGGAAGCGGATGGCGCATGGCTGGCGTTGACAACATGTTGATGGCAAAGGGAGATGGAGAGAGCGATCCATATGACGGTTGAGAGTTTTTTCATGGTGAGCGGTATCCTTTTCTCTGTTGTTCTAGTCTTCGCAAATGACAGTGCAAGCATATTTATCATTTGGTGATTACGGTAAAATTATTCTTTACGGAAAGCGGAAGGATTCGAACGGATGGGTTAGCGCGGAGGCTTGAAGCTATCGAGCATGAGGCTTTGGATAGGGTGATGCGAAAAATTATGAGTTTCATATATTGACATCATATGGTTGGACATGGTATTATCAATTTTGTCGCTAAGACGAAATGTGCACACCTAGATATCGGAATGAGATCGCAAAATATTGCGAATTCCACGCGTACCTTCGGTTATGTAAGTGAACGTGAACGACGCTAGGAACATGCGCGGATAAATATGCCGGGGTGGCGGAATTGGCAGACGCACAGGACTTAAAATCCTGCGGTAGGTGACTACCGTACGGGTTCGACCCCCGTCCTCGGCATTATAACAGCGTCTGGTAAGATGCAAAATAAGTCGGCCCCCGTATGGGTGCCGGCTTATTTTTTAAATCGACACAAGGTCAACTCATGATGCGTGTTGTTATTTGATTCAAATTGAACGGAAGATGTTGGTGTTCCGATTATAGAAATCGCATTCTTTTATGATTCCATGCTGGCCTGTGTGAGGAGGAGAGAGGAGACATGCGGATGTTTAACAATGATTGGGACCTTATTCTGCAGGGAGAAATGGATAAGCCTTATTTTCAAGCGTTGATGGAACGGGTGGACGAGGAATACCGGCGCTGCACGGTGTATCCCCCCAAGGAAGATATATTTCGGGCTCTTCAGCAAACATCGTACCAATCGGCGAAAGTCGTTATTTTGGGACAAGACCCTTATCACGGTCGAAGACAGGCGCAGGGGCTGAGCTTTTCTGTCTCGCCCGGGGTTGCGATTCCTCCATCTTTACGAAATATACATAAGGAGCTTGCTTCGGATCTGGGAATCTCGATTCCCAATCACGGTTCCTTGCAATCGTGGGCGGATCAAGGGGTGCTGCTGCTTAACGCCGTACTTACGGTTCGCGAAGGCGAGCCGAACTCACACAAAGGGATCGGGTGGGAGAAATTCACCGATACGGTCATTACGAAACTGAATGAACGCGATCAGCCGATGGTTTTTATATTATGGGGAAGTTACGCACAGAAGAAAGGCTCCTTCATAGACCGAAGCCGGCATAAGGTGCTTGAGTCCAGTCATCCGAGTCCGTTTGCAGCGCATAAAGGATTCTTCGGTAGTCGTCCATTTTCAGCATCTAATGCTTTTTTAATGCAAAAGGGTATGGATCCGGTGAATTGGGACATTCCGAACACGCCGGGCGATGGAGATGAATAATCCGCGAGAGGTGACCTTCATGAAACATTGGATTGGTCGTCATGTTGTCATTCAGCGTTTAGACGGGGCAAAAAGCACGGTTGAAGGTGTGTTGAAAGGATGGGACCCCGTTCAGGAAAAAGTGATTCTTGGGCCGGGTGAGCTTGTTATACCGTTTCGTGCCATTCATAGAATTATGCCGAGAAACGCATACCCGGCCTTGAACTCCATCGGTTATGTCGTGAACCATACCATTCAATTCGATAATGCCGTCTATTTCGGATCTTCCGTCATGATATGGAGGGGCAACCGACTGGTGTCATCACAGGCCATCCTGACTTCTCACGATGAGGATACCGTTACCCTGTCAAATGGCATGATATTGCGCAAGGACGAGCATTATTTTGTGGTTCGATCCTTGCGCGGCAATGCGTGATTCTTTAAATAAAGGATGTCCCCAGCAGCCATCGTGAAGTTGGCGGGGACGTCCTTTTTTGTGCAAATGGAAATGTATGTCTCCAGTAAGCCGAGTTCTTTATGCGTCTTCTACTTTTTCGGCAAGGAACAGTTCGTAAATCCGTACCACGATAATTTTGATGATCATGTAAGCCGGAATGGCGAGCAGGATGCCCAGCAGCCCGAAGAAATCGCCGCCTACAAGGATGAGGGCAATCGTGGTCAACGGGTGAATATCAAGCTGTTTCCCGTAGATGACCGGTGTCAGAATATTATCTTGGATCTGCTGTGCGATGACAATAACGACAACGGACCATATCGCAATGGAAGGAGATTCGATAAATCCGATAATGACGGCGGGAATGGTCGCCAGCAGCGCTCCGATATACGGGATGAAATTCAAGAAGAAGGAAATGACCGTCAAGAGCAAAGAATAGGGAAGCCCGATGATCAGAAATCCGATATAAATCATCATGCTAAGTATAAGATTCAGGATCACTTTGCCGATAATAAAATTGCTGAGTGCCGTATCGATCTCACCTAGCACCTCCTGGCCATCGCGGCGGTATCGTCTTGGCAGGACACTAAGCAGCCTGGGCGGAAGCTTGCCGCCTTCCTTCAGCATGTAGTACAGAATGATCGGAATCGTAGCAATAATAACGACAACGCTCGATACAACGGTAATCAGGTTGTTGATGGAGTTGCTGATCCAGGTAATGATCCGATTCATATACTCCGTCAGTGAGGTGGACAGCTCGGATTCCGTTGGTATATAGCGTGACCAGAATCGATTCTGCTGCAGCTGGTCAATCTGTTCCTGCACGCCCTCTACCAAAAAGGGGGTATTGCTGATAAAATTTTCGATTTGTTCGCGCAGTGTCGGCCACACCACAATGCCGAAGATGGCGCAGAGACCGGCAAACACGAAATACAGCATCAGGACGCCAATGGATCGTTTGATTTTCCGCCGCTCCAGGTAGTCTACGATCGGCCTGAGCAGATAATAGAAGAAGCCGGCCATCGCGACGGGAACGATCAGCATATTGAACATGGAGACGATTGGCCGGAACAAAAAGCTGATTTCGGAACCGAGATAAATGATCAAGAGCAGTGCGATTATGCCAAAGCATGTCCTGAAATATTTGCTCTGCATCATGGGCAAATCCCTCCATACAACGATTAGTAAATACATAGGTACTATGTAACATTTGTATTTAACCAATTTGGAGGGATTTGAAATCACCAGTTTATGTTATCAGTTTCGTATGGTGACCCGGGTATGGATGGGCACGAGGGAAGCCAGCTCCGTCACATCCTCGTTGTACATCCGAATACATCCAAGGGAAACGGAGCGTCCGATGGATGAAGGGTCGTTCGTTCCATGGATGCCGTAATGGGGTTTGGACAACCCTAACCAATAGGCTCCGAACGGTCCCCCGGGATTTGGCTGCTTGTTGATGATGGTGTAATTGCCTGGCGGCGTCTGTGTAGCCATTTTGCCGATGGCAACCGGGAACGTACGTACCACGATGTTGCCATCCAGCAGGTGCAGCTGATAATCGGATAAATCGACAATAATGCGGTATTGGGGCATTGTAAACCCTCTCCTTCCTGATTCATGCTATGAACCAGGGGGAATACCGGCCCCTAAATTGATCTAAAATAGGCAAATTACACCTTCATAACTTGGTAGAAATTTCATCCAATGGTGACGGTCTGCCGATGTTATATTTAATATGTTACGCAGTAACAACGTTTGCATCAGGAAGGGGAAACCGATGTCTCCTGCTAGGTTTTATCAAAAATATATCAAAAATAATATGTTTACCAAGATGCTGCTGTTAATCTCCCTGATTGCGGTGGTTACCATTGTCACCTTATCTTTTCTTATGTATTATTTCTTGTTTCAATCGGCCGTTCGCAGTGAACTGGACATTCAGCGAAGCGCGGTTGAGCGGGTGGAACGGCATGTGAATCAAAAATATGTGAATGCGCAGTCCTATGTGAATGAGCTGTATCGCAACACCTCTCTAGGCATTGACACTTCCTATTTTCTCATGAACTCGTTTAATGAGTACATGGCGAAGCGAATGAACCGGATTGCGGGCGGAGGGCAGTCCAATTCAGATAGCGTGGTCGCTTACTTTAAGCAGAGGCTGGACGATGATCCGGATATTGAGAATATTATGCTGTACAGTGCCGAGAAGCAGTATGTGTATGTTTACAAGCAGGGCAGCATGACAAGGCTCTATCAGGCGAATGCGACGCATTCTTACATCCCCGACGTGATGGCCCTCGAAAGCCAGAGTGTCACATTGCCGAATCTATGGGTGCGTAAGCTGGCCGGAGACGTGACATTACCGTTATTCTCGATCCGGAGCCCGATTAATGATATGACCACCTACAAGAATCTGGGGCAGCTGGTTATTTTATATCGAACGGAAGCACTGGATGCCGTCCTGAACAGTGGCGAAGATCCATTGAAGGGATCCGTAATGGTTTTATCCGGCGACGGCCGCGTGATGTTTGATTCCTCAGGCAAATATTACGGCGAGAAATACCCGTATGCCGACCGGCTGCTGAATTCCAAGGAAACCGTGAACCTCGATGAAGAATCGTATATTACAACGGCAGCGCACAATCAGGCAGGTTATACGGTGGTTGGCATTACGCCTAAACGTGAGATCGCTGAATCTTTCCATGGCGTGCAGAGCACCATCATGATTGCTGCCCTGCTGTGCATCGTGATTGCTGTGTCCATTCCTTCGCTGATGATCGTGAATTACTCCAAGCGGACAGATAACATTATCCGTTTTATGCGTAAGGTTGAGAAGGGAGAGTTCGTGGCGCGGATGCAGGATACCAAGGATGATCAGCTGGGGCAAATTGCGGGCAGCTTTAATGAAATGCTGGACGAGCTTTCCCGGTATATCGACAAGGTGTACAAGGCGGAAATTAACCAGAAGAACGCGGAGCTGTCTGCATTGCAAGCCAGAATTAATCCGCATTTTCTTTATAATACGCTCGAAGTGATTCGAATGAGAGCTCTCTCGCAAGGGGCGCAGGATGTTGGCGATATGATCTACAGCTTATCGATGCTGTTCAAGAATATCGTTCAGCACAAGTCCCACTATACGCTGAAGGATGAGCTGGAGGCGTGCAGGCTCTATCTGGAACTGTTTCGCATTCGCTATAAGGACAAGTATATTTACAAAATGCACTGTGAGGAACAAATCAAGCATGTGCCGATGATGAAAATGTCACTGCAGCCACTGATTGAGAATTACATCGTTCATGGGCTGCGCAGCGACCAGGATGATAACTGGCTGACGATAAACGCGGCGCAGCAGGATGGGGATGTCGTGATCGAGATTAAGGATAACGGGAAAGGGATCGAGCCGGAGCAGCTAGAGGAGATCAAATCCCGGCTGGAGATGGCCGAGTCGAGTGAAGAATCGTTTGGTCTGCGGAGTGTGAATGAGCGGTTAAAGCTGACGTTTGGAAGTTCGTACGGAATGGACATCCAGAGTGAGCCGGGTAACGGTACGACGGTGACAGTCAAATTTCCGGTGGCAGAAGGGAAGCTGAATAACGATGTATAAAGTGTTTATCGTGGACGATGAGCCGTTCATTATAGAGGGATTATATGACGTCGTGGATTGGTCGAAGTATGGCATCGAGGTGGTCGGTCATGCGGAGAATGGGCGCAAGGCGCTGGAGAAGATGGCGGTCATTCCTGTTGATATTCTCATTACGGATATATCGATGCCTGTCATGACGGGACTTGAATTGATTGAAGGCGCACGTAAATTGAACCGTAATCTGAAGGTGATCATCCTGAGCGGTTTCGACGATTTTGCCTATTTGAAGGAAGGCATGCGTCTGGGGATCGAGAATTATTTGCTCAAGCCAATCAATCTGAAGGAACTGGAAGAAACGATTGCCAGCACAACGGATAAAATGAACAAATCCAGAAGGGAAATGAGACTGGACGAGTACGACATCAACATTTTGCGGAGCAATATTCTGTATCGCTGGATCACGGACCGGATTGAGCCGGAGGAGCTGGAGGAGCGGGCGACCCTTCTGGGGCTGAATCTGAATTTGCCTTACGTCATGGCGTCTATTCTGAGAGCCGATTTCACGCCGCTGGAGAGCTGTCTGTATCAATTAATGGATCAGGAGCCGGGTGTTCTGTATTTCCGGGACAACGACGGCGATCACGTGGTGATTTTTATGATGAAAGACCCGGACACGGAAAAAGCGAGAGCCATCCGGCTCCTGCAGCAGGTGCGCGAGTACTGCTATGAAGAAGAGTTGTCCATCTCGCTTGGCAGCGTGGAAAGCCTCGGCGGTAATTATAAGGACAGTTATCTTCACGCCAAGGAGGCACAGGAATACTATCTCGTTCTGGAGCAGCCCTCCTACGTGGATTATGTTGATGTTCAGGCCAAGAAGGGAGAAGCGGCGGAATCCTATTCCGTACAGTGGCCCGAATATGCCAAAGGCATCGCCGGAAGGGATAAACAGGTGCTGTTTGATTTGATTGACAGTGATTTTGATCGGCTTCGTCATACGCAGGGGATGATCCCAACGACACTCAAGAGCATCGCGGTCGAGATGGTCATTCGCCTGAAGCTGGAGCTGAACGATATCCAATACACGGCAGCCCCTGATTTTGTGAAAAATACGATTACCGATATTATGGATTCCGTATCGATCGACGATCTGATTACGGCCGTGAAGGAAGGAGTTGGCGGGCTGGTCGATTCGCTCAACAATGACGTGAAGAGTCCTGTCATCCAGCAGATTCTGCATCATATCCAGCACCATTATAACGAGGATTTGTCACTGAAGGTGTTAGGCGCCCAATATCATATTCATCCCGTCTACCTGGGGCATCTGTTCCATAAAGAGACAGGAGAGAACTTTACGGAGTATATTAACCGATACCGGATTGAACGTGCCAAGGAGCTGCTCCGAAACACTTCGACGAAAGTGCAGGATATTGCAAAAAATGTAGGTTATTGGGAAACCGGTTATTTCTATAAACAGTTCAAAAAATTCGTCGGCGTATCGCCGAGGGATTTTCGAGGAATGCTCTGATTAATTTAATCAGAGTTTTTTTCTTTATTTTCACCATAATACCTTTAATTTTTCGCCTATGTGAAACTGCTTTCATGGGATAACCTTATAAGTGTAGAGACACAAAGGATTCAAAAGGGAGGATAAACATGAGTAAATCGAAAAAGAAATGGCTCCTGCCGCTAACGCTGCTATTGTCTGCATCCATGCTGTTGTCGGCATGCGGAGGCAACAAAGAAGAGAGTGCAGGAAACGGTGGGGGAACTGCCGAGAAACCGGTTGAGCTGATCTGGTACACCATCGGAACACCTCAAAAGGATGTCGACAAGGTTGAAGAAGAAATCAATAAATACACTGCTGAGAAGATTGGTGTAACCGTTGACATGAAAATGATCGACTTCGGTGATTACAACCAGAAGATGCAAGTTATGGCAGCTTCCGGCGAACCGATGGATATCCTGTTCACCAGCTCATGGGCGTTTGACTATGTGCAAAATGCACGTAAAGGCGCATTCATGGAATTGGACGAGCTGATTGAAAGCCATGGAAAAGGCATTAAAGACGCGATTGACCCTGCGTTCCTGGAAGGTTCCAAGGTTGACGGTCACAACTATGCAATTCCGGCAAACAAAGAGCTTCCTGCTCAAGAAGCATGGCGCTTTAACAAAACGCTGCTTGATAAATACAACCTCGATATTTCGAACGTGAAATCGATGGAAAGTTTGGAGCCACTGCTTAAAACGATTAAGGAAAAAGAACCGAATGTCGTTCCTTTGGCTATCAGCAAAGACTTCGGTCCGTTGCTTCCATTTGACTACATCATCGAAAAAATGCCAATGGCCGTTTACCTGGATGACAAGGAAGAGCTGAAAGTTGTGAACTTCCTCGAAATGCCGGAAACGATGGACATGCTTAAATTGATGAACAAGTACTACAAAGCGGGATACATTTCCCCAGAAGCAGCGACAACAACTTCGACGCAAGATTTGATGACATCCGGCAACTGGTTCACGGACCGTGCGGCAACGCAGCCGTTCGCAGACAATCTGTGGAGCCAAAGCTACGGCTATCCGGTCGTTTCCACTCCGGCTGGCGACGCAACGATCTTCAACTGGTCGGTAATGGGTTCGATGCAAGCGATTTCTGCTAACTCGAAATACCCTGAGAAAGCCATGGAGTTCTTGAATCTCCTGAACACTGACGTATATCTTCGTAACCTGGTTGACTCCGGTATCGAAGGCGTGCACTACAAAAAGCTTAGCGAGAACGTAATGGAAAACTTGCCTGAATCGAAAAACTACGACATGCCTACCTTCGCGCTTGGTAATGTCATGCTGACTTACTTGAACCCTGAGGACCCTGAGAACAAATGGGAAGAGTTCAAGAAGTTTAACGAGTCCGGCCAGCCTGCTCCGCTTCTCGGTTTCAACTTCGATCCAACCAAAGTATCCACAGAGCTCGCAGCAGTCAACAACGTAAAAGAAGAGTTCTGGGCGCCGCTGATGACAGGTACCGTGAATCCTGAGGAGTTCCTGCCAAAAGCGAATGAAAAGCTGAAAGCTGCTGGTCTGGACAAGATCATCGCTGAAGCACAAAGCCAAATTGATGCTTGGAAAGCAAGCAAGTAATAACAATGCATGAAGCGGCCTGCCTGTCCTAAGGGACAGCAGTACCGCTGCAGCATGAACAAGGACGGGGCGGCGGATGTTCACCCGCCCTTCTTTTGTTCATTTCATGCACATCACGAGGAGGGGTAAGCGTGAGAGCGATCGGACAGTTTTTCAAAAATATTATGACGAATAAGGCCATGCTGTTCATGGTTTTGCCGGGGACCCTATGGTTTCTCTTATTCTCATATTTGCCCATGTTCGGGACCATTATTGCATTCAAGGAATACCGCTTTAGCCGTGACGGGTTCTGGGCAAGTATCGTTAATAGTGAATGGGTAGGATTCCAGAACTTTAAGTTCCTGTTCAGTACCAACGATGCTTACATCATTACGCGCAACACCGTTCTATATAATTTCGTGTTCATCATTTTAGGTCTCATTCTATCCGTAGCACTGGCTATCGTATTGTCTGAAATCGTGAACAAGAAATTGGCGAAAGTCTATCAAACCGGTATGTTCCTGCCGTATTTCCTGTCCTGGGTTATCGTAGGTTACTTCGCATTCAGTTTCCTGAGCATGGATAAAGGGATGCTGAATCAGATTCTGGGCTGGTTTGGCATGGAGCCGGTTCAATGGTACTCCGAGGCCAAGTATTGGCCAATATTCCTGACGTTAATCAGTTTGTGGAAATCCGTTGGTTATAACAGCGTCGTTTATTTGGCGGCGATTATGGGGATCGATAAATCCTTGTACGAAGCGGCCATGATTGACGGAGCGAACAAATGGCAGCAGATTAAAGCCATTACGCTTCCGATGCTCAAACCGCTGATGACTATTTTGACTCTTCTTGCGATCGGTAAAATCTTCTACGCTGACTTTGGTCTCTTCTATCAAGTGCCAAGGGATTCGGGAACCTTGTATTCCGTAACGAACGTCATTGATACCTATGTATATCGTGGTCTGAAGACAACGGGCGAGATCGGAATGAGTACCGCTGCGGGTCTGTACCAGTCGGTAGTCGGATTTATTCTGGTCATGGTATCGAACTATATCGTTCGTAAATATGACAAGGATAATGCATTGTTCTAATCGATCAATCTACCAAGAAGGGGGTATGTGATGTGTTCAAATCTAAAAGCAAGATGAAAGATTTTCATCAGCTTTCATCCGGGTGGAATGTCGTATTCAACCTGATTGCCGGTATTTTCTCGTTCTTATGTGTATTTCCGTTCCTGTTCGTCATGATCATTTCATTTACAGATGAAGGCTCACTGGCCCGCAACGGTTACCAAATCTGGCCGGAGAAATGGAGTCTTGAAGCTTACAAATATGTATTCCAGACAGGCGATACGCTACTTCGTTCTTATGGTGTTACGATCTTTGTAACGGTAGTGGGAACGTTGATCAGTTTGTTTATCATCTCGTTATATGCCTATGCAATCTCTCGAAAGGGTTTCAGATATCGGAATTTCTTCGCGTTCTTTGCATTTTTCACGATGCTGTTTAACGGGGGTCTGGTACCGACTTATATCGTTGCCACGCAATTGCTTGGTCTGAAAGATTCCATCTGGGCATTGATCCTGCCATTGGCGCTCAACGCCTTCTATATTATGATTCTTCGAACGTTCTACAGCACCAGCGTTCCGGATGCCATCATTGAATCCGGTAAAATCGACGGTGCAAGCGAGTTTAAAATTTTCTACAAGCTGGTATTGCCGCTATCCCTGCCGGGTCTGGCAACCATCGGGTTATTCAGCACCCTGGGATATTGGAACGACTGGTTCAACGCATTGCTCTACATTGATGATCCGAACCTGGTTCCGCTGCAATCCATGCTCATGCGGATTGAGACCAGCATGCAGTTCATCCTGCAGAACTCTCAGAATTCATCCCTTAGCATGGCCGCTCTGCAGAGCATGCCGCAGGATACGTCGCGGATGGCGATGGTCGTTCTGGCAACGGGGCCGATTATTCTGGCTTATCCGTTCTTCCAGCGCTATTTCATTCAAGGTCTGACCATCGGCGCGGTTAAAGAATAAATTCTTCATGTACCGGAGGGTATGAGATGACTTATAAAGATTCCAGTAAACCCATTACGGAAAGAGTTGAACATCTTCTTGGCCTGATGAACCTGAAGGAAAAGGTTGGGCAGCTAACCCAGCCGTTCGGCTGGAAGACCTATGAAGTAAATGAAGGTCGGGTTTCATTAACGGATTCATTTAAAGAGCAAGTGAAAAATGGCGGCGTCGGATCCCTTTACGGGACCCTTCGCGCCGATCCATGGACCGGTGTAACACTTGAGACCGGTCTTTCTCCGCGTGAAGGAGCAGAAGCCGTTAACTATATCCAGCGCTACGCCATTGAGGAATCGCGTCTGGGCATCCCGATCCTGATCGGGGAGGAATGCTCGCATGGGCATATGGCTATCGGCGGGACGGTCTTTCCGGTGCCGCTGTCCATCGGGAGCACATGGAACGTGGATTTGTACCGGGATATGTGCCGTGCCGTGGCGCTCGAAACGCGCAGCCAAGGCGGTGCCGTCACTTATTCCCCAGTTCTAGACGTCGTGCGCGACCCAAGATGGGGCCGTACCGAGGAATGCTTTGGCGAAGATCCATACCTGATCAGCGAATATGCGGTTGCATCGGTAGAGGGCCTTCAAGGTGATTCATTGGACAGCCCGAGCAGTGTTGCGGCGACGTTGAAGCATTTTGTAGGTTATGGCAGTTCCGAGGGCGGGAGAAATGCGGGGCCCGTGCATATGGGAACACGTGAATTGATGGAAGTGGACATGCTGCCGTTCAAGAAAGCCGTGGAGGCAGGAGCTGCATCCATTATGCCGGCTTATAACGAGATTGACGGCGTGCCGTGCACCGTTAATACGGAGCTGCTTGACGGGATTCTTCGCAAGGAGTGGGGCTTTGACGGCATGGTAATCACCGACTGCGGCGCCATTGATATGCTGGCCAGCGGCCATGATACCGCTGAAGACGGGATGGACGCCGCTGTTCAGGCACTTCGTGCCGGTATCGATATGGAGATGTCGGGCGAGATGTTCGGTAAGCATCTTGTGAAGGCTGTCGAGTCTAACAAGCTGGAAGTCTCCGTATTGGACGAGGCCGTACGCCGTGTATTGACGTTAAAATTCAAGCTTGGATTGTTCGAGAATCCTTACGTGGATCCCCAGGTAGCCGAGGAGGTTATCGGCAGCCAGCATCACGTCGAACTTGCCAGACAGCTTGCGGCGGAAGGCATCGTTCTGCTCAAAAATGAAAACAAGGCCCTGCCGTTATCCAAAGAAAGCGGCGTGATTGCCGTCATTGGACCTAACGCCGATCAGGGCTACAATCAGCTTGGGGATTATACGTCTCCTCAGCCGCCTGCAAGCGTGACCACCGTACTGGATGGAGTCCGCGCAAAACTGGGTGATGAAGCGAATCGTGTATTGTATGCACCGGGCTGTCGCATTAAGGACGAATCCAGGGAAGGTTTTGAATTCGCGTTAACTTGCGCGAATCAGGCCGATACCGTGGTCATGGTACTTGGCGGTTCCAGCGCACGCGACTTTGGCGAAGGCACGATCGATCTGCGGACAGGGGCATCGAAGGTCACGGATGACGCTTTAAGCGACATGGATTGCGGCGAGGGCATCGACCGGATGACGCTGCAGTTATCCGGCGTTCAATTGGAATTGGCCCAGGAGATTCATAAGCTTGGCAAACGGATGATCGTTGTGTATATCAACGGCCGGCCGATTGCGGAGCCGTGGATCGACGAGCATTCCGATGCCATTCTGGAAGCATGGTATCCGGGTCAGGAGGGCGGACATGCGGTAGCGGACATTTTGTTCGGCGATGTGAATCCGTCCGGCAAGCTGACGATGTCGATACCGAAGCATGTCGGACAGCTTCCGGTTTACTATAACGGCAAGCGGTCGCGCGGTAAGCGTTACCTCGAAGAGGATTCTCAGCCGCGTTATCCGTTTGGATACGGGCTTAGCTATACCGAGTTCCGTTATTCGGATATTCAAGTTACGCCAGAAGTGATCGGAACAGGCGAATCCGCCGTTGTCTCTGTGAATGTTACAAATAGTGGAGACCGGGAAGGGTCCGAGGTTGTACAATTGTATGTGAGCGATGTGGCCAGCAAATATACAAGACCGGCCCGTGAGCTGAAGGGCTTCCGCAAGATCTCTCTGCAGCCTGGAGAGCAGTGCAAGGTGGAATTTACCGTCGGACCGGAACAGCTTCAATATATCGGTCAAGATTACAAGCAGGTGGTTGAGCCTGGCTTGTTCCGTGTGATGGTAGGCAAACATGTGAACGATACGCTGAGTGCAGATTTGACTGTACAGGAGGGTTAATGAATGGAACGCATTCGACGCTTTATACGCGAACTGTCGGAGCGGCAGTGGCTCGAGTCGACGGAGCTTAGAGAGTGGGACATTACCCGAACCACTTACATGGTTCCGGGCGTGTATGAGGATACGGCTCCTTATACAGAGGGGCATGACTTCAACAGGTTTCCGAGCACGCAGGGAACAACCTATTTCTTTCGGAGGAACCTTGAATTGCCCACCCACTGGGTGGATGGAGCGATCGGACTTGTATTCCACTCCGGGGGCGAGGGATTATTGCGCATAAACGGAGTATCTTATCAGGGCTTGGACCGCAATCATACTTTCGTCAAGCTTGATCCGAAACGCACCGGCTTGAACATGGAGCTTGAGATCGAGTTGTACGATCCGATTCCGGAGCCGGTAGACCCGCTGAATCAGCAGGCTGTCATCCAGCCTCCGATTACTAGGGTGCAAAGCTTGCTAGTCAACGTGAACGTACCCGTTCAGAGCCTGATGTACACCGCGACCGTGATCCGCGATTCGCTTATCCTGTTGCCGGATAGCGATATGCGGCGAATTCGCTTAATGGAGGCGCTGTATCAGGCGATGGACCGCTTTGTCAGCCTGGAGGATGCCGCCATTCGGGATGGCGCTCAGGTAACCGGGATTGAGCATGATCTGAAACAGGCGGTTACTGCCATTGGCGGCCACGCTGAAGGCACCGAGCATATGGTAGGCCAATCGCATATCGATATCGCCTGGCTGTGGCCCGTCAGGGAAACCGTGCGAAAAACAAGCCGGACCTTCTCCACCATGGATGCGCTAATGAATGAATATCCCGAATTTAAGTACGCGCAGAGCCAGCCTTTGCTGTACCAATTCCTGAAGGATCACGATCCTGAGCTGTACGAGAGAGTGAAGGCCAGAATCAAGGAAGGACGATGGGAGCTGGTCGGCGGGATGTGGGTCGAACCGGACCTGAACATTCCGAGCGGGGAGTCCCTCATGCGTCAAATGCTGTACGGGCAGCGCTTCTATCAAGAAGAGTTTGGTCTGACATCTCATATTGAGTGGCTGCCGGATACATTCGGTTATTGTGCATCGCTGCCTCAGATCCTGAAGCATGGCGGCATTCGTTATTTCATGACAACAAAACTTGGCTGGAACGATACGAATGTGTTCCCTTACGACCTGTTCCATTGGGTCGGGATCGATGGAACCCCGATGTTATCCTATCTCAATCACGGCGTGAATGAGAACACGCTGCCCAAAGATGTTCATGAGCACTGGCAGTCATACCGCCAAAGAGCCGTTCATCCGGAGCAGATGCTGCTGTATGGACATGGTGACGGCGGAGGCGGCGTAACCCGCGAAATGTTGGAATATATCGACCGCGCCGGGCTTATGGTGGGGCAACCGGCCAGCAAGTACAGTACGGCTGCCGAGTTTTTCAGCGGGATCGAGGAAACACAGCCGAAGCTGCCGAAATGGCGCGGGGATTTGTATCTTGAGCTTCATCGCGGCACCTATACAACGCATGCGCGGAACAAGCGTCATAACCGGAAGGCGGAAATTCTGTACCGCGAGGCGGAGCTCTGGAATTCGGTGGCATTTTCGTCGATGGACAACGAGCAGAAGCAGGCAATTACGAGCGAGCTGCATGACGGCTGGAAGTTGATTTTGCTGAATCAATTTCATGATATTATTCCGGGGTCTGCCATTACGGAGTCTTACGTCACCTCCGAGAAGGAATACGAAGAGGTATTCGAAAAAGGAAATCACAGCCTCCGTCTTGGACTTCAGGTATTGGCGGATCAGGCCGATACAGAAGGGGAAGGCATTCCGTATGTCATCTTCAACGGACTTGGATGGAGCAGAGATGCGGTCATTTCGATTGAAGGAGAGCAGGGCCTTGCGCCGTATGATTCGGATGGAGCGCTGCTGCAATACGATGTCCAAACCGATGAGAACGGTAAAACCTCTCACCGCTTGAATGTTCATGTTCAAGGCATCCCGGCTTTGGGATACAAGACCATTTGGTTGAAGCCGCCAGCAGGAAACCAGGTGGTGGCGGAGAAATCTACTACAGTGTTCGCAGATTCATGGGAAACGGATCATTATAAGGTCAGCTTTAATGAGCGCGGCGAAATCACGAGCCTGTGGGATAAAGAGGCTCAACGGGAAGTGGTCAAGCCGGGCGAAGCCGCGAACCGCTTCCACTTCTTCCATGACCGTCCGACGCTGTGGGACGCATGGGATATCGATACCCGTTACGAGGAGCAATTAGCCGGAGAGGCGGAGCTGATCGAGAAGAAGCTGGTGCATGCGGGTGAGGTACAGGATGTGCTGCGTTTCCGCTGGCGCATCCATAACTCGGAGATCATGCAGGACATGATTTTTTATCATCATGACCGGCGGATCGACTTCAAGACGTTTGTCAGTTGGAATGAATCACATAAACTGCTGAAAGTCGGCTTCCCGATCGGGGTCGTTGCCGATAAGGCTACTTATGAGATTCCGTTCGGAACCATCGAGAGACCGACCCATCGCAATACAAGCTGGGAGCAGGCGCAATATGAAGTCTGCGGCCACCGTTTTGCGGATGTGTCGGAGCATGGATACGGCGTCAGCCTCATCAACGACTGCAAGTACGGGTATGACATTCAGGATAGCACCATCCGGTTGTCCCTGCTGCGCGCGCCGAAGTGGCCCGATGTCACGGCAGACTTGGGTGAGCATGAGTTCACATATTCCCTATACCCGCATGAAGGAGACTGGAGAAGCGCTGGAATCGTCCGCAAAGCTGCCGAGCTCAATCATGAGCTTCCATACGTAAGAACAAGCTCGAACAAGGGGCCTCGGGCTGCTGTTCATTCGTTTATTCCATTCGAGAGCGATCATGTGATCCTGGATACTGTTAAACCAGCAGAAGACGGTTCAGGGTATATTCTTCGGATGTATGAATCCGCGGGAGGCCGAGACGAAGCAGTGCTCAGCTGGCCTTATCCTTATGAAAGCGTCCATGTATCCAACGCCCTGGAAGAAGAACTCGAACTACTGGATACTGCGGAAGGAAGGTTAGCCCTTCAATTCTTGCCGTATGAGATCAAAACCATCAAATTGACTACACATCATACTTAATCAAAGGAGCCAGAACAACCATGGAACAATTCAGACTCCCCAAAATACCAATGCCGGAGCTTGAGCTGCCGCAATCGATTCAGGCGGTTCTGCAAGAGGCTGAAGAAAAGCTTGCGCACCGTCCAAAGCTGCTTCAGCTGTTCAAGAACACTTTCCCGAACACGCTGGAGACAACAACCAAACTGATGGAGGATGGCACGACATTTGTGATTACCGGTGATATTCCGGCCATGTGGCTGCGCGATTCGGTAGAACAGGTGATCCATTACATTCCGTTTGCGAAGAATGATCCGCAGCTGCAGCGGATTTTAAGCGGATTGATCAAACGCCATTTTCAATATATTCATATCGATCCTTATGCCAATGCCTTTAATGAATCGGCGAATGACTGGCATTGGAATACAACCGACGAAACCGAAATGTCCCCATGGGTATGGGAGCGCAAGTTTGAGATTGATTCGCTATGCTTCTCCGTTCGTTTGGCCTACCTGTACTGGAAGGAAACCGGACTTACGGATGTGTTCGACGCCAACTTCAAGTCGGCTATGATCAAGATCATCGAGCTGTTTAAAACCGAGCAGCACCATTTCGAGAAATCGCCTTACCGTTTCACGCGGGATAACGGAATTCCAACGGATTCGTTGCGCAATAACGGGCTCGGCATGCCGGTGAATTATACGGGCATGATCTGGTCCGGCTTCCGTTCAAGCGATGACGCTTGCGACTTCCACTACAATATTCCGGGCAACATGTTCGCCGTTGTCGCCTTGCGTCAAATGCAGGAATTCGCGGAATGGGTATTCCGGGACATGAAGCTGCTCGATGAGCTGAAACGACTCGAAGCCGACGTGGATCACGGGATTCAGTTGTACGGCATCTACCGCCATCCGGAGTTTGGACCCATCTACGCCTATGAAACAGACGGTTACGGGAATTACTGCTTGATGGATGATGCGGGAACCCCTGGACTCATGTCCATCCCTTATCTGGGGTATTGCTCTGCAGATGATCCGATCTATCAAAACACCAGACGGTTTGCGCTAAGCAAAGAGAATCCTTTCTACTACGAGGGCGCTGTTGCCAAAGGAATTGGCAGTCCGCATACACCGCCGGATTACATCTGGCATATGGCATTGTCGATGCAGGGAATTACGGCACAGACGGCCGAAGAGAAGCTGGAGATGATTGCGCTGCTGGAAGCGACCGATGCCGATACCGGCTTTATGCATGAAGGCTTCCATGCCGACGATCCAAAAGTCTTTACTAGATCTTGGTTTGCCTGGTCCAACAGCCTCTTCTCGCAATTGGTGTATCAGGCGATGAAAGCAGGTATTCTATGAGCGGGCGTCTGATTGTATTCTACGATCCGTCCTTTCCGGCAGCAGAAGCTGCCGGTTTGCCGGCTAGCGCGGCGGCCCTGCATGCATTCGATGTCGTGTGTCGTGCTGAGGATTTGGCTGAAGCGCTGGAATCTGCAGGTGGACAGGGCGCAAGCTTTGTCAATTTGCATGCGCCTTACTTCCCGAAAAGCGCCTGGAGAGCGATCCTGGGCTTTCTGAGAAATGGCGGCGGTCTTGTCAGCGTAGGCGGTGCCCCCTTCAAACGCCCTGTCCGTATGGAGGATGGCGCTTGGGTGGTGGAGCATGAACAGACGGCATACCACCAGCAGCTCCACATTCACGAGGTGCTGCCAGTAGACAGCGGACGCGTCGACCATTTAACTGCAAGTGACGTTATTCCGGTTATGGAGAGCTGCCATGAGCGGTTATCCGTCCGCGATACGTGGAACCTGGTTCCGCATGTCACCAAAAGCAGTGACCTGCCGCATCAGATGGGATCGGCCGGGCCGATGGATACACGGATTTATCCGCTTCTTAAGGGGACCACGGCGAAGGGACGAGAAGTCGCGGCTCCTGCCGTTTTGTGGGAAAACGTCGGCGGACCTTTCTTGGGCGGACGCTGGATGTTTGTGAATCAGCCTCTCTCAACCTCTTTCTGGGAACAGGATGGAGGAGATGAGGTACGGCGCTGGGCGGCATTCTGCGCAAAGGGCATCACCGAGCTGTGGATCAAGCCGAATTATGCGGCCTACGAGTCCGGCGAGCGCGCGATTCTGACCCTGCAGGCACAACGTCTTGGCCGGAGCTTACCCGTACAAGAGCCGCAGAGCTGGACATTCCGCATCTCCGTCAAGCACGACCAAGATGAGTCCTTATCATGGCATCATTCCGAGACGGTGGATGTGACCGGACAATTTCATGTGCAGCGCATTCCGGTTATGCTGGATATCAAGCCTGGATCCTATCGGGTCGTATGTGAAGCTGAAGGACCGGATGGAGAAATCCGCGTGCTGAGACAAGGGTTCTGGGGAACAGATTCCGAGCTTTTGCAGGCGGGAACGCCTGTAACCTGCAATCGGGATTACTTCATCAAGGATGGCCGCCCGCTGCCTGTTGTCGGGATGACTTACATGACCTCCGATGTAGCGCGTAAGTTCCTGTTCCTTCCGAACACGGATGTATGGGACCGCGATATGGCACAGATGCGTAATGCGGGCATCAACTGGATTCGTACCGGTATCTGGACCGCATACCGCAATATTATGCAGGTGGACGGTCATGCATCCGAAGAGGTTTTGCGTTCGATTGACGCCTTCCTGTTAACGGCGAAGAAGCATGATTTGCAGGTGACATTCACGTTCTTCTCCTTCACCCCGGAGACTTGGGAAGGTCAAAATCCTTACCTCGATCCGCGAAGTGTGGAAGCGCAGAAGCGTTTCATACGTTCCATCATTAGTAGACATAAAGATACGAAGAATGTGGACTGGGATCTGATTAACGAGCCATCCATGTTTGATCCGCCGCAGATATTCTCGGACGGACCGCGTTCCGCGAAGGATCCATTCGAGAAACAAGCTTATATCGACTGGCTGAAGAAGCGCCATGGTTCGATTGAACGTCTGCAGGAACGCTGGAATATGACAGCCGATCAGCTGCCGGGTTTTGACTCCGTGGTTCCACCGGAGCCTCAAGTCATTAATTTTGACGTTCAAGACATGCATCAAGGGAAAAAAGGCACCCAATGGCTTGATTACGCACTGTTCTCCATGGACATGCATAACCGTTGGGCCAAGGAATTATATGACGATATTAAAGAAGTATGCCCGGATCATATGGTTACCGTTGGACAGGACGAGGCGCTTGGCGCACAGCGTCCATCTCCGTTCTTCTATGCCGAAGCCGTAGACTATACGACGGTCCACTCCTGGTGGTTCAACGACTATTTGATCTGGGACGGCATCTTTGCCAAAACGCCGGATAAACCGAACCTGATTCAGGAAACGGGCATCATGTACGTGGAGACACCGGATGGCCGGGCGAAGCGAAGCGAAGCCGAGCTGCGGAATTTGCTGGAGCGCAAGTATGCTTACGCCTTCTCAACAGGGGGCGCAGGAGCCATTCATTGGATCTGGAACACGAATTTCTACATGGACAATGCCAATGAATCGCATATCGGAGCTGTCCGCGCTGACGGTACGGAGAAACCGGAAGCGGATGTGTCGTATGATTTCGGCGCTTTCATGGAAGGCATCCGGGATATGTTTAAAGGCCGGAAGCTGGAAGAGACCGCGGTCATCTTCCCTTATTCGAACGATTTCTCGAACCGTAAGCTCGCTTTTGAAGCAACGACCAAGGCGACGCGCGCACTTGCTTACGAGCTGAACGTGCCATTCCGCGCTGTCGGGGAATATGATTTAAGCTCGCTGCGTAACCATCCAGTGAAGTTCGTCATTCTGCCGAGCGCGCACAATGTAGATGACCAGGCGTTTGCCGAGTTGATGGATATCGTGAAGGAAACGGGAGCTACGCTGCTTCTGACAGGTCCTATCAGTCTGGATGCATATTGGCATCAGGTCGATCGAATGACCGAGGAGCTGGGCGAGAGAAAGCTGGCGAATGTGCGCCGGGAAGAAAGCTTGCGCATTGGGGATACTACATGGTCTGCATCGTATGGCCATCGGAAGATTGCCGAGCTGAGCAAAGAAATTCCGGCAGGCAGCGGAGCGAAACCGGCTGATCTGGCCGGCGACTCTATCGTGGACGTGAAGCTTGGAGCAGGGCGTCTTCTCTGGAGCCCGCTTCCCGTAGAAATGAATGATCGAATCGACACCATTTCGGCTTTATATCGGTATGCATTGGAGCTGTCCGCTGCAGACACTGGACTGATCTGGCATCAAGGCGGAGAACATTCCGGCGTATATGGACGCAAGGTAACGTTTGAAGAAGGAGCTCTCTTCGTATTCGGCTCGGAGCAATCGTGGGACACGAACGTTGAGGTAAAGGATCCTTCCACAGGCCTCATCTATTCATTCGTGCTGGAAGCGGATCGTTCGGTCTTGTTTGCAGTTGATGCGAGCGGTGACCTGTTATCGCTGTACCGTCCGGATGAGGTCGAAATCACGGTATCGAAGGGCTAACATAAGGGGGACTAAGCAAACGATGGATCAATCCAGAAAAGCACATATTATTTCGCATACTCACTGGGACCGCGAGTGGTATTTACCGTATGAAAAGCACCATGTGCGGCTGATCGAGCTCATGGACAGCTTGCTTGAGACGATGGAGAAGGACTCGGAGTACCGCAGCTTTTTCCTTGATGGCCAGACGATTATTATCGAAGATTATTTGCAGGTGAGACCCGAGAAGAAGGAGCAGCTGGAGAAGCTGATCACGGATGGTCGCATTATGATCGGTCCATGGTACATTCTGCAGGATGCCTACCTGACAAGCAGTGAAGCCAACGTGAGAAATATGCAGATCGGACACCAGGATGCCGAGCGATACGGCACAGTTGCCAAAATCGGTTATTTTCCCGATACATTTGGACTTACAGGCCAAATACCGCAGTTGATGCTGCAGTCCGGCATCGATAATGCCTTTTTCGGCCGGGGCGTGAAGCCAACGGGCTTTAACAATACCGTCTCCGACAGCGGCTATGAGTCCTCATTCTCAGAGCTGATGTGGGAAGGTCCGGACGGCTCCAAGGTGCTGGGCATCCTGTTTGCCAACTGGTACAGTAACGGTAACGAGGTTCCCGTTGATGAAGCGGAAGCGAAGGCATTCTGGGACCGCAAGCTGGCGGATGCCGAGAAGTATGCTTCCACGCCTGAGCTGCTCTATATGAACGGGTGTGACCATCAGCCGATACAGACTGATCTTCCGGAAGGCATCCGTACAGCGAAGAAGCTGTATCCGGATACGGAGTTTATTCATTCCAATTTTGACGATTATCTGACAGCCGTTCGGGAGAAGCTGCCGCAGGATCTTTCCTCCGTAAAAGGAGAGCTGCGCAGTCAGCGTACCGATGGATGGGGAACGCTCGTGAATACCGCTTCGGCACGTGTGTACCTGAAGCAGATGAACCAGCGCGGCCAGACCTTACTCGAAAAAGTGGCCGAACCGCTTGCATCCTACGCGAGCCTGCTGGGCAAGGAGTATCCGCATCATCTGTTCACCTACGCATGGAAGACCTTGATGCAGAATCATCCGCATGACAGCATCTGCGGCTGCAGCGTGGACGAAGTTCACCGCGAAATGGTTACCCGCTTTGAGAAAAGCGCACATGTGGCTGAAAATATCGTGGACGACAGTGTTCGCGTCATTGCAGATGCCGTTGACACGAGCGCCTTCGAGCAGTGGGGATCCGATCCGCTGCCGCTTGTTGTATTCAATACGACGGGTTGGAGCCGCAGCGGTACGGTCAGCATCGAGCTGGACGCGAAACGGCTCTATTTCCGGGAAGGTTACTCCTTGGAGGAAACCAGCCGCCGGATGAAGGAAATCGACTTGTCCGGCCGCGTGCTGGTTAACGCTCAAGGACAAGCTGTGCCTTGCACCGTTGAGGATCTGGGTCTTCAGTTCGGGTACGATCTGCCGGACGACCGTTTCCGCCAGCCGTATATGTGCCGTCGTGTGAGACTCACCTTCGAGGCAAGCGCAATTCCGGCAATGGGATTGACTTCTTATGCTTGGGTGAAGAGTGAAGTGAAGCCTGCCGAGGTTGAATCCTTAATCAGCAATGCCAATGTGATGGAGAATGAGCTGATCAAGGTTGAGATCCAAGGGGACGGTTCCTTCGCCTTGACGGATAAAAAGAACGGACAAGTATACCGCGATCTGGGCGTCTATGAAAACACCGGAGATATCGGTAACGAATATATGTACAAACAGCCGGATGGCGAAGCGGCATTGACCACGAAAGGCCAAACCGCCCAAATTTCGGTTCTGGAAGATACGCCTTACCGCGCATCCATTGAAATCGTTCATAACTGGTCCATTCCGGCTATGGCCGACAGCAAGCTGGATGAAGAGCAGCATGAGCTTGTATATTATCCAAACCGCAAAGCGCAAAGATCGAGCGAGATGGTGCCCATGCGCATTCGTACCGTGGTCAGTCTGAACCGCAGCGGCAAAGGCGTGGAGATTGAAGCGACGATGGATAATCAGGCGAAGGATCATCGGGTGCGTGCATTGTTCCCAACGGATCTGCAGGCATCGTCACACAACGTGGATTCCATGTTTGAGGTGGCAACGCGGGATAACGAACCTGCTGCCGAATGGGAGAACCCGAGTTATACGGCTCACCAACAGGCTTTCGTTGACGTTACGACGGCTACTGCAGGGTTGACGGTAGCTAACCAGGGATTGAATGAATATGAAGTCCTGCGTGACGGCCGGAATACCATCGCCGTTACATTGCTTCGTTCCGTAGGCGAGCTCGGTGATTGGGGGTACTTCCCTACACCTGAGGCTCAGTGCATCGGCGTTCATACCGTACGTATGGAGGTCATTCCGCATCAGGGAGACGGCATGAAGTCAGGCGCATACGCTGAGGCTTACCAGTTCCAAATTCCATGGACGGTTGCACAGACCGGAGTCCATGCCGGCGCCGTCGCATCGACTTCCGCACCGCTTGAATGGAGCCATGAAGAGCTTGCGTTCTCTTCCCTGAAAGTGAATCCGAAGACCGGGGATCTGATGCTGCGCTGGTTCAATATGGCGGGCACGGATACAGAGCTGAAGCTGAAATCTTCTCTACCTTCCCGGGGCGTTTATAAGAGCTCTATTCTGGAAGTAGAGGGTACGGTTCAAAGCTTTGATAATCAAGAAAGCTTCACGCTGCCGGTTAAGCCTCACGAAATCGTGACGCTCGGCGTTAAAGTTACGGTCAAGTAAACATTTATTAGATACGGCTGGGAACATGACATCCCGGTCCAGCAAGGCCCGATTCCGAGTTACAAGGATCGGGCCTTACTGTCTTGCATAATGAAAATAAAAAGCTGCTCTCCCTAGGCCTTAATGGGGGTCAGTCCCCATGGACGGTTGGAGGGCAGCTCTTTATTTTACTCGGCATGATTATTGATTCTTCTCTTGGGTATGGTCTTTCTCGTAAGCAATCAGGGTGATATCTTTGCCCGTAAGCTCGGCAATTTTGGTCTCAGCATCTTCAATCGCTTTCAAGGTACCTTCATTCCCATTGAGTGAGGCAATTTTATATTCCTCCGAATGGATGTCCATGGTTAACTCCCCCCTTAGATGGTTGATTCAAATATAATGTATAAGTTATCCTATACAAGATGGTTACATACCTTTATTCAAAGAAATGGAAGGAGAGTCTTGGAATGAAATACTTTTTGATGATTGTCACTGCAATGGTCGTTTCGATGACTTTGAATTCCACAGCAGTCGTGGAGAAGAGTGAGGTTAATGTAACTGGCTCATCGGAACAAATACAACCCGAGGAAAAAGCAGCAAATAGTAAGCCTGCGCAATGGAGCGAGGGATTTGTTGTATGGAGTGGTGGAAACTCTTACAAAGTATTGAAGCATGCCGTGCTTCCTTCTTTTAAAGCCGGAACCAAGCTTGGAGAAGTGAGCCGCGAGATCGATCATGCGGACGTTGCGGATCATCGTGCTCCAGAGGGAGTACGGTTGGAAGATGGAGATAGCAGTTTACCTGTCGGAACGGCCATCTATCAGTTGGCTGGGGCGCCTGCTGAGAAGGTGCTCTTGGTTGAAATGGATGGACAATATTATAAAGCTGTCAGACAATATGAACGATGATCGATTCCGTTTATGGGTGGGTGTGAATCATGATTCAATTTGAAAGACTGCACCATGTCAGCTTGGCCGTACGAAATTTGGAGACAGCGAAGGTGTTTTACTCGGAGGTGCTGAGGTTTCAGGAGCTGCCGCGACCGCCGTTTGCCTCCAAGGGTGTCTGGTACGCTGTCGGAGACCAGCAGCTTCATCTGCTGGAGCATCCCATCAGTGATACGCTGCGGGAGCGCGGAATCGATACGACGGACGGGCATTTCTCGATCTGGGTGAAAAGCTACCGCGAGACGAAGGAATGGCTGGACCGAATGAATGTCGAGTATGTGGCTAATCCCGACAGCGTTGCCGGCTTTGCCCAGATTTTCGTGCTGGATCCAGACCGCAATATCATTGAATTCGGAGCGGAGTATGGATCGTAAACGCTAAATTTTAAAAAAGCCAGACACATGAATGTGTTTGGCTTTTTTGCGCTCTTATTTTTGGATGAGGACGGGGGTATTCATTTTCACTTTGTCGTAGAGCCAGCGTACGTCTTTATTATGCATCCGTATACAACCTGCCGATACGTATTTTCCGATCGAGTTGGCGTTGTTGTTTCCATGAATGGCATAAGCGTAGCTGACTCTGCCGTTTACTTTCACATTAATGCCGAGCCAGCGATCCCCTAGCGGATTGCGGGGGTCTCCTCCCTTGATGCCTTCCTTGTAGTAAGGTCTGTTTTTCACTTTTTCGTGGATTTTGAACAGGCCTTCTGGCGTATAGGAGGGCTTTTTGCCTGTAGCGACGGGAAACGTTTTAATGACCTTGCCTTTTTCATAATACGTCAGTTTGTTGGTGGATTTATCAATAACGATAAACTGTGCGTACTTGCTGTACTTACTGTCCAGCTTCTGTCCGGAAGCGCCATGGGATACGACGGGGAAAAAGAAAACCAGCAGTAAGGTGAAGATCAGTATGCGGCTGATGCCCTTAATGATGTCCGATCACCTCTTTTCGTTCTCCCCCATATATATGCAGCTATTCGCGAATGTTGACGGAAATGTGCATAAGCGGAAAAATAGAACAAGTTGTTTTCAAAGAGAAATATAAGGAGGAGAGGGGATTTCTTCAAGAGGCTTTTCGTGTTGAACACAGATGCCGCTTGAAAACGACACCAGTGTCGTTTATGATAAAATAAGTTTAAAACGACACTGATGTCGTTTATGCAAAGGTGAAGTTCGTGGAATCGCTATTCATGTTAAAGGGCGGGAGAGTGATGACTCATGTGTCCACGGGTTAGTGAGGAATACAAACAGGAGAAGAAGCATGAAATATTGAGGGCGGCCAGGCGCGTTTTTATCAGAAAGGGCTATGCCCGCACCGTGATGCAGGACATTATGGATGAAGCGGGCATGTCCCGCGGAGCCGTGTATGCGTATTTTGATAATGTGGAGCATGTATTTATAGAGGTCCTCCGTTTTGACGACCAAGAGACGCTCCGTTTTTTTGAACCGGATCCGCAATATCCGATATGGAATCAGTTGATGGACTGGGTTCAGAAACAGCAGGGTGATCTATCGCTAATCCGGCATTCGCTTGTATTGGCCAGGGCAGAATTTTTCCTGTCTTCCTCTTATGTTCATGCCAGGAAGGATTATCCCTATATAACCGAACGATATCAACTGACTGTTGAGGCCATGGGACGGGTCTTTCGGAAAGGTCAGGAGCAAGGGGAGTTTCGGCCCCGATTGGAACCGGAAGCCATCGCGCGATATATGATCTCGTTTCTGAACGGACTTATGCTGGATACCTTCCAGCTCGGACCGACGATGACTTGCGTACCGGAGCAGCTGGAAACGTTCATCCAATCTCTCTGCGTAATGTTAGATCCGATATCAATAGAAACATGATTATGGAAAGGGTGCTTGTTGATGCTATTTAATTCTGCTAGATTGACATGTCGAAAAATGACGATGAATGACGCGGAGCTTTATCATACCTGGCGTAATGATCTCGAAGTGATGCAATCCACCAGTCCTTGCCTGGATGCTTATCAACTGGAGGAAACAAAGGACTTCGTTCAGCATGTGATCCTGGGCTCTTCCTCCTCGAAGAGCTATCTGATCCTGTTGAAGGATACCGGCAGACCGATCGGCATCATGTCATTGGTTCATATCGATACCAAGAACCGGAATGCGGAGTGCATCATCGACATTGGCGAAAAGACTTTTTGGGGCAAAGGGTACGGCTTTGAAGCGATGACGCTTTTGCTCGATTATGCTTTTTTGGAACTGAATCTGCACAGGGTAAGCTTGCGAGTATTTTCCTTCAACCATAAAGCGATCAAGCTGTATGAAAAAATCGGATTTGTCCACGAGGGCAGCTCCAGGCAGAGCTTGTACCGGAATGGCGTCTGGCATGACATCGTGCATATGGGGATACTGCAGAGTGAGTATGCGTCAAAAGGTTGATTTTCCCCTACTTCCATAATAAGGTAGGTATGTGAAGTCAATGAGGGAATGGAGAATCATATCATGTCCGAAAATGAAGTGTTATGGATTCAAGACCTGCGCATGAAATATGATAATCGTTATGTGCTGAACGGTATCGACTTGGAGGTACGCCGCGGCGAGATGATTGGATATATCGGTCCGAACGGAGCGGGGAAAAGCACGACGGTCAAGATCATGCTCGGGCTGGTTGAGGGGTACACGGGGACAGTCCGCATATTCGGTCAGGATATTTCCGATGGGAATATCGATTACAAACGGAGAATCGGATATGTCCCCGAGGTGGCCGAATTGTACGATCAGTTAACGGCTGCCGAGTATTTGACCTTTATAGGCGAGTTGTACGGACTTACATATGATGCAGCGGATGATAAGGCGAAGCAATTGATGGAATGTTTGGACATGGAAAAGGCCTATCACTCGCGGATCGCTACGTTTTCAAAAGGAATGCGGCAAAAGGTGCTGCTGATCTCGAGCCTGCTGCATGACCCTGATCTATTGTTTCTGGATGAGCCCTTAAGCGGGCTGGATGCGAACAGCGTGATGGTGGTCAAGGAAGTTTTGGCTCAACTCTCGGCCCAGGGCAAGACGATTTTTTATTCCTCACATATTATGGACGTCGTTGAGAAAATCAGCAGCCGGATCATCCTGCTTGCTGACAGCCGGGTAGTGGCAGACGGAACGTTCAAAGAATTACAACAGCATTCCCATGAGGGGTCCCTGGAAGAAGTGTTTAATCAGCTGACGGGGTTCCATGACCATGCCCGTATTGCGGAACGGTTCGTATCGATCATTCGGGAGGGAAGTTGATATGGGGGGATTGGAATCATCGTTTCGAATGCTGAAGATACTGGATCGCTTTCAGGGAATTATTTCGAGAATGGGTGTCGACTATGCAACCCTGCGCAGGATCCTCCATGTCAAATTGCTGATGGATTCGAGGCGTGCACCTGTCATATTATCTTCAAGCAACAGGAAGAAAGAAGAAGAGCAGGACAAGAACCTGTTTGTCAGCTCCCTCTGGCTGTACGGCTTAATCGGGCTTGTCCTGACGCCGTTTGTGTTCTGGAGCGATCCGGAATATTTAATGCCGATGAGCATCCTGTCTGCGATCCTAATGTTCTTGATCATGAGCTCCATGATTTCAGATTTCTCTTCCGTGCTCCTTGATGTGCGCGACCGCAGCATTTTGATGACAAAGCCGATCGACGGTCGTACGGTCGGGTTGGCGAGATCGATTCATGCTGGAATTTACTTGCTGCTGCTTACCGGGGCGCTCTCAGCAGGCTCACTGGTCGTAGGATTGATCAAGCATGGCGTGCTGTTCTTTCTGATCTATATCCTGGAGTTAATTCTGATGAATATGCTCATTCTGGTGAGCACTTCCTTGGTTTATCTGTTGCTGCTTAAGTATTGGGATGGAGAGAAACTGAAGGATCTGATCAATTATGTACAGATTGGACTTTCCGCCGCGCTGGCCATTGGCTATCAGTTTGTGATCCGTTCCTTTGATCTGATTGATTTCAATTTGGTATTTACGCCGGCCTGGTGGCAGATTCTGCTTCCGCCGGTGTGGTTTGCGGCTCCATATGAGTGGCTGTTTGGCGAGGGGAGCGGGTGGCTGACCGTTCTCTCGTTGCTGGCTGTACTGGTACCGATTGTGCTTATGATCGTTTATGTCCGTTATATTCCTTCTTTCGAGCAGCATCTGGAGAAGCTGGCTCACAGCGATGCGGGAAAAGGGCGGGAGCGCGGGCGATTGGACAGATTCTTGGCCAAATTGGTATGCCGGTCGCGCACGGAGCAGGCTTGTTTCCGATTATCTTCCAGCATGCTGAAGAATGAGAGAGAATTTAAGTTTAAAGTGTATCCAACACTCGGATTGTCCGTGTTACTGCCTTATTTATTTTTTGTCTCCACAATCCGCAACTCCTCATTGACCGAAATCAGCCAGGGATCGTCGTACTATGTACTGCACACGATGCTTATTATGATTGTAACGGTCGTTATGATGCTGAAATTCTCCGGCAAGCCCAAAGCCTTCTGGCTATTTGGCGCAGCCCCGATGCCAAGCATGAATCCATTATACCAAGGGGCGTTAAAGGCTTTTGCGGTCAGAATGTTCCTGCCGCTCTTCACTGTGAACGCGGTCATATTCCTGATTCTGTTCGGAAGCCGGATTATCCCGGATGTTCTCATCGTATTCCTTACCGGCTTGGTGTTGATTCCTTTATCAGCCAAGGCAATTCTGCGCACTCCACCGTTCTCTCAGGCGTTTAATATGGCTCAGCAGAAAGACGGCTGGTGGGTGCTGCTTTTCTTCATTGTAGTGGGCGGATTATGCGGTTTGCATTATGCAAGCAGCATGCTTCCCTATGGCATGTTAGCATATATCCTCATGCTGCTCGTTGCGAATGGATTGGCATGGACCAAGCTGTATAAGTGAATCGGGGAATGACAGGAAGAGGAGGGGAAGATGAAGCGGATTACGCTAAGAGGATAAAATATGGACCAGCTGCCGGGTAAAGAACCATACCGGGTGCAGGGTTATGTGAATTAGATCGGGCAGAGAGGAAGGATCAAGACTAATTCCCCAGTCTCCTTCGCTCCACCCGGATAGCATGGATGGAGGCCCGGGTGCTTCCAAATTATAGGTTTCCCGTAATCGATTTATTGTTTCTTGGTTGAGCGAGCTGTTGTCTTCCCCGTAGGTTGTATGTGGTCCGAATGTTAGTAAAAGAACGATTAGGCATAATAAAGTCTTGTTTCGCAATGTTATATTCTCCTTAGGAAAGGCACCCGAGATGGATGCCTCTTCTTTCATTTTTTAGATTGTAAATGCTTGAACAGGAACGTAGGTTCGTATATAATAGAGATATAGCAAATTAACTTCCTAATTCACTCTTCACTTCATAGATCCATGATGGATTCCCCCACTTATGTATTTAATTACCTGTTGTTATGCCTTCCGGGCCTTATATAATCAACTTAGATGATGTCAGGATGTTAATATAGAGGAACTGAGTATTCTGGCTTAGTCATTTTCGCAAGGTCGTGGATTCTTGATAACTAGTGCTTGATTTTCGTTTGGTATATGGATTGGACGGTGCAGCGATTTAATTTCGTATTGGTGTATAAGAAGTTCTAAGCTGTTCTTTTTTAGAATTTTTGGGCCAATCCGGAGACATACACGACGTTAATGTTTTTGCATTTTCCATCACAGTTTCCAGACATATAAGAAGTGGCAGGCGCCATCGGAATTGACCTCAAGAACACGCATCATTTAGGACGACTCGATAGAAACTGAGGGTCTGTTGTCGGTATACCGTTTATTTATGGACGTTATAACCATCAATGTAATCAGGATAAATCGAGAATTGGCGTAGTACACATTTTAACCATTTCTTATGGTGTAGGGAGGAAATCTTTGAATGGAAGTTATTTGGTTTATGTTGTTTTCAACATTTGAAACACTGGCTATTTATTCGCTAATCATGACATTGCTTAGATTCAAGACGACAGAGTACATATGGCAGGCGTTGATTGTCATGATCCTTGCCAACTTACAAAGTTTCATCATGCGCAACGAACTTCAATTGGATTTTCTAGCCCCTCTCATTACCGTGTTAATCTTCGTTTTCTTATTCTCAGCCATTATTAAGATCCCGGTTATCTGGTCGGCGATCTGCACCATTCTGGGTTATATGTTTTATGCGTTAATTCAAACGGCATATCTGACAACGATATTCGGATCAATCGACTCCATTCAGACCGATCATGCCAATGGTTATATTCTTCAAATCCTCTCAGGTGCGACAGGACTATTGATATCCTGGGTTATGTACAGGTTTGGTATTGGGTTTAAGTACGATCTGGAAAAGCTGCGCATTAAATTTGAACATGTTCTATTGATCACGTTGATTATCGTGGTGTTGATATTAATTGCAATTCTATTTTACCTTAATCGTTTATGGCTGCACCTTCTCTTCTTTGGAATAACATTTGGAATCTTCTTGTATTATGCCATCAATACAGAGGAGCGGGAATCTTATGATCATAGAAGGCTTGTCAAAGTGGATAGCGGAGGGGATCAAACGCCAGGTACCTGACCATAAGTCCTCTGTTTCTGTTCTGAAACATGCGATCACCATCATTTTAAACGTATTATGTATTGTGGTCTTCACGCTGCTTATCTCTATTTTTACAGGTAACATGAAGCAGGCTGTGATAGCCTTGGTGGGTTTTGCGGTACTAAGGCAATTTTCCGGAGGATATCATCTTAAGACGGGGGCAGGCTGTATTGCATTCACGACAGCGCTATTCACTCTGGTGTCTTTTGCGGATATGGGGAATGCAAGCATTCTCGTAATTACTGCTCTCAGTCTGTTGCTGGTGATGCTGTTCGCTCCCAGCCGAATTGAGAAGCAGTCCCGTATACCGAGGAAACATTACGTAAAACTTCGCTTGATTAGCTGTTTCATCGTTATGTTTAACTTTGGACTCCAGTCCCCAACATTGGCTGTCATATTTTTGGTCCAGGCTATCAGTTTAATACGCTGGAAAGGAGGACAAGCTCATGTTATGGATCCATAGGATTAGACATCGGTTGTTTTCGTTTATCGCATCTGCTCTGACGTTGGTAGCTGTTTTTGTAGTTAATACTGCAAGTCCCGTTTTTGTATATAGCGGAGAGACGCCGGAAGAACTGTTAAAGTAAGTCTTGATCCTTCGAAAGGGGACTGGGGTACTTAAAAATGATGGTATAAATAAAGATGAATATGTAGGTTATGGTTTCCGGTGAAATTCAGCTAGCTAGTCTAAAGAAGGAAAAAAGAAAAAACCCTTGATGCCAATGGCATCAAGGGTTTTCGGTTATGATCTGTAGTGGGCTCGAACCACTGACCCCTACCCTGTCAAGATAGTGCTCTCCCAGCTGAGCTAACAGATCATGAAATATTTAAAAAGGTAATTCATATATTACCAGCAGACAATGCGACTGTCAATGGTTTTCTCGTTATAAAAAATCACATTCCGGTTCAGACTAAATACAGCATGATTTTGCTAGTGGAGGAGCGTGAATGGTATGGCAGGTGGGAAATCCCTTCATTTCAAACGAGCCGGACTGGTGCTCTCGTTGCTGGGGGTAACTGTACTGGGCAGCGGTTGCAGTATCCCGGAGAGAACGTCGGTGCAGCTGGAGCCGCTCCATGGATCAGCAGCGCCCGTAATGCTCGATGTTTACGGCCGTTCTGTAGATCAGGATGTGTATTCCAAGCAGGGAAGCGGGGCACTGGAGCCGGTTCCGCCGATGGATTCGGTGGACACATTACGTGATCTCCAACCATAAGGGGGTGCAGCAACGATCCGTATCAGATCAGTCCTAAGAATGTCTGTATCCACTGCTCGAACAACGAGCAGTGCAAACCGTCGGCTGGCAGGCTGGCGGTTTGCTGTAAAACGGCCGATGTTATTCCTCATCCCATTTGCGGGAATAACCTTTTTTAATCGCCCAAAAGATAGGGTAGATGATAACGGCTGAGATGATAATAGCCCAAAATATCGTGGCTCCCATGCCCATAAAGGCCATGCTCCTTTCAAGAAAACGTTAGTTTATACTATACAGGAAAACGATTATTTTGTATAATATCTCGATCTGCGATATCACTTAGGAATTGATTCTACATAAAGAGGTGTTGAAATGGCAGCAGAAATCATAAATGTATCAACCGAAGAGCAATTGCAGCAGGCGTTGGATATCCGGAAGGATGTTTTCGTGCTTGAACAGAAGGTGCCGATTGACCTGGAGATTGATGAGTACGATCGTCTGGACTCCGATGCGTTTCATGTCCTGATCAAATCGGAGGGACAGTACGCGGCAACCGGACGTATCACCTATTACAATAAAGATTCCGCCAAAATGCAGCGAATTGCGGTTCGTAAGCCCTTCCGTTCCAAAGGGATTGGCCGCGTGCTGATGATGGCATTGGAAGCGCAGGCGCGTGAATTGAAGCTGCAGTATTCTGTACTGGATGCACAGGTTCAAGCGGAGGCATTTTATCGCAAGCTTGGGTATGAGACCATTTCGGACGAGCCGTTTGATGATGCGGGCATTCCCCACGTTCGTATGAAAAAAGAACTGTAGGCTTCTTACCATATATGGTGCCAATGATCCGCACTGTTTAAAAAGAAGAGACCCCGAGAATAAACTCGAGGTCTTTTTAGTCATGATTTTAAAAGTTTGGCAAATTGTCCAGGTTGTTGCTGGGATCGCCATCCGCATTGGAGCGAAGATGTTCGTCACCGTCACGCCCTCGGAATACGTTCAAGTTTTTGATTTCTTTATTCTTGGCCATTTGTTGTGCTGTCTTGTAGTCAACGACACTGCCGTTATCCAGCTTAAGTTCGATGATGTCGCCATCTCCGTTTTTACGGACGCCTATGACTTCTTGTTGTGTATTATCCATATGAATCGCCTCCCGGCATTAGTGTTCCCGGGAAACCTCATAAACTATTCATCTATACTGAACTACAATTCGTATACCCGCTGCTGCTCCACAAATTCCATGATGCCGGTCTTGCCAATGAAAGCTTCGACCTCATCGCTGTAATGCATGAGATAGGTGCGCTCCTGAATTTCTTGTGGGAGGCTAAGCAGCTCATCCAGTGTCGTATGAACCTCGCCGGGACCTTGTAGCTGACATTCATGCAGAATCACTTCACAATCCCGCTCATTCACCAATTGGTTGAGCAGTATAGGGTCGAATACCATGTCAGCACTGTAAAAAATCCGATCATTTAGATAAAGCGAATAGCTGTCCTTGCCGGGAATATGCTGCGTATGAATCAGTTCTACCGAGATGCCGGATGAAATATTGGTCTTCACTCCCGGTTTCAGAGGGTGTACGTCAAATACATCATGCAGGGAGGAGATATGTCCCTGTTGATATAAGCCGCCTTTGAGGGTGTGCTCCCATATCGGTTCCACCAGCGTCTCGGCAATATAGAGTGGGAGCTTACGGTTGTATTTCATTTTCATAATAAAAGCCAGCTCCTCAAGTCCGCCTACATGGTCAGCATGAATGTGAGTGATAAGCACAGCATCCATATCGTTAAACGTCTTATTCAGCTGATGAAGCGCTAGAGGAGCTGTAATGCCGCAGTCGATGAGAAGTGTGAAATTTCCGTCATGGATCAGTGCGTTATTGTTATAGTAGTTCTTGGCAAACGCACTGCCGGTGCCAAGCATTTGCAATTTTAGTGTCAATGGATGAAACCTCCTGATGATATGATGTGTAGTCCCCGTATGCTAATGTATATTTTAACGAATTCCATGTCGATTTACACGGATTATATGATCGAATCGGGCCTGGAATGCAGTATAATTTGTGATAAGCCCAGCTTAAAGCAAGGGGAAAAAATTTTACCACAAAGTGCAAAATTGTCCGCAACTTGTTTTTTGACATGTAGTATACACATATAACAACAAGATGAGCCAATGGAGGGAAATGATTATTATGAAATGGAAAAAAGTGATGGCATGTATGCTAGTGCTCTCTTTAATGGGTGGCAGCACCCTTTTGTTTGCAGATTCCGTCAATGAACGTGTCCGTGTTTGGCTGAACGGTCATGAATTGAAGGATGGCGGATATTTAATTGATGGCAAAACGTATGTACCGGTTCGGGAATTTGATGGGGCTGTGGATTGGAATCCCGCGAATGGACAAGTTCAAGTCATCAAGCCGAACGTGCATATTTTTCTGTTTAAAGGAGATACTGTATTCGGCAACGTGAACAAGGGGAAGTTGAAATTCAATGTTTTTAGCCAGGTCGACAGCTTAAACACCGAAATTCATTCAGTGAAAGTAGCGATTGAGGATCCCTCGGGCAATATCAAGGATATTCAATCCGAGGTTGTGAAGGACCGTAAGGATAATTTTTGGTTCCGAACCTATGATTTCACGTACGATTTTAAAACAACAGGTAAGTATTCGGTTGGTTTTTACGTGAAAGTAAAAGCGGATTCGGATTTTGTGAAAATTGCCGAAAAGGTCATTACAACGCTCAATTGACAGGCCTTTTGGCGCCCTGGTAGAAATTGACCTGAGGAAGCTATCCGTGATACGATACGAAAGTATGATAATTTAACCGAAGTGAGGTTTTTTCAATGAGTGAACACAAACATGAACACGGAGATGCTTGCGGCTGCGGTCACGATCATGACCACGACCACGAACACGAAGAGTTTGTGCTGACATTGACGGATGAAGAAGGAAAAGAAGTAGAGATGGTTCTTGTGGAGACATTTGATGTCGGCGAGAAACTTTACGCGCTTTTGCTTGAACGCGAAAATCCGGAAGCGGACGGCGTCATTCTACGTATGGAAGAAGAGAACGAGGAAATGGTTCTTTACAATATTGAGGACGAAGAAGAATGGAATGAAGTAGAGGCGGTTTACAACGAACTGGTCGCTGCTGCAAACCAGGAATAAGACTCCAAAGCAATAAACCCGGTGCGAACCTCTCGCACCGGGTTTATTGTGTTTACAGCTGACATTTTAGAATATAGGGTCCGTTTCCACGATGACTTTAACATTTTGGATGCTGCGATCCTCGGGGCCTTTAACCGGAAGGCCTACCTCGACATGATCGATAATGTAATCGATGTTTTCCTGGGAAATGACTTCGCCCGGAAGCAGGATCGGAATCCCTGGCGGGTAGACATAGATGAATTCGGCAATAATGCGTCCTGCCGATTCCTTGAAAGGCACAACTTCCGTATCTCCGTAAAATGCATCGCGAGGGATCAGCGACAACTGCGGAATTTCCGGAGTTTTCACAACCAGCTCGTTAATCTCATTCACATGCATGTATTGATTGGAAAGCTCGCGGAGCGCTGTCAGCAAAATATCGATGGTCTCCCGATTGTCCCCCGGTGTAATGAGGCACAGAATATTGTACATATCACTGAGCTCCACCTCAATATTGTAGTGATCCCGCAGCCAGTTCTCGGTTTCATATCCCGTAATGCCGAGGTGGCGCACATGGATCGTCAATTTGGTTGGATCATAGGAGTGCGTCGCCTCCCCGCCTAATATTTCTTTTCCAAAGCTGTACAAACCTTCGATTTTGTTGACTTCATCACGTGCATATTGGGCCAACTCAATCGTCCTTGCAGCCATTTCGCGTCCATGGAGCGCCAAACTGCGGCGTGAAGTATCAAGCGATGCCAGCAGGATGTAAGAGGTGGAGGTTGTGGTCAGCATGCTGATAATCGTCTGTACGCGATAAGGATTGATGTATCCGTTCTTGGTATTCACGTTCAGCACGGAACTCTGCGTCATCGAGCCGCCGAGTTTGTGGACGCTGGTCGCAGCCATATCGGCCCCCGCTTCCATGGCCGACATCGGGAGCTCTTCATGAAAATGGATCAATACACCGTGCGCCTCATCCACGAGAACGGGCACATTGTAGCTGTGAGCCAAATCCACGATTTCCTTCAGATTGGCGCTTACCCCGAAATATGTCGGGTTAATGACCAGTACGGCTTTGGCGTCAGGGTGACGTTTTAATGCCTTCCGAACCGAGCTGATGGTGATTCCGTGATCGATTCCCACATTGGAATCCTGGGCAGGCGATACGAATACAGGCTTGGCCCCGGTGAAAATGATGGCGGAGAGCACGGATTTATGGACGTTGCGCGGTACGATGATTTTATCGCCAGGCGAACATACCGACATGATCATGGTCATGATCGCTCCGCTTGTCCCTTGGACACTGAAGTAGGTGTGATCGGCACCGAATGCGTCGGCGGCCAGCTTTTGGGCTTCCTCGATGACGCCTGTAGGCTGATGCAAATCATCCAGCGGCGCAATATTAATCAAATCTATAGAAAAGGCGTTATCCCCTATAAATTCCCGAAATTCGGCGTCGGTGCCGAGGCCCTTCTTATGTCCCGGAATGTGAAATTGCACGGGGTTTTTGGCCGCATGTTCTTTAAGTGCGGTGAAGAGCGGTGTACGACTATGGTCCATGGACGTTGTCACAACCTTTCCTTATGTTTATTTTGTTATGATTTGTTGATTTCTGTTTTTATATAAACAAAATTGAGTATAGCAAAATAGGGGGGGAATGCAAGGAGATTAAACGGCTTTTTTTGCTATGTCCCATAACGCTTCAAACTTTAGACATATTAAGGAGGAGCAACAAAGATCTTCATCGTTCCTTCATTAAAATATCATCCATAAAAAAAACGTCTATCGACGTACTTTCTCAGAAGACAGATCGCGGTTAAAGGAAGTTTTTCTTCCGATTATGGAATTGTTCAGCTTCGCAGAAAATTTATAAATTCTATAATCTTAAAAAAAGAGCTGCAACAGCAGCCCTTTACATCAATATATCATGCTCATTAAAACGCCATTTTATAAAGCGGCAGCAGCGCCTCAAACGTCTCCTGCACTTTTTGCACCAGCTTGTCCCCTTCAAGCTTGACGGCTTCCTCGCGCGGGATGCGCAGTCCGCACATGACCTCAGCCTTTTTCACCTGCTTCAGTTTCTCAATCAGGCGCGTGAAATCCTCCTCGCTCATATCCTGATGAGGGGTGCCAGACGGGTTCATGTGATCCATGGACCAGTAAAAATTTTTAGGCAGTGCCTTCGCTGTTTTCTTCAGCTTGGCTTCCAGGTTGCCGGCAAACACGGTCTTGTTGGGGCTTTCGTAAATAATCGCGAAGATGACAAACAGATGGGTTCCGAACATGCCCACCTCAAAATGAGGCAGTGCTTTGTAGCCGCGTTTGCTGGCAGCCCAAGCGACCCAGGTGTCAATGGGAGGATTGACAGTGCGTCTTGCATGCTTCGCCACATGCACAAACATTTCTTCCCCAGCCAATGCCGATACATAAGGTGCCAACTCAGCCCCTAACGCCTCCAGCTTGGGTCTTACCCGTTCAATGAGAACCTCCATACGGGCTTCAAGCCCGGGAACGGAGAATACGTCGAAGTCTTGATCTGTAAATCCGGTAACCGTCATGGATGTGATGGCCTCCCTGTTGTTGATGATATATTTACTAAACTCGGTTTTTGGATAACTTATTATACCATAAGGCGAATGGACATCACGCATTGCCCAGAAAAGCTTCACCGTATGTTCATGCGGGTTAAAAATAGTCAATAAACCAAGTTACCGTTACATAAGATGGAGTATAAGATATAGATAAGACAACATCAAAAGCAGCCATGGGGGAAATCTTCACCGCCGTTTAATGATCGGTAGTAAACCGGAGGAGGGAGTGCCGTGAATAAGAGCGAGGAAGTGGAGTATTGCAACCTGGAGCTCCGGTTTGATCGCCGGCATATCCAGGACCTAATCAAGGAATTGATCCAGGAAGGATATTCGCTTTATTGGAGCGAGAATGATACGCAGTTTGTCATTTCAATCCGAACAGGTCGCAAGCTGGTAAAGCTGCGGTTTCAACGAACAGGAAGCGGTTTTAAACTGGTAGGCGATTATATGATTCGTGATCCCAAACTCGCGGAATGGATGGAGAAATTGATCGAGAATACCCGTGGCCATGCTGTCGTCAAACGTTTCAAGGACCGGCAAATTTTGATCGAGAATATTTTGTTTGGTGAGGTCATAAGGCTTGTGGAAATATCCGGTTACCGGCAGCGGGTGCTGTTTCAGAAGGGGACGCCGATGACGGAGCAGGAAATGCTGCGGCTGTTTGAATCGGATGTAGGGGAACAGCGATTGCTGCTGTCGAGACTGGAAACCGATGATGAGCTTGAGAAGCTCCATGCGGCGCTGCAAGAGGGAGACGAAGACAAAATTTCGGCTTGCAAGCAAAGACTCCGTGAGCTTTCCTTGGAGCTGATGAGGCTGGAGTGGTAATGACTTCAACCCGGATACAAGTTTAAAGCACGAACAACACTCCGAAACAGAAGGGGTGTTTTCGCGCGTGTTCTGATTTTGTGACAGGGGTTCACTTGTCAAATGAAAAACGTTAATATAAGATTATTGCAAATCATCTCGGATAGGGATGGGTTGTTTAAAAATATATTGGAGCAAAGGATGGAGAACCAGATGTCAAAACAACAAATCGGTGTGATTGGCCTTGCTGTAATGGGAAAAAACCTGGCCCTGAACATCGAAAGCAAAGGCTTCACCGTTTCCGTATATAACCGCTCTCCGCAAAAAACGGAAGATATGCTGAAGGAAACCGAAGGCAAGCAAGTGAAGGGGACGTTCTCGATCGAAGAATTCGTGGATTCCCTTGAAACTCCTCGTAAAATCCTGATCATGGTACAAGCGGGACAAGCTACGGATGCTACGATTGAACAGCTGATTCCACATTTGGACAAAGGCGATATCATCATCGACGGCGGTAACGCTTATTTCCCTGATACACAGCGCCGCAGCAAAGAACTGGCTGAAAAAGGCTTTAATTTTATCGGTGCTGGGGTTTCCGGCGGCGAAGAAGGCGCATTGAAAGGTCCATCGATCATGCCTGGCGGACAAGAAAGTGCCTACAAGCTGGTTGAGCCTATTTTGACGGCTATTTCCGCTAAAGTTAACGAAGAGCCTTGCTGTACATATATCGGACCAGACGGTGCCGGCCATTATGTAAAAATGGTTCACAACGGTATCGAGTATGGCGATATGCAGCTTATTTGCGAAGCTTACCAATTGCTGAAGGACGTACTCGGCCTCGATGCGAAGGATCTGCACGGAATCTTCACAGAGTGGAACCAAGGCGAACTCGATAGCTACTTGATCGAGATTACGGCTGACATTTTCTCCAAATATGACGAAGAAACCGGCAAGCCGATGGTTGACGTGATTCTGGATACGGCGGGCCAAAAAGGAACAGGTAAATGGACAAGCCAAAGCTCCCTGGATCTGGGCGTGCCGCTGTCCATGATCACCGAATCCGTATTCTCCCGTTTCTTGTCCGCAATGAAAGAAGAGCGTGTGGCAGCAAGCAAAATCCTGAATGGTCCAAAAGCAACTGCATTTGACGGCGACAAAGCCGAATTCATTGAAAATGTGCGCAAAGCGCTGTTTGCAAGCAAAATCGTATCCTATGCCCAAGGCTTTGCACAGCTTCGCGTAGCATCCGACGAGTACGGCTGGAACCTGCAATACGGCAACCTCGCTAAAATTTGGCGCGGCGGCTGCATTATCCGTTCCCGTTTCTTGCAGAACATCACGGATGCTTATGAGAATAATCCTGAGCTGAAGAACCTGCTGCTGGATCCGTTCTTTACCGATATTATTGAATCCTATCAAGATGCATGGCGTAAGGTTGTTGCTTCCGCGGTATCCTTGGGCATCCCGGTTCCTGGGTTCTCCAGCGCGCTTGCATACTACGATAGCTATCGCACCGCAAACCTGCCGGCAAATCTGCTGCAGGCTCAGCGTGACTACTTTGGAGCTCACACGTTTAAACGCGTGGACAAAGAAGGAACCTTCCACTATAACTGGATGGATTAATTCTGCTTTTTCTAGCAGCATGAATGCCATCCCTGATGGAGCCATTTCACTCTGGGGAGCTAGAATGATTTCCGTTCGCCGGGGGAGAGATCAGAGATTCAACTGTACGGGCTTGAGGAGTGGAGTGCGCCTCCGCCAGCTCAGGAAGTCCGTGCATGGCTTCTAAGAGACAGGTGCGGATGTCGTGGTTCTTTGTATGGATGTGGTTTCCGCTTCCGAGCAAGAGCAGCGCGGCTTCGCAGTAACTGTTGAAATTTTGCAGCAAACGTGGCTTTGAAAGATCCAGCAGTGCAGGATCCTTCAGAGCCACTTTTTTTGGACAAAATGAAGCACCCAGATCACATCTTCGCGGCATAACGGGTAGGCGGGGTCGAGAATCCGGCGGATGCGCTTGGCAGCGGAAGAGAGACCGGTTGGACGAAAAGACATAATATATTCACTCCTTTCTTCTAATCTTGTATTCTTGTAATTAGTATATGACAATAGGGAACCAGATAGACTCGATAAAATTGGAGCTTTACTTGGGGGTTACTCGCATAAGAACAATTTAGAGAGTCAGGTCCATTGTCGAAAGATTTGGGGCTGTGGTATGATATGAGCAACCTTTACAGTGAAGCAGCAAATGGGGTGTCAAATTGGATAAGATAGGTAGGAACATCATTCTGATCGGGATGATGGGTACGGGCAAGTCAACCGTAGGGCGTCTCCTGGCAGACACGCTCGGCTACACCCTGATCGATCTGGATGCGGAAATTGAGAGGATGGAAGGCAGAACGATTTCCGAGATGTTTGAAGCGGATGGAGAGCCGTACTTCCGTGAGGCAGAATCTGTTGCACTGCGCAGCGTTTTAGAACGGAAAGGCATTGTCGTAGCGTCCGGCGGAGGAGCCGTGCTTCGTTCCGAGAACTGTGATGTAATGAAACGTGGTGGCTGGGTCGTTGCTCTTACAGCGGATGCTGCCAGCATTGTTGAACGGGTACGTGGTGATGCCAATCGGCCGCTGCTTGCGGGGGATGTCGAAGATAGAGTTCGGCGTATCCTGGATGAACGAAAGGACAAATACCTGTTTGCGGATGTCATAGTGGATACGGTTGGCCGATCCGCGGGGGAAGTAGCGACTGACATTTTAACGCATTACCGCGGCTAAGATGGCCAGCGAACGGCCTGAGGCGATGAGCATGAATCAGTTTCTATGGGTGACTCTGTAATTGTACTTGGGTCGGATCATGCAAAAAAAGGCGGGAATCACGATCATCCCGCACCTTCTTCATGGCCTGTCTATTCTTCATCGTCATGCCACTGAAGCATGCCGCCTTTCATGTTGATTACATTAGTCAAGCCCTGGTGATTCAAAAATTCGCATACGTGTTGACTGCGACCACCGCTGCGGCAGATGAAGACGACCTCCTGATCGCGCGGAATTTCGTCCAGACGATTCGGAATCTCGCCCATAGGGATATGCTTGGCACCGCTGATCATGCCGGCTGCAACTTCTTCATCCTCGCGGACATCAATCATGTACACATTTTCGCCGTTTTGAAGCCGGCTTCTAAGCTCCGATGTTTCCATTTGAGGGATCGGTTTCATCATATAGACCTCTTTTCTGATAATAAATGATTAAGATCGTAACGATCTGATTTTCCAGTTCACATGAACTATGATAACCAAGCGGTTCTTTCCCTGTCAATTTATACTAAGGGAGATTTCAAGGTTGGTTCATCATAACCTAATATATACAAGGAGAGATACATACGATGGATGTAATCGTCAAGCCTACGCCTATATTAAACGGAGAGATTGGAGCGTTATCCTCCAAGAACTATACAACTCGTTACTTGCTGGTAGCTGCACTTGCCGAAGGAACGAGCACGATCTATTACCCAGCTCATAGCGAGGATAGCGACGCCATGAGACGCTGTATCCGGGATCTCGGGGCCGTGATCGAGGAGGATGAGGAGAAGGCGGTCATTACGGGCTTTGGCAAATCGCCACGGGATGTGAAGGAACTGAACGTCGGTAACGCCGGCGCCGTTTTGCGCTTCCTCATGGGCGTCACGGCGTTGTCTAAAGAGGTTACCTTTGTCAATACCTATCCGGAATCACTGGGCAAACGTCCTCATGATGATCTCATTGAGACGCTTGGTCAATTGGGCGTGGAAGTGGAGCATAATGAAGGCAAACTGCCGATCACGATTCGTGGCGGTCAGCCGAAAGGCGGAAAGCTCACCGTATCTGGCGAAGTGAGTTCGCAGTACTTAAGCGCACTGTTGTTCTTAACGCCGCTGCTTGCCGAGGACAGCGAGATTACCGTTACCGGTGATTTGAAATCCAAGGTCGTTATCGGTCAGACCCTGGAAGTGCTGGAGCAAGCGGGCATTACGATTCACGCAGCGGATGATTATACATTCTTCCGGGTTCCTGGCGGTCAATCCTACGAAGCGAAGACCTATACCGTTCAAGGCGATTATCCGGGTTCTGCTGCCGTTCTGGCGGCGGCTGCGGTCACGCAGTCGGATGTAACCATCCGCAATCTGTCAGAGGACAGCAAGCAGGGAGAGCGGGCTATTATTGACGTCCTGCGAATGATGGAGGTTCCCCTCACGCACAAGGAGGGAAATGTCTATGTCCAGGGCAACCGAACCCTGAAGGCTTTGGAATTCGATGGAGATGCAGCGACGGATGCGGTACTAGCGATGGTTGCGGCAGCTGTGTTTGCGGAAGGAACCTCCCGATTCTACAATGTGGAGAATCTCCGCTATAAGGAATGCGACCGGATTACGGATTATTTGAACGAATTGCGCAAAGCCGGAGCGAACGTTGAGGAACGCCAGGCCGAGATCATCGTTCACGGCCGTCCGGAAGGCGTCGAGGGCGGCGTGGAGATCAATGCCCATTATGATCATCGGGTCATTATGGCCCTGACCGTGGTCGGACTTCGCGCACATCAGCCGATCCGGATTAAGGATGCGCATCATGTGGCCAAGTCGTACCCGCAATATTTTGATCACATGAAGGCGCTTGGAGCCAATGTAGAATGGGTAAAATAAAGGAATAGCCAAGCGGCTCGTCTATTACGAATGGAAAGGTGGTCATAAAGCATGGCATTTGAAAATCCTACGCGCGAAGAAATCGCGGATATATTGCGAAACGCAGGCAATATCGCTGTTGTCGGTCTGTCTGACCGGCCGGATCGTACATCCCATATGGTTTCGGCTGCGATGCAAATGCGCGGATACCGGATTATCCCGGTTAATCCTGGTGCAACAGAAATACTTGGGGAGAAGAGTTATCCATCCCTGAAGGACATTCCGGAGCCGATCCATATCGTCAATGTGTTCAGACGCAGTGAATATTGTGCCGATGTGGCGCGGGAAGCTGCCGAGATTGGAGCTAAGGTGCTCTGGCTTCAGCAGGGCATTATCAGTGAAGAGGCGGCGGCCATCGCGGAGAAGAGCGGCATGATTGCCATCATGGACCGCTGCATCAAGGTGGAGGATTCCATCGCTTTGGGCGGGCGTTAAGTTTTGAGTTGGTGAATTGGAATTAGGAGCAAGCCTTATGTTGAAGCAGCCGCTGGCAGACTGGACACGATCCGGGCCTGCCGAGGCACTGCTCGTGAGGCTTGCTTTTCTATGTGGCATTTGCCCTGATTTCTTTTTGACAAAAACAGGCGCAGCGCTTACCATCAAGGATAGAAAGGAGGGCTCGCCTTGAATTGGTTGGGATCATTACAACAGCTGGGCAGAGCAGTTATGCTCCCTACAATGGCGCTTCCGGCGGCAGCTCTCCTGCTTAGCGTGGGGAGTCTGCCATGGTCGGCGTGGGGCTTCGGAACCTTGGGCGAGATTGCCCAGGCAGCGGGGCACGGCGTGTTTTATTATATGCCGTATTTATTTGCCATCGGTGTCGCATGGGGGCTCTCGAACCAGGGAGGACCCGCAGGGCTTGCCGCTCTGGCTGGCATGTTCATTTACGATCAGGTTATATCCCGTCTCGGAGACGGGAGTGTACAGCCCTCGACCTTGATTGGTATTATTTTTGGGGTAATGTCCGGTTACGTTTATAACCGGTTCAAACATATTAAGCTTCCAGAAGCTATACAGTTTTTTGGGGGCTCCCGATTTGTGCTTTTGTTCATGGGACTGTTCTCCACGATATTTGCATGGATGATGCTGGGGATGGCTCCCATGGTACAGCGCGGATTAGATGCTTTTTATGATCTGACCGTACATATGGGGGCATTCGGATTATTTCTCTACGGAATTTTGTACAGGGTACTAACGGCATTTGGTCTGCATCACTTGTTGAATAACGTCTATTGGTTTCAGCTGGGCTCGTACGAGACGGAAGACGGTACCGTCGTTCAGGGGGATTTGCCCCGATTCTTCGCGGGTGATCCGACAGCGGGCGACTTCATGGCCGGGTTGTTCCCGATTATGATGTTTGCCCTGCCGGCGATTGCATTTGCCATTATTCAAGAGGCGCGGGAAGATTTGAAGCCGAAGGTGAAAAAAACGTTTATGCGGTCCGCGCTTGTCTGTTTTTTGACCGGGGTATCGGAGCAGATCGAATTCGCATTCTTATTCGCGTCTCCTTATCTGTATGTGCTCCACGCCCTGATGGCCGGTTTCGCGATGGTGCTTACCTATGCGTTTGATATCCACCACGGGTTTTCATACTCGGCTGGATTTATCGATTACGTACTCAATTTTCACTTGTCGCAGAACGCCTGGATCATCATACCGATCGGGGCCGTATACGGCATCGTTTACTATTTTTTGTTTCGCTGGGCCATTCGCACCTTCGAAATCCCGACACCCGGACGTGAAGAAGGCTCGGCGCTGGAAGGCCGGGCAGGAGACATCCCCTATCAGGCACCGCTTATTCTGGAGGCGCTTGGTGGGAAAGACAACATCGTTCAGGTCCAATCCTGCATGACGCGTCTTCGACTGACCGTATACAATGACCGCCAGATTGATTCGGACGCACTGAAATTGCTCGGTTCAGCCGGCATCATCAAGCTGGGCGGCGGGAATGTCCAGGTGGTATTCGGGACGTATTCCGAGCTCATCCGCGAAGAGATAAATAAGCTGATGCAGCAAGATTTACCGCGCGTTCTGTTCAGCGCGCCCGTACAGGGACGCATGCTTCCGATTGATGAAGTACCGGATGATATTTTTGCCGCCAAGCTTGTCGGCAACGGCGTGGCGTTCATTCCGGAAAAAGGGGAGCTTGTATCCCCGGTGTACGGAACCGTGATGCATGTCTATCCGACGATGCATGCCATTGGCATTTCAACGCCGGATGGACTCGAGGTGTTGATTCATATCGGGATCGATACTTCTCAACTGAAAGGACCGTTTACAGCTGTGGTAAGCGAAGGGGATACTGTCGAGCCGGGGCAATTGCTGGTCAAGTTCGATCTGGCATATTTAAAGACACATGCCGCATCACTGGCCACACCGATGGTGATCACCAATCCCGATAAAGTAAGATCTTGGAGCTTTGCTCCATTCAAGTCCGTTAAGAGAGGACAGTCATCTGTCATGTCCGTCGTATTAAATGAGAGTAATGCTGGGGGTAGAGAATCATGATACAAGGCATTGGCGCAGCAACAGGCGTAGCGATCGGTAAGGCTTTCGTACTGCCGCATTGGGAGCTGGACCTTCCGGATTCCGAAATGGATGCTGTCGATTTAGCCAAAGAGTTCGAGCGCTTATATGAAGGCATACGAACCTCCAAGAATGAAATTGAATATATCAAGAACGAATTCAAGGAAATGGTGGGGCACGAGGAGTCGCAGATCTTTGATGCGCATCTGGCCATACTGGAGGATCCCGTATTCATGAACGAAATTCAAGGGATCATCGAGCGCCAGTACAAGGCTGCCGAAGTAGCAGTTAAAGAGGCGATCGATCATTTCGTATCCATGTTCGATTTGCTGGACGACGAGTATATGAAGGAGCGGGCACTGGATATTAAGGATGTTGGTAATCGGCTGCTCAAGCATCTTCTCGGTGCTCCGGAAGTCAAGCTTCCGGCTGATACGCAGCCTTATATTTTGGTTGCGAAGGAACTTTCTCCGTCTCAGCTCGTGCATCTTAACCCTTCCCACGTTCTTGGCATCGTGACGATGACGGGTGGCAAGACCTCTCACTCGGCAATTATGGCCCGCGCTCTCGGCATACCGCTTGTATCCGGGATTGAGAACAAGCTGGATCATCCGATCCAGACCGGACAGCATCTGGTTGTGGATGGGGATGAAGGCTTGCTGTATTTGGAGCCCGACACGCTGGTTGTAGAGCGTTACGAAGGGATCCGAGAGCAGCAACGGAAAAAGAAAGAGCAGTTGCAGCTCCTGGCAACCGTTGATGCGGTTACGAAGGATGGAACATATTTCAATCTGGCCGCGAATATGAACTCCGTTAAAGAAATGGAGATTGCGCTGAAGAACGGCGCACAGGGAGTCGGATTGTTCCGGACGGAATTTTTATATATGGATCGCCACAACTTTCCTTCGGAAGAAGAGCAATTTGAAGTGTATAAACTGGTTGCCGAGAACGCAGGTGAGTCCTCGGTCGTGATCCGTACGCTGGACATTGGCGGCGATAAACAGCTGGATTACTTCGGGCTGCCGGAAGAAGAGAACCCTTTCCTGGGTTATCGCGCCATTCGTATCAGCCTGGATCGCACAGAGCCGTTCCAGACCCAGCTGTCCGCCATTCTGAGGGCCAGCGCTTTTGGTAACGTCAAAATCATGTATCCGATGATATCCTCGATAGAGGAAGTCAAGCAGGCTAATGCCGTGCTGCGGCGTGCGATGGCCGATTTGGACCAACGCGGCATCGCATACGATCCCAACATTAAGGTCGGCATCATGATTGAGGTGCCCGCGGCAGTTACCATCTCGGATCTGTTGGCAGAGGAAGCCGATTTCTTCAGCATCGGGACGAACGATTTGGTTCAGTATGTGCTGGCGGTAGATCGGATGAACGAGCAGATCGCGCATATGTACCATCCATTTCATCCTGCGGTCTTGCGCATGCTTCGGACGACGGTGGAGGCTGCGCATGCGGCAGGCATACCGGTCAGCGTGTGCGGAGAAATGGCTGGGGACGAGCGGGCGATTCCGATATGGCTGGAGCTTGGCGTTAAGGATCTAAGCATGTCGCCGCAGTCCTTGCTTCGCGTGAAGCATCGGATCTTGAATACCAATGCGGCAGAAGCGAAGGGGGAGGCAGCGGCTTGCTTCAAATTGCGTACCAGCTCCGCTGTCGAAGAGCGTCTAAGCGCGTTTGCCGAACGCAGCAGTTATCTGAACGGAACTAACGGTACGGACAGCACGGCCTCTTAAAAAGCCAACCTCAAGAAGAAGGATGTCGTTACAATTTTCATGTTTCTTTTTTGAGTGGACAAGCTAAGCTATACCCACATGAAAAAACAGCTGCCTATCTCACCAGGAGTCCTTCTTGGTGAAATGAGCGGCTGTTTTTGTGTGGTGCAGGGGAGCTTTCAGCCTTGCTGTGCCAGAGCATCGCAAAAAGCTTTGCCGTACGGCGCCAGATCCGGTGGACGGCGGGCGGAAATAACATGACCGTCAGTCACGACGGCTTCATCCTTCCAGATTGCACCGGCATTTTCCATATCGTCGCGGATCCCCGGTGTGGAAGTAACCGTAACGCCGTCCAGGATTTTGGCAGAGATGAGTACCCATCCGGCGTGGCAGATCTGTCCGATCGGTTTTTTGTCCGCATTCATTTCTTTAACCAGTTGAAGGACTTTATCATAACGGCGCAGCTTGTCCGGCGCCCAGCCGCCCGGAACGAGAATTCCATCATAATCCTTGCTGTTCAGCTCTTCAAATGAATATTCGGCTTGAGCGGGAACACCATATTTGCCCGTGTAAGTTTTTCCTTTTTCCAACCCGGCAAGATGGACTTCCGCCCCTTCCTCACGGACCCGGTAAACGGGATACCATAGTTCCAGATCCTCAAATTCTTCGTCTACAAGCGCTATTACCTTTTTTCCAGCCAATCTCATGATTGATATAACCCCTTTCTCGCAGATTTCCTCATGTATCCGTATGACTGTTCTTATTGTAACAAATATGGAGGGCAGTTTCATAGGAACGAGCAAAGAACAAACATTTGGAAACATATCTGGTAAATAAAGCATTATCACAAATTAGCAGGATTCTTTGGTATGATAGTCGAATAGAACTAGTTTAGGTGACAGATTTGTGACATAGGCTGTTGGAATTAGATTACGTGATAGGATTTGGGGTGGGCATTTTGTTCAAAACCTGCAACTGTGGACAATGGATGAAGTTGGAATTAAGAAAGCTGATTCATGAAAGAAAGACTCGAATATATCATGTTCCTGTTTATGCCTGTCAGGCTTGCAAGAAGTATGAGCTTCTGCCTCTTATTAAACCGGATTTACTTCGCTATCTCGCATCGATTAGCAATGAGACTGGACGAATACACGTTTCGTTCGCAGATGTTAATGAGTCTGCATACGTACTTCGAGAAGTGTTCCGTACATACGATGATGATTCGTCGGTAGAATGGCAGACACGCTGTATGGAAGTTTTTGATGAGCGGATCAATATGCTGTTGGATCTATTTCGTTATGCCCAGAGCTTGGGCGACGGTGACTGGATGAGACAAATTGAGGGGCGGCTCGAGCAGTTAAGCACGATTAAATCTCTCGTTCCTGAAAATTCGGGAAATTATGCAAGATAATTTTCAGAAAATTTTCGCGGTTGTTGGATTTTTCACGCACTTTTTGTTAGGATAGAGGATAGGAACTTCAATACAATGAAGGGAATGTATATCCTATGGCGACGTTGACGAAAATGACTACTATAGAAGAGTTGCGCAGCACCCTTGAATCTTCGGAGCAGAGGCCCTTGCTGATATTCAAACATAGTACCAGATGCCCAATTAGTGCCGGAGCCTATAAGGAAGTGCAAGCTTACCTGGAGGACCAGCCGAACGAGCGGATCGACTATGTATGGATTGATGTCATTGCCGACCGTCCGGTGTCGAGTCAAGCTGCGGAAACTCTAAGCATACAGCACGAATCGCCACAAGTTATTCTTGTAAAAGAAGGAGCGCCAGTCTGGCATACATCCCATTCCCATATTACGGCTGAAGCGCTGAAGGCTCAATTGGACGGCATCTAATGCCGTGTCGTTGCACAAAGCAGTAATTTGTCGTATCATAAATTCAATTGGTATTGAACGAATGAAAATCTATTGGCAATGGAGAGAAGGAATTTGACGGTAACCATTTACGATGTTGCGCGCGAAGCAGGCGTTTCCATGGCGACGGTATCACGGGTTGTAAACAATAACCCGAACGTTAAGCCTCAGACCCGGAAAAAAGTATACGAAGCGATTGAACGTTTAGGGTATCGTCCGAATGCGGTAGCCAGAGGTCTGGCCAGCAAGAAGACCACAACCGTCGGCGTTGTGATCCCTGACATTTCGAACTCGATCTTTGCGGAGATTGCCCGTGGTATTGAGGATATTGCTAACATGTACCACTATAATATAATTTTGTGTAATGCCGACAAACGTAAGGAAAAAGAAATCCGCGTTATCAACACATTGCTTGAGAAGCAAGTGGACGGTTTGTTGTTTATGGGTGGAACGGTGACGGACGAGCATATCCAGGCGTTCCAGACATCGGCTGTGCCGATTGTTCTTTGTGCGACAAGTGACGAGAGAGGTTCTTACCCTTCTGTTGACATTGATCATGAACAGGCTGCGTTTGATGCGGTAAACACTCTGATCCGGCACGGGCACCGTGAGATTGCCATGATCAGCGGCACGCTTCAGGATCCGGCGAACGGTTATGCACGTTTCCAAGGCTACAAGAAGGCGCTGGAAACTGCCGGCATCGAGTATCAAGAGGATCTGGTGCGTATTGGTAACTATCGCTATGAGTCCGGCGTGGAAGCGATGAAATACTTCCTGGGACTTAAGAAGAAACCGACGGCTATTTTTGCTGCTACCGATGAGATGGCAATTGGCGCTATTCATAGCATTCAGGATGAAGGCTACAAAGTGCCGGATGATTTCTCTATTATCAGCGTAGATAATATTCGGATGGCTTCGATGGTTCGTCCACAGCTGACAACGGTAGCTCAACCGATGTATGATTTGGGAGCCGTAGCTATGCGCTTGCTTACCAAGCTGATGAAGAAGGAGAACGTGGAGAATCCTCGCGTGATTCTGCCGCATGAAACGATTCTTCGGCTTTCGGTTAGTCATGTGAACGAGTAAGAAGTGTGAATGAAAGCAATTTACCATTTTGAAGAAAGCTCCTGGTTTTAAAGGGGCTTTTTTCTGGTGGGATTATTTTGTGGTCTTGAATTCAGGAGGGATATCGGTATGACAACACAGGTTATTGGCCTAATCGGGGCCATGGACGAAGAAGTGGAAATGCTGTTTAGTCAACTGGAGAATAAAGAAACGGCAGTTCGTGCAGGGGTTACATATGCTTCGGGAACGATTCATGGCAAGCGCGTCGTTGTATGCAAGAGCGGAGTGGGTAAGGTGAATGCCGCGGTTACTACGCAAATCTTGATTGATACTTATGGCGTTTCCAAAATATTGTTTACCGGCGTGGCGGGCGCGCTGCATCCGGAGCTGAACATTGGCGATATCGTCATCTCTTCCTCCTGCATGCAGCACGATATGGACGTGACGCCGCTCGGCTTTGCGCGCGGCGTGATTCCGTATCAGGCAGTGTCTGATTTTCCTGCTGATCCCTCGTTGATCGAGCTGGCAGAGGAAGCGTGCAAAGAGCAGGCGGCGAATCATTACGTCATCGGAAAGGTTCTTTCGGGCGATCAGTTCATTGCCAGTCGTGATACAGTACGGACGCTTCACGAGGATCTGAACGGGGTTTGCGCGGAAATGGAAGGCTCTGCCGTTGCCCAGGTATGTTATATGAACGGTGTGCCTTATGTGGTAATCAGATCCATGTCGGATAAGGCTGACGGTTCTGCCCATGTCAACTTTCCTGAGTTTACCGTGAAAGCTTCCAAGCGTTCACACGAAATCGTGAACTACATGCTGGGCAAACTCTAGTAAAAACTTTGTGTGAGTGGTAGGCATACATATCCAGTATGCATCTCTACAGACAAACTCCCCGAGGGCAAGCCCTTGGGGAGTTTGTTTTTTTATTTATTGGGTATCGACTTAATACATAAACCGCTGTCTGAAACGGATACGATCGAATTGTTCTTGTGATGAAAGCGGTACGTGCCGTCCGATTCTGACCATGAGACAGTTGGCAGGATGGGAGCAGATTTCCGGATCGTCGGTTGCGTACCACTCCATATCTACAATTTTCATTAACCGCTCCATCATTTTGCGGTAATCCCATACGTTAAGGCCGCTTCCTTTAAGATCCCAATGCCAGTAGTACTCGGTCGTAAACACGATGTAACGCTCCATCTGTTCTTCTTCAAATGCAGTCTTTATCATCTGCTGCCCAAGTCCCAGAGAACGGTAATCTTTCGCTACCTCGATGGCACCAAGTTCAATCAAATCTTCCATATTGCCCTCAGACCAGCGTTCCTGCTCATCCGGGTGATGAAACGTTACATATCCAACGATCATATCTTGGTCTCTCGTGATGATGATTCTGCCTTCGGGCAGGCCTGCAATTTCCACCAATGCCTCATGCTGCTCCGCAGGACGACGAAATGCCTTGAGATCAGGGTGCATGGTTAGCTCGAATAGTTGCTCGGGAGGTACAGGTCCTTCGATGATCAGGCGGCGGTCTTCAGGGAACAAAACATGAGACTGGTATACCTTGCAGTGTTCCATCCGTTACGCTCCTTTCAATTCCATACCCTACTTATAGCAAAAAAATAAAAAAATGAAAAGCAATGACAGGCAAACGAGAGCTATGATATAATCTTTTCGACATAAAATCTTCACATTTGTGTCGTACTTAACGATATGTTTCCTTGCGAATTCAGGGGTTAATGACTCGATGACTGCGACAACGTGACGACCCACCGCAATGTGTAAAATGTATGTTTCATTCAATCATTTTGTAAGCGCTGTCCACTATGAGGAGACCGATTTGAGAATGAGGAGGATGTTATCATGAATCAAACGCATAGCGAAATATTGCCAAGTGAAGTTTCACATTCCAATATGAAGAGTTACGAGCAGGCACGCTCCGAGTTTTCATGGGACGAAATCGAGAGACATTTTACTTGGTATGAGACGGGCAAAGTGAATATGGCCTATGAAGCTATAGATCGTCATGTGGCAGAGGGGCGAGGAGATAAGGTAGCTCTCTTGTATAGTGACGCCAATCGTGAGGAATCTATTACTTATGCGACGTTGAAAGAAAAATCCGACAAGTTCGGTAATGTACTCCGTAAATATGGTGTTGGCAAAGGTGATCGGGTATTTATCTTTATGCCGCGCGGTCCTGAGCTCTATGCCGGTTTGCTGGGCATTCTGAAGGTTGGCGCCGTGGTCGGCCCATTGTTCGAGGCGTTTATGGAGACGGCTGTAAAGGACCGCCTGGAGGACAGTGGAGCGATTGCACTGATTACGACGCCTGCACTGTTGTCACGTGTGAAGCGAGACGAATTGCCTGAACTGAAGCATATTTTTGTCGTGGGCGAGATTGAAGAGGAGGACCCGCGGCTAGTAAGCTACCACGAGGAAGTTGAAGCAGCATCAAGTGAGCTGGAGATTGAATGGCTTGAACGGGAAGATGGATTGATCATGCACTATACGTCAGGCTCTACCGGGAAACCGAAGGGCGTGTATCACGTGCAGAATGCCATGATTCAGCATTATTATACGGGCAAGGTTGTTTTGGATTTAAGGGAAGATGATATATATTGGTGCACGGCGGATCCGGGCTGGGTTACCGGTACGTCCTACGGCATTTTTGCACCGTGGTTGAACGGAGTTACCAATGTCATTCGCGGAGGCCGTTTCAGTCCGCAGGATTGGTACAGCACTTTGGTGAACAATAAGGTAACGGTATGGTACAGTGCTCCCACCGCCTTCCGCATGTTAATGGGTGCCGGCTCCGAGCTTATCGACCAATATGATCTGAGCCATGTACGGCATATTTTATCCGTTGGCGAGCCGCTTAATCCCGAGGTGGTGCGTTGGGGACACAAGGCTTACAAGCAGCGTATCCATGACACATGGTGGATGACAGAGACTGGCGGACAGTTGATCTGTAATTACCCGGGCATGGCGATCAAGCCAGGATCCATGGGACGCCCAGTGCCGGGCATTACAGCGGCTATCCTGGACGATCAGGGGAAAGAAGTGGCTCCGTACACGATGGGGAACTTGGCAATCAAGACACCTTGGCCGTCCATGATGAGAAAAATTTGGAATAACGAGGCGAAGTATGAAGAATACTTCCGAATTCCGGGCTGGTACATTTCAGGTGATTCGGCATATATGGATGAAGAAGGATACTTCTGGTTCCAGGGCAGAATCGACGATGTGATTAATTCGTCCGGTGAGCGAATCGGACCGTTCGAAGTCGAGAGCAAGCTGGTTGAACATCCGGCTGTTGCTGAAGCAGGCGTGATCGGTAAGCCTGATGTTACCCGTGGCGAGATCATTAAAGCCTTTATCTCTTTACGTGAGGGGTATACACCTACTCAGGAGCTCAAGGATGAAATTTACCGTTTTGTGAAGGAAGGACTCTCCGCCCATGCCGCGCCTCGTGAAATTGAGTTTAAGGATAAACTTCCGAAGACACGCTCCGGTAAGATTATGCGCCGCGTACTAAAAGCGTGGGAGCTGGATCTTCCGACAGGGGATCTGTCCACGATTGAAGATTAAAAGCGTGATCAAGACAAGGCTGACAATGAAGATGGTGGACCACCATTTTCATTGTCAGTTTTTTTGAGACAGGCGCTTTTCCTTTTACCAAAAGAATGAACTAGACTAGAAGTTTCTATTTAAGCCAAAATAAAACCAGCCCTTCCAACAGATGATCTCTGTAGAGGGGCTGGCTTTTTACTATTTCAATCTATTTTTTCTCAAAATATACGGCCGGTGAAGCAGCAGATTCACCGATTGGATTTACGGCAGTTATTCTAAAGGTACCGCCGATTGGGTTACCAGAGGAGTAATAGAACTCCGTGCTCTTACTTGAGCCAAGAATCTGGTAATTGCCGTCACTATTTGGACTGATGTAGATGTTGTAGACCATAACCTCTTCCTCTGGAGCATTGCCGCTCCAGGTGGCCTGAAAGCCCTCAGGGGTAGCTACAAGGGTCGGCTGACCTGGTGCAGACGGTACGGTAGCAGCACCTTCATCCCCAAGTTCCAGGTCGATATTGGGATCTCCCTCAGTCAAGCCATCATCCGGATTATCGATGTCGTCATCCGGATTCGCATCGTTGTCGCCCGGTACTTCGAATCCAGGCGCTGTGCCGCCCACAATGGCGCTTGGCTCAGATACTTTGCCGGCAACGTCAACGGCGACAACGTAATAGGAAGTAAACATTCCGTCAGCTCCAAGTCCCGAGAAGACAAGACTCTCATCGCCAAGCACGACCTGCCCTTGATGTGTATACGGACTTCCGTTAACGGACTTAAAGAGCCGGTATCCGACTACATCAGGAGATCCGCTGGCATTAAAGCTGATCGAGCCGCTGCCCATCGAATAATGAACGTTTTTCGGTGGAGTAGGGGCTTTGCCATCATCCGTTCTAGGGTCGAGCCTGCTTGGCATCCCTTTCTTCGCGTCCTGCGGCAGATAAGATTCCAGTGATCTCTTTTCACCTTTCATGACCTTCAGGGCGTTCTGCAGCTCTATAATCAGCTCATCGATGGGTTTCTCGCGCTTGATTACGATTTGTTCTCTCAACATATCCAGAGGCGTTGCTTCATGTGGAATGTAATTTACACCCCGATAGGTGATATATTTCGCTTTTGCGATGCCATCATCGCTTTCGGTAGGCACAAACTTCACATTAAACAGATCCGTTACGAATCTGTCCGTTAAGGCGGTCGGCAGTTTGCCGCTGTACGCCGAAACCGTTTTGGAGGTTATGCCTTCAGGCTTCTCAAACGTTTTGGTTGGGAACAGATCCGGCTTAACGTCGGTTGCTTCGTTCATGATTCTTGCCCAAATGGCCTGGGCGTGCTTGCGCTGGTCTCCAACGAGTGTATTTTTTTGTTCTTTATATCCGACCCATACGCCAAGCGTCACATCAGGCGAGTATCCCATGAACCAGACATCCCCGTAGTTCTGGGTAGATCCGGTTTTACCAACGACCGGAACCTCATTGAATTTCTTGTACGTGTCTCTGACCTTACTGCCAGTTCCGTTCGTGATGACGGTACGGAGCATATCGGTCATGAGATACGCGGTTTGTTCGGAGAATACCTGCTCTGGTTTTACTTCATGTTTATAAACAATATTACCTTTGGAATCCACGATTTTCTCAATCATGAAAGCATCCGTGAATTTGCCTTGATTGCCGATGGAACTGTATGCATTGGTGAGTTCTTCTACGGTTACGCCGTAATGAAGCCCGCCGAGTACACCTGTTGAAGCATTATAATCGCCGTCCTCCAAGGTAGTGATACCCAGCTTCTTGGAAAACTCCCAAGCCTTCTCAATGCCGACCGTGTTGTTAAACAGCTTGAGCGCCACCGTATTGGTCGAATCGTTCAGTGCCTGTCGTGCCGTCATCAACCCTCTGTACCCGCTGTACGAGTTTTTAGGAATATGGAACACTTTGCTGTAGTCCTTTAAGATGATCGGTGAATCGTCGACCACGCTGGCAGGCTGAATCGCTCCCGAATCGAGTGCCGGTAAATAGGCGGCAATAGGTTTCATGGCAGATCCAGGTTGTCGTTTCATTTGTGTCGCGTAGTTCATTTGTTCTGTGTTAAAATCCCTGCCCTCAATCATACTGAGAATGGCGCCGGTTTTGTTGTCGATCATCATCGCGGCGGTTTGCTCCATTCCTTTTTCCTGGCTGTCAGGCAAGTAGTTGCTGTCATCCTCCGCGATGGATCGCATGGTCTTGTATAGTGTCCGGTCGATGGTGGTGTAAACACGGTAACCGCCGGTGCTTAGTTGAGCTTTGGAAGCATCCATCAGATCGGAGTTCGCTTGCGTGCCTTTTGCGTTTTTTTCGGCTTCCTCGCCCAGCTGCATCAGGATATTCGATGCTTGGCGTTCTACTTCCATCATGAGATAAGGATAAATCACATAGGCCTTCTGTGTCCGAGGAGCAAGCGATTTTTTGATATCGAATGCCTTGGCCTCTTCATACTCGGCTTGCGTTATTTTGCCTTCTTCCAGCATGCTTGCCAGCACGCGGTGCTGCCGGTTTACTGCCCGTTTAAATGCTTTCTCGTCAAATTCTCCTTTGCCGTTGAAGGCCGAGTAGGAGGATGGAAGCTGCGGCAGACCCGCCAAATATGCAGCTTGAGCCACGTTCAGATCATCCAGCTTGTTGATGTTGAATATTCCTTTTGCGGCAGCCTTGATCCCGAACAGCTGGTATCCGCTGGAACCATTCCCGTAAGGAACCTTGTTCAAGTAGGCTGTTAAGATTTGGTCTTTACTCAAAAAGCGTTCCATCCGCATGGCAAGCAGCATTTCTTTTACCTTGCGGTTATCGGTTTTGTCGCGACTTAAAAAAGTGAGCCTGGCCAGCTGTTGCGTCAACGTGCTGCCGCCGGTTTGAACCGGTTCGTTCAGCACGCGTTCTTTTACGGCGCGAGCGGTACCTTTTATGTCAACACCCTTATGTGTATAAAAACGGTTGTCTTCTATGGATACGACGGCATCCTTAACAAGCTGGGGAATATCCTTGAATTCCACAGGTCGTCTGTCTTCTTCGGTTCTAAGCTGCCCGATCGGTGAGCCATCCGCGAAGTAGGCGAAGCCCGTTATGGCATTGTCGTTCACCGTATTCTCGATGAGAGCCCTGGATCTTACCGGCTCATTCTCAACAATAGAGGTCACGTAGCCAGCTACGGCTCCTCCGGCGAACAAAACGCCCATCAGACCCACCACAAAGAGCCATCCGATGACGGATCCGAGCACCCGCAGAAAGGACCGTTTACGCGGTTTCTTCTGTTTTTCAGGCTCTTGTTTTTTCTCCTCAACCATGAATGTATACTCCTCCTTTTAACGCACCTATTATAGCATAAATCGAAGGTTTTGAATCATGTGTCCCTATATAGCGTGTCCTTTTTTGAGGAAGATTGACTTTTTCGGAAAGCATATGATACAAATAATGCAAAGTTCATATCGTGAAAAGCTTTGAAGGACCCCAGTAGAAGGCGGAGCCTTTCGTTTCCAAAGAGTCGGTGGGTGGTGCAAACCGATAACGAGCCCCTTTGAATTACCGTCCGGAGCTGACCGGGGGAAAAGGAGCCGTACCCTGTGCGGCTGTTACAGTAGTCCGGTTCCGGGATGACAACCCGTTATGGCAATGAAGTGAGAATCCGTTCCTTGTGGTAACGGATTCTAATTAGGGTGGTAACGCGAGCGCTCCTACTCGTCCCTTGGGATGAGTAGGAGCTTTTTTGCGTTCATAAATAGAGGGAGGCTTGCGGAAACATGAAATGGGATGGTATATCGAACGTTCAGCAGCAAGAGGTGGAACGGCAGATGGAGGTGATCTCCCGTGGAGCAGTGGAGATCATCCCGGAAGAAGCGATGAGGCAGAAGGTGATGAAATCGGTTGTAACCGGCGAGCCGCTGCGCGTGAAGCTGGGAATGGACCCGTCAGCGCCCGATCTTCACGTCGGGCATACCGTCGTGCTGCAGAAGCTGCGTCAGTTCCAGGAACTCGGACATGAAGTACAGCTCATCATTGGGGACTTTACCGGCAGAATCGGAGATCCGACAGGCAAATCCGATACGCGTAAGCAGCTGTCGGAAGAAGATGTTAGACGGCATGCGGAAACGTACAAAAAACAAATATACAAGGTATTGGATCCTGAAAAAACGAAGGTATATTACAACTCCGAGTGGCTTGCGCCGATGACTTTTGCCGATGTGGTCAGCTTATCGGCAAAGGTGACGGTGGCACGGATGCTCGAGCGCGATGATTTTACAAAACGGTATCAGAGCGGGCTTCCGATCAGCATCCATGAATTTTTTTACCCGTTGATGCAGGGGTTGGATTCTGTGGCGCTTAAGACCGATGTCGAGCTTGGTGGGACGGATCAGAAGTTTAACTTGCTGATGGGACGCACCCTGCAGAAGGAGTATGGCTCAGAGCCTCAGGTTGCAATCACGATGCCGCTTATTGAAGGGCTCGACGGCGTACAGAAGATGAGTAAGAGCTTGGGCAATTACATCGGTATCGATGAAGAGCCGAATGAGATGTACGGTAAGTCCATGTCCGTTCCGGATGAGCTCATGCTCAAATACTTCAGCTTGGCCACGGATATGGCAAGTGAGGAGGTAACCAGCTTGGAGAAGGGGCTCCGGGACGGAGTTGTCCATCCCCGGGATGCCAAGATGAGTTTGGGGCACAGACTCGTTCGCATGTATCATGGGCGGGAGGCTGCGGATGCTGCACAGCAGCATTTTGTGACGGTATTCCAGCAGAAGGCACTTCCTGAAGACATTGAGGTTTACATGGTACCCGAAGGAGAATTGAAGGAAGGAAAGATTATGCTTATCAATCTACTGACACTGCTCGGTTTTGCCGCTTCCAATGGCGAGGCTAGACGGAGCATTCAGCAGGGGGCCGTAAAATGGAATGGGGAGAAATGCAGCGACATTTACGGTGAGATCGTGCCTCAGGATGGGGATGTGGTTCAAGTGGGCAGGCGTAAATTTGCCAGACTGAGGCTTTCTTAAGCTTATTGAACCTGAAGAGGATTCAATTAGACAGCAAAAACCCTGAAGGCCAAGGCCTTCAGGGTTTTTAGATTCCGAGTTCATCTTAACGGTTGTAGAATTCGACGATTTGTTTCTCATCGATATCTTGGGAAAGTTCGGAACGTTCTGGAAGACGGATGTATTTCCCTTCCATTGCTGCTTCATCAAATTCGAGGTAAGCTGGAAGATGTACACGGTTAGCCAAAGCTTCCTTGATGGAGGAAAGGCCGCGGCTTCTTTCACGAAGACCGATTACATCGCCAGTGCTTACAGCGTAAGAAGCGATATCGACTTTCTTGCCGTTCACAGTCACGTGACCGTGAGCTACCAATTGGCGAGCACCCGCACGGGAATTGCTGAAGCCAAGACGGTAAACCAGGTTGTCCAGACGGCTCTCAAGCAGGAACATAAAGTTCTCACCAGCGATACCTTTCATGCCAGTTGCTTTGTTAAACAGGGTTTTAAATTGCTTCTCGCCCAAGCCGTACATATGACGCAGCTTTTGCTTTTCTTGAAGCTGCATACCATAGTTGCTGACTTTTCTCCGTTGGTTAGGACCATGCTGACCTGGAGGGAAAGGGCGTTTAGCCAATTCTTTACCTGTACCGCTCAGGGAGATTCCCAGACGACGGCTTAATTTAAATTTAGGACCGGTGTAACGTGCCATGTTATATAGACTCCTTTTTAATTAAAGTTTCATTAGGGCTCTATTTGCGCCGTATTTGTTTGCTCTACCGAAATCGCCGGAAGATCTGCCAGGAAAGTTCAGCCGCTGTCCTGTCAGTAACAAATAACGTGAGGGTGACACAACCCGCCCAAATTCATGGAATGCATTGCATTCTTACTCAACAATAAATATTATATGAAGTAATGATATAAAGTCAAGTTCAACCTGCAACTTACTATAACTTGGATTTTGTCTAATTTTGTCGATAGGTCCATGGACCTAAAAATATTGTGAAAAACGCATAAATTTTAATGCAAAAATGGGTAGAAAAGAGTAAGATGATATTGGATTAAGTAGTCTCATTTATCTAGTTACATATTGTAACATCTATCTGGTGTTTATGCAGCACCCTCCCAACATGTTGAACAGCTGGGTTACCGCCATTCATGCGGCAGCCAAATGGATCCTTACATTATGAATCGGAACGCCAGTCTTGGATAGGCCTTTTATAATGGTGCAAAGGAGCGCCCAATATGTCAGAAGATCAACGGAAAGTGTATGAAAGCTCTCCCGGCTCTGCAGTTATGTTTCATGATGCCGGGCCAATTCCTGGAAACGAGCCTTGCTTTTGGCTTCAGAGCTTGGATATTACACCTCATGATTTCCCTTATATTCAGCCTCTCATATCAGACAGCTATCTGGAGTGGCTAAGAGAAAGCGCAGGCACACAGGCGATGAAGAAATTCAGCTGGGCCCTTCTTTCTCATGAGGGAGCTTGGCTGACAGGGGCTTCCGATATAACGGAATACCTTAATGTAAGTGAAGATGAGACATTATCGCTTGCTTTGAACACCAAGGAAGCGGCGCAAGGAATGGGAAAGGGTTCGTTTGAGGGAAGCGTGCTGTGCGCTGTCCCGCTCTTCACTCGCATTCATGGTGATGTATTTGCGGTGATGGTCAGTGTTTCCTCACAGGCAATGGAGCCGGAACAATCACTTATGCTGACAGAAACATACGCCTTATTGTTTCGTTCCTGCTTCTATCGGAAGCTGGAGTACGTGTTTGCTGATGATCTGGAGAAAGTCCACACCCAAGCTGAGCGTGAGGTGCACAGGCGTTCCATCATGTTTCAGTATGTCAAACGGATGCATATCCAGATTGATGTGGACAGCGTGCTGGTGGAGGCTATCGACAGTGTCCTGGCGCTGTATCCCAAGGCCAAAGTCGAATTGTTTATGTCTCAGGACCATGAGAGTGGACATCCGCTTGTACGTCCTCTGCTGCTTCATCATTGGCAGAAAGAGGTTTATGTGCGGACATTTATGGAGGGTACCCTCACGATTGATGAACATGAGGAATCCGATTCGATCGTGGAAATCGGGATTCCCATGGGAGGCAAGCAGGGCGTTTATGGCGTACTCCATGTGGAAGTGGACAAGTCCGAGCTGCCCGATATGGATCTGGAGCTGCTCGGGATGATGGCCGACGCTGCCGGCACCGCGTTTGAGAATGCCAAATTGTACGAGCAGTCCAATCTGATGATTCATGAGCTCCGTATGATTAATGAACTGACACAGCGGTTGAACAAAAGCCTGCATTTGGCGGAGATATTTCAGTTTGCCAACCATGAGCTGCTAAAGATTCTTGAAGCCGATTACTGCTGCATTTTGATTTATAACGAGGAGCTTGGCGGTCTTGAAGTGGTATCCTGCAACGCCGAGTGGCTTGCCAAGGAGGTCTTTGAGAAGGATTATGGTTTGGGCGGCCTAGTCTATCATTCGAAGGAGCCCCTCATCCTGTCAGACTATCACGAAGAACGTCCGGCGGAATCCAGGCTTATGGAGAGCACCCATTCCAGCTCGATGATTGCTACTCCGCTAACCGTTAACGGTGAGGTACGGGGCGTTGTTCTTCTCACCCATGCGAAGCCGCATTATTTTTCCTATGACAGCTATCGGCTGCTTCAAGCTCTGACCAGCCATATTGGTCTGGCTATCGGCAATGCTTTTCTGCATGCGGAAGTGAGGAGAATGGCTAACCGGGATATGCTGACTGAACTGTATGCGAGACATTATCTTGACGAAATGATCCATGAATGTCAGAACCGTGATTTTTGCGGTTCTCTCATCGTTGTGGATATCGATGAATTCAAGCAGGTCAATGATACGTTCGGTCACCAGCGGGGGGACAAAATTCTGAAGCAGGTCAGCAGCATCGTGAAGACAACGATACGGCACAGCGATATTCCAGCCCGCTGGGGCGGTGAAGAGCTTGCCGTGTATTTGCCGGGACTCGGCATTCAACAGGCGATGCAGGTCGCCGAACGGATTCGCATAAGGGTATCGGAAGAGACCGATCCCCGCGTAACGGTGTCCTGCGGAATTTCCGAATGGAACTGGACCAATGACAAGATCAGCGTAGAGTCTCTCTTCTATCGAGCGGATATGGCCCTTTACGAAGCGAAGAATGGCGGCCGCAACCGGATTGTCGTGGAGAGGGCGGAAGCTGAAATCGGACTGGATTAAAAACCCTGCAGCTATTTAGTGGCTGCAGGGTTTTTTCTGTAATCTGCATAATGTAAGGGGCCGCGGATAGCCTAAGAGCAAGATCAACGAGAGGCTGATGATTATGAGAATGAGAAGATCACGGAGCGTCATCGGAATGGTTTTGTTTGTCTTTTGCCTAACCGGATGTGCCTGGCAGGAGCAGTTGTCGGCCGAAGAGTCGTTTAACCGTGCCCTGTCGGGGCTGTCGGGCGTTGATAATTTCTCTTTTCGGGGAGAAGCAGCGATTCGGACCGGAGAAAACGGACCGTTTCAGCAAAGTTTGGCATTTGAAGGCAATCTGCAGCATCATACGGATTTGACACTATCATCAAGGGACAAAGGGACAACAATACAGAAGGATAAGGTATCAGCGGATTCGGTATATAAATCAGATGGGCTTACAGTGGCACTGAAGCGCAAAGAAGGCAAGTGGAGCACGCTGTCATCGGAACATGCCGAAGAAATGTGGATCACCCGCTTGAATCCGCTGGAACTGCTGGAGTATATCGGAAAGTCGGAGAAGACGGTGACCCAGGAGCTGGGGGCGGCAAGAGGAACCAAGGTGCTGCGCATCGAGCTGTCACCCGAGGCGGCAGCCAATATGGTCTATGGATCGCTGGATGAGCAGATGAAGGCGCTGGCTGCGCGGATCGAACGCAAAGGGGATCCTTTGTACAGTGCAGACCCTAAGGTTCGTAAACGACTGAAGGCCGTCTGGCAGCGAGACTATAATGAAATGAAGAACATGCTCAGCAAGGCGGATGCCGTTTCGGTCTCTCATGTTACGATTAACAACAAAAAACAGCTTCCTACCAAACTGACTATGGAACGAACGTTGTTTTTTGTTGACGAGCAGGGCAGAACCCGCACGGAAACGCTGCTGTCCGATGTTACATTTACCGGTTATTGAAGGATCAGCCATGAAAATTTTTTTAACGATGAACGCTGACTTCGTGTTGGTTGCATGCTACAATAATTTATAAATTTACCGCTGTTCAATTCATATGTAGGGGAACAGTCATCATAAGGAGGATATGACATATGCGTGATCCCAGAATTCAAAAACTGGCTCAAAATCTCGTGAACTATTCGGTAGATATGCAGCCAGGTGAAAATGTGCTCATTGAAATGATCGGATCGGAGCGCGATCTGCTGAATGCCATCATTGAGGAGGTTTCGAATCAAGGCGGCCGCCCGTTCGTGCAATTGACAGATCGCACGGTTCAACGGGCCATGCTGAAGAACGCAAACAAGGAGCAGCTTGAGCTGTGGGCTGAGCTGGATCTTGAGCGCATGAAGAAAATGGATTGTTACATCGGTATCCGCGCAGGCGAGAACGTCAACGATATGGCTGACGTGCCTGAGGAAAACATGAAGCTGTACAATGCGCTTTACTCGCATCCCGTACATAGCGAAGAACGTGTCAAGCGTACGAAATGGGTGGTTCTCCGCTATCCGAACGCCAGCATGGCGCAGCTTGCCAACACCAGCACGGAGGCGTTTGAGGATTTCTACTTCGATGTGTGCAATCTGGACTATTCCAAAATGGACCGCGCGCAGGATCCTTTGGCCGAGCTGATGAGGAATACCGACAAGGTTCGCATCGTGGGACCGGGAACGGACCTCAGCTTCTCGATCAAGAACATCGGCGCGGAGAAATGCTCCGGCCAGAAAAACATTCCGGATGGCGAGGTATACACAGCGCCTGTTCGTGATTCGGTTAACGGAACGATCGCTTACAATACACCGACTCTTTACAATGGCGTCACCTTCGAAAATATTAAATTCCGCTTTGAAAACGGAAAAATCGTCGAAGCAACAGGCAGCGACACGAAGCGGCTGAACGAGATCCTTGATGCGGACGAAGGTGCAAGATATATCGGCGAGTTTGCCATCGGCTTCAACCCGTACATTTTGACACCGATGAAAGATATTCTGTTTGACGAGAAAATCGCAGGTAGCCTGCATTTTACGCCAGGTCAAGCATATGATGTAACAGACAACGGCAATCGTTCCTCGATTCACTGGGACCTCGTGTTGATCCAGCGTCCGGAGTACGGCGGCGGGGAAATCTACTTTGATGACCGTCTCATTCGCAAGGATGGTATATTTGTTATTCCAGAACTGGCAGCGTTAAATCCGGAAAATCTTAAATAGATTGGAAAAAATGTTGCATAAGAAAACGGATTCAATGTATCATGAAGGTGCAGTGATGAGCTTTATTCAGATCCTAAAGTTACGGAGGGATTCGTATGTCCAATAACAATCAATCTATCGTAGAAATTTCGCAAACCGCCAGCCAGTTCTCATCCTCCATCGTTTTACAGGCGGAGAACAAGTACATTGATGTTAAGAGCATCTTGGGTCTGTTCACAACGCTTGTCAACAGCCAAAGCTATGAACTGCATGTACATGGACCTGATGCTGATGCAGCTAAAAAGGCAATGATCGACGTATTCACCAAGCATGGTTTGAATGTATCCGTCGTGGCTGAATAACAGTCGCCAAAAACACCCTTCCATAGAATGGAAGGGTGTTTTTTCGTAGAGAAAGGGTCTATTTTGTTCAGGTCCTTGTATTGAGAAACGATTTCGACTAATATTAAAGATAGTAACTGTGCTGTGATTTTTGACATAGGGGGGAAGATCATGACTTCATCTGATTTACAGGAACAGCTGAATCTCAAAGCGATCAGTCTTCTACATGAAGATGCAGATAAAATCCTAAAGCTTATTGAAGTACAGATGGAGAATCTGGCGACCCGTTATTGCCCTCTCTATGAGGAAGTGCTGGATACCCAAATGTACGGTTTTTCAAAAGAGGTTGATTTCGCGGTGCGGGCCGGGCTTCTTCCGGAAAGTACGGGAAAGCAGCTGATCAGCAAGCTTGAACGCAATCTGGCGGTCCTGTACGAAGCCATGAATCAATCCAAATAGCCTGTACTCGTACAGGCGCATACATAGAGAAACGCATGTCGCACTCAGGCGGCATGCGTTTTTTTCTTGTGGATAGGATGGCATCGCGCACGATGTATGCAGCTGTGCGGGTGGACCGTTTCCTACGCTTAGACGAGGAAGAACGAGACGCCCAGTATGACGTATACGGCGAGCAGCAGAAGGCCTTCATACCAGTTGGATGCACCGTCCTGCGTGATGGATCTGGCAATGAATACGGCGACGCCGATGGCGACCAGCTCCAGCGTGGTGAACACGAGATCCATCGTATCTCCGAGAAAGAAGCTGATAAACACAAGCACGGGAGCAACGAACAGGGCGATCTGCAGGCTGCTGCCAACGGCAATTTCAACGGCGGCGCCGATTTTGTTCTTCATCGCCAGCATGATAGCTGCACTATGTTCGGCGGCGTTACCGATAATCGCTACCAAGAAGGCCCCGATAAACAGCTCGCTGAGGCCATACTCGTGACTGATAGGCTCAAGGACCCCGACAAGCCATTCGCTGACAAACGCGACCATGACGGTGGCGACGACAAGATACAGAATCGAGCGTTTCTTGGACCAGGTGGGGCCGTGCTCGTGCGGCAGCGCATCCTGGTCGTGATCGTCGCTGACATCCGCCAAATAATTTTTGTGGGTAATCATTGAGAATCCAAGCCATGCGATGTAGGACACGATAAGAATTCCCGCTACAATGAGGCTGAGCGTCTTGGTTTCACTCTCCGTAATGGAGTGGGTATTCAGAAAGACTGCAGGGATGAACAACGCGATAATGGCCAGCGTCATCAGGGATCCGTTCAGACCTGCCAGCGTCACATTGTATTTTTGGATTTTAAACTTGAGGCCCCCGGCAAACAGGCTGAGCCCGAGAACGAGCAGCAAGTTGCCGATAATGGAGCCGGTGATGCTTGCCTTCACCATATCGTACAAGCCTTCCTTGATCAGCAGGATGGCGATGATCAGCTCTGCCGCGTTACCGAAGGTGGCGTTGAGGAATCCCCCGAGTCGTTGACCCGCGTAATGCGCAACGCTTTCGGTTGCTTTGCCTAGAAAACCGGCGACAAAAATAACCGAGATCGAAGACAAAATGAATTGGAGCGTGAAGTTCCAGTTCGCAAAGTGTCCCAGCGCGCTCAGTAAAAAAGTGAAGATGAGAAGCGCGGGATTTAGCCATTTTTTCATAACCGACACCTACCTTATGGTTTATGTACTGATGAGTTCTTGCGATTGGAAACGACGATTCTCGCATCGCTTTCTACAATATACCCAAATTTTTCGAAAAATTATCCCTGTTTTCTGAAGGGAGCATTTGCTTTTTGGGTCCGTTACGATTTACAATAACGGATAATGAGGTGAAGGAGGATATGGCATGACGGAACAACTTCAACTGGATAACGGTTTGATTCGAATATCGGATGATGTCGTCTCGAAAATTGCCGGATTGGCTGCCTTGGAAACCCCAGGTATTGCAGCCATGTCCGGTGGATTGTCCGAGGGCTGGGCTAAGAGACTGAGCGGCAAAAATGTGCAAAAGGGTGTTACCGTGGAAGTAGGTCAGCTGGAAGCGGCGATCGACCTGCGGATTATCGTGCTCTATGAGACACCAATACATGAAGTGTGCCGCATGCTTCAACAGAATGTCCGCGAAGCTGTCGAGAGCATGACAGGGCTTCGAGTGGTTGAGGTCAACGTGAAGGTCGAAGGCGTAGCGTTTAAAGACGATGAAATCGACGATATTCAGCTTCGAGCCAAATAAGACGACCATAGGGGATCGTGCCCCGCTAATGATGAAAAAAATCGAAAAAAAGACTACCGGATTGCCCGGTAGTCTTTTTTAATTACGGATTTAACCTGCTCCTCTTTCATCGGACGGTTGCTGTCCCTGGATATGCTAAGCACGATTCCCATACTCAGCATCATGACCAGCAGCGAGGATCCGCCATAACTGATGAACGGGAGGGTAACGCCCGTTATCGGGATGGTATTGGTCACCCCGCCGATATTGATGAAGGCCTGAATGGCGATCAGTCCCATGATGCCGACGCCGGTCAAGGTACCGAAGGGATCCGAACAGCGAAGCGAAACAATGATCCCTCGCAGGATAAAATATAAGTAGAGCAGGAGGAATATCGCGGTTCCGATAAAACCGAATTCTTCGCCGATGACCGAAAAGATAAAGTCGTTGTAAGGATTCGGCAGATAATGCAGCTTCTGCACGCTCTCCCCGTAACCGGCTCCGGTGACACCGCCCTGACCGATGGCGATCAGCGATTGAACCAAATTGTAGCCCGTGTCCGACTCATCGTGGAACGGGTCCATGAAGGCCTCAATCCGGCCCATCTTATAGTTCTTGGAAGCCTCTTCCTGATCTCCGCCGGAGTTAAAGAGCGATCCGACTCCCAGTGTGAGCACCAGGCCAAGCGCAACAAGCGAGATACATCCGAGGATATGCTTGAGGCTGGCGCCGCCGGCATAGATCAGCAGTCCGCTGGTAGCCACAAGGATGAAACAGGAGCCCAGGTCCGGCTGAAGCATGATCAGTCCCGCTACGATCCCTACAATAATGAGTACGGGGAAGAAACCGCCCTTCCATTGACGGATTCGTTCCCCTTTTTTGGTGATCAACGCTGCCAGATAGACAATGGTCGCTATTTTGGCCAGTTCTGTCGGCTGGATGCCGAATTTCCCCAGGTTAAACCAGCTTGTGGCTCCGTTGGTTGCGGAACCGATGATCACCACAAGAATCAGCAGCATCAAGGTTAGAAAAAACACCGGTATGAATAGCTTTTTGTACTTTTTATAGTTGATGTTCATGGCAACAAACATAACCAATGTGCCAAGGACGGCAAACGCGACTTGCCGCTTCGTAAAATGCAGCGGATCGTTATTGAATTTTTCATTGAAAACGGCCAAGCTGGAGCTGGAACTGAACACCATGATCAGTCCGAATCCCACCAACAGCAAGGTAAGGATCAGCAGTTGAAAATCAGGCGTCCCTCTCTTCGGCTGAGGTTTGGTCGTATTCATAATGTTCGACCTTACGCTTCCAGAAGAGCTTTGAGCTCTTGAAGCTTCTTGGTGGCCACATTCATAACGGGCTGTGGAGCCATGGATTCATACTCGAGTCCGTGCGGGAACGTGGCTTTACCCAGGTATACCGCTTCGATTTTGAGGATGGTATCCGGTTTTTCGAGCTTGCCTTCAACAGCGCGGGTGTTAATGCGCAGGAAGTATTCAGCCTGATTTTTTTTATCTTCGATTTTCAAGTCATATGTAGCGCGGTAGTATTCCCACTGCCAACGAATGAAGCCTACTTTCTCGGCACATTCATCGAGGTAAGCTAAATCGCTGTGCAATCCGTCCAAGCCTGTATTTTCGAAAATCATGTGGTCGTAACCCCCTTAATAGTCCTTGCAAAGTTCTTTAATATGATAGTATGTTTCAGGAACTTGTGCAAGCCTGTACCGCCCGTCACGCTTCAATTGAGACCTTTTATCCAGATGAGTTTTTGATAACGACAGGCATTCTTCTTTTCTGCTAAAATAAAAGCAAGTGAAAACGCTGTGAAATGTACGCTTTCCATTCCGGTGGTTATATATTCATAGGACTTCAATTCAAGCGAAGGGTGGATATGGCCGATGAACCGCGTCGTTTACCGCACGGATTATTATGTAGTGGAAGAGAACGGGCAGAAGGAAATTGTCGTGATCGACCGGATTCCGGAATCAACAGCGGTTGTGGCCGTTTATCAAGGATGTCTGCTCCTGGTATGCCAGCACCGGGAAGCGGTGGATGAGATCACTTGGGAGCTTCCTGGCGGAACGGTGAGACCCGGTGAGGAACGGAAGCTTGCCGTGAAGCGGGAGCTTGAGGAAGAGGCAGGTGTACTGTGCAAGGACTTGTCCTACATGGGCAGCGCTTATCCGATGGCTTCTCTAGCCAACCGGAACGTTCATTTTTATTTCACCGACGATTTGAAGGTGTCCGTTAGCCACGAGTCGAATCAAGATGAGGACGAAGATGTTAGAGCTATGTGGGTCCCGCTCAGGGATGTGTATCGCAAGATGAAGGAAAGCGGCCGAATGGATGCCATGGTTGGGCACGGGCTGCTGCTGAGCAAGCTTCACGGATTTCTTGCGATCGATTGAGCCGCATATAGCGGGGAAGGATGATGGAACTTGATGAAGGAAGCATTTTGGGAACAATGGTATCCACGGATGGTGGAATGGCGGCGTCATTTACATATGCACCCGGAACTTTCGTTCCAGGAGAAGGAAACTTCGACATTTATAGCAACCCGGCTGCAGGAGCTTGGTCTGGAGGTCAAGACAGGCGTAGGCGGTCATGGAGTGATAGGAATTCTAAGAGGAGATAAACCCGGCAAGACCGTTGTGCTGCGCTCCGACATGGATGCGCTGCCGATTGAAGACGGCAAGAGCTGCGAGTACAAATCGCGGGTGCAAGGAGCGATGCATGCTTGCGGGCATGACGGGCATGCATCCATGCTGCTGGGGGCTGCGGCTTACTACAGCACGTACCCGGAAGAAGTTCAGGGCGAGATTCGTTTCATGTTTCAACCGGCGGAGGAAGTCTGCCCCGGCGGTGCGGTAGAGATGATCAAGGATGGAGCGCTTGACGGAGCCGACGTTGTCTATGGTCTCCACTTATGGACGCCGTTTCCAGTAGGAACCGCAGCGAGCGCGCCAGGTCCGCTGATGGCTGCGGCGGATGAGTTCTTCATTGATATTACGGGGCGCGGGGGACACGGCGGTATGCCGCATGTGACAGCCGATGCCCTGGTAGCGGGAGCAGCGCTGGTCATGCAGCTTCAAACCATTGTAAGCCGCACGGTAGATCCGCTGCAGCCTGCCGTGGTTACGGTAGGAACGATGCAAGCCGGAACGGCGCAAAACGTCATTGCTTCCTCTTGCCGGATCACGGGAACGGTACGCACCTTTGACGAACCTACCCGGACGCTAATACGGGAGCGGATCGAGCATATGACCCGGACGGTTTCGGAAACCTACGGCACGAAAGCAGCGGTTCGATATCTCGTCGGGTATCCACCCTTGGTGAATGATGAGACCGAAACCGCTCGCTTCTTCCGTACGGCCCCTAAGGTATTCGAAGCGGATCAGGTCAAGGTGTCACCCAAACTGATGCCGGCAGAGGATTTTGCATACTACTTGAAGGAAATTCCGGGCTGCTTCATTTTCGTTGGAGCCGGTAACCCGGATAAGGCGGCAATCTATCCGCATCACCATCCGATGTTCGACTTTGATGAAGATGCCATGCGTTATGGGGCGAAGCTGCTGGTCGAGATGGTGTCGAGCTATCAGAACGGGGACTAGACTTTAAGAAAATCGCAATCATCGCGCATGAACGCTCGTAATTTGGAAATCCTATAGATCATAGGGGAAGTTCAGATCCATGGACATGGATGTGGGCTTCTTTTTTTTTAAGATGACCAAACGTTACGAGGAGGGAATAGGGTGCATAACAAGCCATGCATCGTCCAGCGGGATCGGACCATATTGCTTGAAACCGCTCATGCGGATGCTGAGATCGCACGCGTACAACTGGCCCAGTATGCGGATTTGATCAAAAGTCCTTCGTCTTTTCATACATATCGCCTCACCCCGTTATCCTTATGGAACGCCGCTGCCGGGGGAATGACGGCTGAGGCAATTTGTTCGAGCCTTCGGTCGCTGTCACGATGGGATGTGCCGGCAGCTCTGCTCGAAGAGGTTTGCCAACTTGTTGGGCGTTACGGACAGCTGTCGCTGCTCCCGCATCCCACGCTTGACCGCTCATTGCTGCTATCTAGTCATGAGGAAGCCTTGATGCAGGAGCTGATATCCCATCGCTCCCTGAAGGAAATCGGCGTTCGATTGATTTCGCCGAAGGAAGCAGAAGTGCCTTCAGACCGACGTGGCCTATTGAAGCAGGAGCTGACCCGGCTCGGCTATCCTGTGCTGGACCACGCGGGATATATGGACGGGCAATATCTGAACATTCTTTGGCGTGGTGAAAAGCCGGACAGTGGGGGTCTTGAAGACTCCAACGGCGGATCCAACGATCAGCGCTTTCAGCTCCGCGACTATCAGCGGAAGGCTGCCGATTCCTTCAGGGATGTCGGCGGTGAAGGCGGCAACGGGGTCCTTGTCCTGCCTTGCGGTGCCGGGAAAACGGTCATTGGCATCGCTGCGATGCGCGATCTGCAGTGCGAGACTCTGATCCTCACTTCCAACACAACGTCTGTACGGCAGTGGATCGCCGAGCTGCTGCAGAAAACCTCGCTGTCCGTGGAGGAGATCGGTGAATACTCCGGTCAGCGCAAAGAGGTGAGGCCGGTAACGGTCGCCACCTATCACATCCTGACCCACCGACAAGGCAAGGGGGATGAACAGCAGCATATGAAGCTGTTTAATGAACGCCGCTGGGGCTTAATCATCTATGATGAGGTTCATCTTCTTCCGGCACCGGTATTCCGTGCGACGGCTGATATTCAAGCGACCCGCAGGCTCGGACTGACCGCCACCCTGGTTCGAGAGGATGGAAGGGAGCATGACGTATTCTCGTTGATCGGCCCCAAACGATATGAAATGCCGTGGAAAAGGCTGGAGGAGCAGGGCTGGATTGCTTCGGTGGACTGTACGGAGATTAAGGTGCCGCTGCCGGATGAGATCAGAGCAGCCTGCGAGACGGCGGGCAAAAGGGATCAGTATCGGCTGGCTGCCGAAAATCCGTCCAAGCTCCGCGTGATTCGGCAGCTCGTGGATTTCCACAAGGATGCACAGACGCTGATTATTGGGCAATACCTGGATCAGCTTCATGCCATTGCCGAGGAGCTGCAGGCCCCTCTCATTACGGGGCAGATGACGCAGGATCAGCGCAATGAATGGTATAAGGCTTTCCGGGAAGGAACCGTCCGTGTACTTGTCGTTTCGAAAGTGGCTAACTTCGCCGTTGACCTGCCCGATGCCTCCGTGGCGATCGAGGTTTCGGGAAGTTACGGCTCAAGGCAGGAGGAGGCGCAGCGTCTCGGACGCTTGCTGCGGCCGAAGCAGGGGGAGAACCGGGCTTATTTTTATGTATTGGTAACGGAGGAGAGCCGGGAGGAGATGTTTGCGATCCGGCGTCAGCTGTTCTTGATTGAGCAGGGGTATGAATATCACGCGATTCAAGCGAAGCACCCAGCCTTCCTTGACATGTCATCGATGCGGCATAGGCATCGCCTGCAGATTCCTGACGGGAAGGAGGCCTCGTGGAGATGATGGAACAGCAGGACGTGGCGGATGTCATAAGCTTAGATCGGCTTCTTCCAAAGGAGCGGTCGGTCCTTCATCATATCTGGAGCCGTTTTGCCGGGCAGCGATTTGATGACGACAAACTTCGCTCGCTGCGCGTTCGGCGCTTGAGCGGCGTGGAAGTGCAGCTCGCCTTCTTATCCTTGAGGCAGCAGCGATGGGTTCAAGCGGTGAAGCAGGGCTGGGGCGAGAGGATGTATTTCATCCCTTTTGATAAGCTTCAGATTCTCCAGGAGGCCTTTGGCGATCTCAAGGCGGGTTCCGTTCCCGCAGCTGCCGTGAAGCTCCAGCAGGAGGGAAGAAGCGGGATAGCAGTCGATATGTTCAACGTTCTCGTATATGTCGCTAAGAACCGAGTGGCTGTGACTGCTAAAGGGGTTCTGCATAAAAAATTTATTCAGAAGCTGGGGAGCGTGGTGGAATTATCGCCATCCGATGTTGAGGGGCTTGCACTTCAATATGATCACGCTGATGTTTACCCACCACATATTGCGGTTGTATTGGATTTGCTGTTTTCGTTTGATCTGGTCGCCCTGGAGCAAGGGGAGCTTAGACTGAACATGACCGCATTGCGCCATTGGCTTGCACTCACGCGCGAAGCGATGGACCGATTGGTTCTGTTGCGCATGATGGAACGCTATGTTCCGAGTTTGGCCGAGTATCAGCATTTCACATGGCGGATTTGTCACTCATCACGGATCGGTGGGATGTGGTACTATGCTCAGCACACATTGGCATATGGCGAGGAGCCCCAGAACTTGGAGCCAAGTAGCGGAAAGGAATTGTCCGCGGAGGACGCAGCTTCATGGCTCCGTTTATTAACCGGCTGCGGTTACACCGATCTTGGCATGGATCACGATGGCCAATTCCTGTTCCGGTGGCGTATGGATCCCTGCTCCTTGCTGAGTGGAAGCAGCCAGGATAACACCGGATCTTCGGGGCTGTTTATCCAGCCGGATTTTGACATATTGATTCCGCCTGACGCGTCTTACACGGTCAAGTTTACGGCTGCCCTGTGCACGGAGCGCATCTCGGATGACGTAATGACGGTCTATCGTCTGACCAGGGATTCGGTGGCTCAGGCGGCGATGGCAGGAATGGGGCTGGAAGCGATCAAGGCATTTTTTACGGAGTATGCTGCGGCGGGAATTCCGGAGAACGTGCATGCTGCCTTATGTCAGTGGGGCAAAGAGCTTGAAAGAACGGGCAAGGATGAGCTTTCACGATTTATCGGCGCAGCTCCGAAAGATAAAGCGGTACCCGGGGCCTGTGATGAAGAAGATAACCGTTACGTCATGCCGGGTTATTCTGGCAGCCCATCCAGCAGTTTGATTCGCCCTGCGCGCAGCGAGCTTGCTCTTGAATTGGACCACAGCCTTCCGGATATAACGTCAATCGTTCCGGATTTGAACCGGATTCCCATCATGTGGACACGGGATTGGCGCTCTTATCACGGTTCGACGGCCAAGCAAATGATGGAGCAGGCGCTTGAATTGTCAGCTAAATTAGAGATTGCGGTCGATGGCAGCCGGATGGAGTTTATTCCATTTCAGCTCGAGCGGCAGCCATGGAAAATTTCGGGAGCGTTATACGATCCGGACTCCGAATCTGATTCCGAAATGACGGAAACCGTGGTGCAGTTAGGCGAAGGGGAATGGAAGGAAATGCGGCTTGTGATTCCGTAAAAGCGTATGAATTCCCCCTTCTTAAGATACGAGCGTTATGCTATGATGAAAGAGTCCACAAACAAAGCGTGGGCCAAACTAATAGAAAAGCGGGATGAGTTCATGAGCGTATCGGAAATAAATACGGTCGATATGGCCGAGGTGCTCACCTATGCCTATGAAATAGGCGACATGATTAATGCTTCCGTCGAAGTGGCGGATTATCTATATTGGAAGCAGGCAGTTGAGGGTGATCCTATGATTCAGGCTTTAATCAAAAAGCTTGAGTCCAAGAAAGAGCTGTTTGAAGAGACCCAGCGGTTCGGTCACTTTCACCCGAATTACCATTCGGCAAAGGATGAAGTAGCCGCGGTGGAAGCGGAGCTTGAGGCTTTCGAGCCTGTAGCCCGGTTCAAGCAGGCGGAGAAGAATCTGGACGATCTGCTGCATTCGATGTCGGAGAAGATTGCTTTTTCGGTTTCGGAGAGCATCAAGGTTCCGGGCAACGATCCTCTTCCCAAGAAGGGTTGCGGCAGCGGCGGAGCTTGTTCGTGCGGATAATAGGCAAAGACTAGAGATAGAGACGAAAGCGAGGCGAGGAGCTTAGGATGTTGGCTGAACGGACCGGTTTTATTATATGGGTCAGCGATGTGAAGGCAGCAAGGAATTTGGAGAAATACGGCAGTGTGCACTATATATCACGCCGCATGCATTATGTTGTCATGTACGTCAATGCTGACCGCGCCGAGGAAACAATGAAGAACATCCGGAGATTGTCCTACGTTCGTAAGATCGAGCGCTCCTACCGGAATGAGATTAAGACGGAGTACAGCAGCAAAGGACCGGATAAAGCGAAGTTTTACGGACCTTAGCATGATGTGCCTGATCGTGAATCTAACGCAAATCGCATAAGTTAGTGAGAAGAGCGTAAAGCGGCCCCCGTAGGGCCGCTTTTTTTAAACTATCGGTAAGTATAAAGTTGGAGCGTGGGCATGGCTTTATAAAGTTTATTATGGATTGATGACGATAGATTGGCATAATTCGGAATCTTGTTTGATAAAATAGTATAAGTAAGGTACAATTTACATTTTAATCAAACCCATCATTCCATTCGGGCGTCAGCGCCCCAACGCACAGGATACAACTAGAGATATTTCTAAATTTTCGGTGATTGTTCACAAGAAGCGAGGTTTCAATCTTGTGAATGCCAGTGGAATGATGTAATATGTTGGGTATATATACATAGATACAAAGACCCATTTGGTGGAGAGTGATATTCCATGCGCGACAAAGGGACTGAGCGGTGGAGCACCTATGAGCCGTTTTATATTACGTTAAATGATAAAAAGGTCGCCGACATCGTCATTACCAATCATGCCAAGAGCCGTTATACGGACCGGGTTCAAGGTAACGACACGTCCCATGAGGAAATCGGGACATGGATGTGGGAGTGCCTGAAGCAGGACCGGATCGTGCCGTATTACCGCAACGAGCAGGATGTCTATCTGATTGACGACGACCTCGTTGTTGTGGCGGAGTTCTCGGAGCTGGAGCATGAACGTGATCTGATTGGCAACCCGCTGCATCGGATGATTATTGTAACTTTTTTGGGACGTATGTCAGAAACCATTGAGCTTCGAGACCTGAAGTCTTATTACTCATGGCTTCGCCATTCACGTCGCATGACACTGATTAAGAACAGCCGTAAACGTAAATAAAGAAATAGAGTTTTCATATGGCATGCGAGCGTAAGCGCGGATGTCTTTTTTGTATGCTCCGCCGCGATCCGTTACAATGATAAATACAAAAGCGGCAGCGAGAGGGGAACCGATGTTATGAACTTTCATCAGCTACATATTTTTTACACGGTAGCAGAGCGCGGGAGTTTTTCCGCTGCTGCCCAGGCGCTTCATATGAGCCAGCCTGCTGTGACGATGCAGGTACAATCGCTCGAGGAGTATTTTGGAACAAAGCTCCTCATTCGTTCCACCAAGCGCATGGAATTGTCCGAAGCCGGGAGGACGCTGCTTCCTTTTGCCCGCAAGAGCCTGGAGCTGTCGCAGGAAACGGACGCGGCGATGGCGGCTTTCTCTAATAAGCTTCAGGGAAGGCTGCAGCTGGGGGCAAGCCTGACCATCGGGGAATACGTGCTGCCCAGATTGCTGGGGCCCTTCGGCCGGGAGTATCCGGATATATCCATTATGCTGAAAGTGATGAACACCACGCAGATCCTCGAGGAAATCGCCGGCTATCAACTGAATTTCGGGCTGATTGAGGCACCTGTGGAGCATCCGGATATGGTTCTCGATTCGGTCATGGAGGATGAGTTGAAACTGATCGTTCCTTCCGGCCATCCTTTAGCAATAAGGAAAGATGCGATATATTTGGAGGATGTGCTGAAGTATCCGTTTGTGCTTCGCGAGAAGGGGTCTGGCACACGGAAGGTGATGGAGGATGTGCTGCTTATGCGGGGGTATGATCCCGAAAGCATCCAAACGGTCATGGAGCTTGGGAGTACGGGAGCGGTGAAATCGGCGGTAGAGGAAGGGCTCGGCATTACGATGCTGTCGACCTCAACGGTCAAGCATGAAACCGCGCTCGGTTTAGTCAAAATGATTGATATTGCGGATGCTTCGTTTAAACGGAATTTTTATTCCATTCAGTTGCGGTCCGCGCTGCTGCCGATGTCGGCGATGACGTTTTTGGCCTATTTAAAGGAACGTCAGCAAAACCAGCGATAAAGCACACCCGAACTTACAACGAAAGGGGATTGATTGACATAGATAAATCGATGAATCGGACAGGCTGCGACCTTCATTCCCACACCCAGGCTTCGGACGGGATGAACACACCTTCGGAGAACGTGCAGCTTGCTTTCGAGCGGGGACTTGGGGCTCTAGCTATAACGGACCATGACACGGTGGCCGGTGTCGAGGAGGCGCTGCAAGCCGGAGAACGCCTCAACATGATCGTGGTCCCTGGCGTAGAAATCAGCACCATGGCAGGCGGGACGGATATTCACGTCCTGGGCTATTACATAGATTACCAGGACCCCGTGTTTCTGAAGCGGCTGGCAGAGCTCCGTCGTACAAGAGGGGAGCGCAATGAGAAGATCATGGCGAAGCTGAGAGGGCTAGGCATCGAGCTGACGATGGAGGAAGTGATCGGAGGCTTGGGGCGGCCGCTCGAACCCGATGAGAGCATCGGCCGCCCGCATATTGCGGATGCCTTGGTTCTTAAGGGTCATGCCCTCGATCTAAGGGATGCCTTTGACCGGTATCTCGCACAGGGCGCAGCTGCATATGTGCCGCAGCCGCGGATTCATCCCAAGGAAGCCTGCGAATGGATACGCGAAGCCGGGGGCGTGCCGGTGCTTGCGCACCCTGGACTCTACGGCGATGATGCATTGGTGAGAGCGGTCATTGAAGAGGCTGCTTTCAAGGGGATTGAAGTCTATCATTCGGACCATGGGGCAGCAGAGGAGAAACGGTATTTGGCGATGGCCGAGGCATACGGTTTGATTGTGACCGCCGGATCCGATTACCATGGCGAGAGGCAGGGCCAGGTGTTCCATGGGGATATCGGCAGCCGCCAGGTATCCATCCAGGTGTTGGATGAGCTTCAACAGGCGCGGGCAAGGAGCTAAGATCGACAACACGGCGCGGGTTTCGAGCGGAATACGTTTGCGCGCTCCGGCGGATTCGTATAGGAAATCGCGGCATGACAGTAAGAAAAAACGGGTACTCCGGCTGGTCCTACGACCTTTCGGATACCCGTTTTGTGGTTAAACGAACGATATATCGAGTTCGTTGCTCATCTTAATTGCGATTGTTTTTTACCGAACTGGGCATCGCCTTGATCCGCTGCTCGTCCGGCGTGACGAACAGCGTTTTTTGATTGTCATAAATGACAAACCCGGGTTTGGCTCCATTCGGCTTGCGTACATGGCGAATGAGCGTGTAGTCGACAGGCACGCTGCTGGATTCTTTGGCCTGACTGTAATAAGCCGCCAGCTGTGCCGCTTCCTGCAGCGTTGCATCCCCGTACTCGCTGCTTCGGATGACCACGTGAGAGCCCGGGATATCCTTGGTATGCAGCCATGTATCATTTGAGGAAGCGAGGCGGTTGGTTACGTATTCGTTTTGAAGGTTGTTTTTTCCAACATAAAGCTCGATGCCTTCGGATGAAGTATAGACATGCAGCGTCGGCTTGTCGTTTTTCTTCTTTTTCTTCGCTTTACGATTGCGGTCTCTCAAATACCCCTGCTGGATCAGCTCGTCCCGGATTTCATCGATGTCGCTCAAGGAAGCATGCGACAGCTGCTGCAGAAGATTCTCGATATAGTTGATCTCTTCGCGGGTTTTGATTAACTGTTCGTCGATGACCGCAAGGCTGTTCTTGTATTTGTTATATTTTTTGAAATAGCGCTGCGCATTGTCCGACGGAGTCAGGAGCCGATCCAGCGGAATGGTGACGGTCGCCTGCTCTTCATCATAGAAGTTGACCAGCTGGACCTCACGGTCGCCCTTCTGAATCTGGTGGAGCGAAGCGAAGAGCAGCTCGCCAAAGATACGATACCGGTCGGCATCCCCGGCTTCTTCCAAGTCCTTGTTCAGATTATCCAGCTTCTTGATGTTCTTCGTCCGTTCATTCTGCAGGAATCGGAGGAGGTCGCTTACCTTCTGTTTTACCGTATCCCGCTGCGCCTTATCCCCGTAATAATCCTCCATGCATCGACTGACCGACTCGTAGGTTGTAGTCTCGTCCACCAGCAAGGTCAGCGGAATGACGGAGAACACCGACTTTCCTTTGGCATTGACGCCTGTAACCGGCGTATATTGATGGTTTCGTACTTGTTCCATGACCTCATCAAATGCGCTCCACAGACTTCCGCAATCTTTTTCCCCTTCAAGCCCGTCTGGACTCCCTTCCCCTGCGCGGTTGGCAATTTCCTGGGCCGCGAGCGGACTGAGGCCGCTGAACGCGCCGACCAGCCATGGAACGGTCTGCTCCTCGTTCATCAGACAGGATTCCCGGAAGGCTTCCTGCAAGGTTTCGAGCGGATTCAGCTTGTGCTGCTCCGGCGGATTCGTATAGGAGAATCCCGGCATAACCACGCGGTAGCTGCTGATGGCTGGCGTCACATGGTTGATGCCGTCCAGAATGGTGCCGCTTGCGGGATCGAGCAGAATGATGTTGCTGTGTCTGCCCATGAGCTCGACGATGATTTTCTTGGAGGAAATATCCCCGAGTTCGTCACGCTGCCGGATCGTAATATGGATAATTCGTTCCATCCCCACCTGCTGGATGTCCTCGATGATGCCGCTCTCGCAATGCTTGCGCAGAATCATGCAAAACATAGGGGCTTCGGCCGGATTCAGAAAGGTCTCCTGCGTCAGATGCACCCTGGGATACGTGGGGTTTGCGGATAGCAGCAGCTTGGCGTTTCCTTGCTGGGTGCGTATATGAAACACGATGTCCCGATCGTTCGGTTGATATATTTTATTGATCCGTGCGCCCCGGCATGATTGAAGCTCATGCACGATCGCACGTGTGACAATGCCGTCTAATGCCATCCTTCATTCTCCTATCTGTCTGTTACCCTTCCTATCGTACTTCTCTATGATGCCATATTTCCCTCAAAAACTTAAGGCCCCTTCTGTGATAATTCAGGACCTGTCCGAATACATTTACGTAGAAAGGGTGGAAAAGCTGTCATCCGCCGGAGCAAAACAACCGGGAGGGAAAGGAAGCATGGAACAAAAGCAATGGCATCAGATGGATACGGATGAGTTGCAGCAAGTGCTGCAAATGCATCCGGAGCAGGGCCTCACGGAAGAGGAAGCCGGGGAGAGACGAAAAAAAAGCGGCTATAATGAGCTCTCCGAGGGCGTTAAAATTTCTCCATTTGTTCTGTTCTTGAATCAATTTAAGGATTTCATGGTGCTGGTCCTCCTTGGAGCCACCCTGGTATCCGGTCTGCTGGGCGAGTATCTGGATGCCGTAACGATTGTGGCCATCATCCTGATCAATGGGATCCTCGGTTTCGTCCAGGAATTCAGGGCAGAACGGTCGCTTCGGGCTTTGAAGCAGCTGTCCGCGCCGACGTCCAGGGTCATCCGGGACGGCAAAGTGGTACAAGTTGCTGCTAGAGAACTCGTACCTGGCGATGTCGTGCTCGTGGAGAGCGGAGACCGCATTCCGGCTGATGTTCGCTGGCTCGAGATCAACAGCTGCAGCGTCGAGGAGTCGGCCTTGACCGGCGAGTCCCTGCCGGTGAACAAACATGCCGAGCCGATTCGCGATGCGGATGTTCCGCTGGGCGACCGCAAGAACATCGGCTTTATGGGCACGATGGTGGCCCGCGGTACGGGCAAAGGCGTTGTCATCCGAACCGGCATGGATACGGAGATGGGCAAGATCGCCGATTTGATCCAGAATACGGAGTCACAGGAGACGCCGCTGCAGCATCGCCTGGAACAGCTGGGTAAAATCCTGATCGCCGTTTCACTGGGGCTTACGATTCTGGTTGTCGTAGCAGGCATTCTGCATGGACAGCCTGCCGCAGGCATGTTCCTCGCTGGAGTCAGCCTTGCGGTTGCGGCCATTCCTGAGGGGCTTCCGGCCATCGTTACGATTGCACTCGCCCTCGGCGTGCAGCGCATGATTAAGCGCAAAGCGATCGTACGCAAGCTGCCTTCCGTGGAGACGCTGGGCTGTGCATCCGTAATCTGTTCGGACAAAACCGGGACGCTCACGCAGAATAAAATGACCGTAACCCAAGTTTGGCTGGGAGGGCGCTCATTGGAAGTGACCGGGCAGGGCTATGACCCAACGGGTCAGATCCTTCAAAGGGGCAAACCCGTCGAGCTTCGGTCCGACCAGGGACTGCGCAGATTACTGCAAATCAGCGGGCTGTGCAACAATGCCGAAATCTATGAGAACGTGCAGGAAGAAACGCGCAGCAAGCGCAAGAGCAAGGAAGAACCGGCAGCTGCTGCCTGGGAATTAAAAGGGGACCCGACGGAAGGAGCGCTGCTGACGCTATCGTCCAAGATGGGATTGACAAAGGGAAGCCTGAACTCCATCTATCAGAGAGACAAGGAGTTTCCGTTTGATTCGGAGCGAAAGCTGATGTCCGTCATCGTCAGCCATCAGGGCGGGCGCTTGCTCTGCACGAAAGGCGCGCCGGATGTCCTGCTGGATGCATGCACTTATATCATGTGGGACGGAAACGTTGTGCCGCTTACCGCTACGCTCCGTCAAAAGGTGCTTGCGGCCAATGAAGGCATGGCTTCTGACGCGCTGCGCGTGCTTGGTTTGGCTTATCGGGATTTGCGTTCCTATGACAAGCCGGAAACGGAGAAAGAGGCCGAGAGCCAGCTTATCTTTGTCGGGCTGGCGGGGATGATCGATCCGCCGCGCCGTGAAGTGCGCGAAGCGATTGCAACATGCCGCCGCGCGGGCATCAAGACCGTCATGATCACGGGCGACCACCGGACGACGGCGGAAGCGATCGCCGCCCAGCTGGGCATCCTGCCAAGGAACGGCCTGTCGTTATCAGGCCAGGAGTTATCCCGGATGGATGACAAGGAGCTGGATGCGAGAGTGGATCAGACCTTTGTTTATGCCCGCGTATCCCCTGAGCATAAGCTCCGCATCGTGAAGTCGCTTCAGCGTAAGGGGCATGTGGTTGCCATGACGGGGGATGGCGTGAACGACGCCCCAGCCATTAAAGCGGCGGATATCGGAATAGCCATGGGGATTACCGGTACAGACGTAACGAAGGAAGCGTCGTCGCTGGTGCTCAGTGACGATAATTTCTCCACGATTGTTTCGGCGATTGAGGAGGGGCGCAGCATCTATGAAAATATTCGCAAGTTTATCCGCTATTTGCTGGCTTCCAATGTCGGCGAAATTCTGACGATGTTTTTTGCGATGATGATGGGTCTGCCGCTTCCGCTCGTTCCGATCCAGATTCTGTGGGTGAACCTTGTTACGGATGGGCTCCCGGCTATGGCGCTCGGGGTGGATCAGCCGGAGAAGGATCTGATGGAGCACAAGCCGCGCGGAGCCAAGGAAAATATTTTTGCCAGACGGCTTGGTTGGAAAATCATCAGCCGCGGCATATTGATCGGCCTGTGTACACTTGGCGCATTTTGGATTACGCTTCGCATCGCGCCGAATGATCCGGACCAGTTGGCCAAAGCACAGTCCGTTGCCTTTGCCACACTCGTCATGGCGCAGCTGATCCATGTGTTTGACTGCCGCAGCTCGCGTTCGATTTTCCACCGCAATCCGCTTCAGAACAAAGCGTTGGTGCTTGCTGTGCTGTCCTCGGTATTGCTGATGCTCGGCGTCATGTACATCGAGGCGTTTCAGCCGATCTTTAAGACCGTTCCATTGGATTTGAAAGAATGGGCACTGACACTCGTGGCCGCCGGCATTCCTACCTTCCTGATGGGAGCGGGAAGCGTGTGGGGAGGCAGACGGAACCGCAACCGGAACCGCCGCAACATGATGACGAAGAGTGCAAATATTTCGGCATAAATTGAATGGATAGCCCATCACCTCTGCGATATGCTAAGCACGAGCATAGCAATTGCAGAGGAGATGGGTTTTATGATGGAATTTACGAAAATGCATGGACTTGGCAACGACTTCGTTGTCGTATACGGCGAACAAGAACTTCCATCCAATGCATCCGAACGGGCCGTGAAGCTGTGCAATCGCTTTTTCGGCATCGGTGCAGACGGACTTGTATATATTTTGCCTTCCGCGAAGGCTGATTTTATGATGCGCATCATGAACTCAGATGGTTCCGAAGCCGAACAATGCGGCAACGCCATTCGTTGTGTCGCGAAGTATGTGTATGATCACGGTTATATTGACCGAGAGAAGATTACCATTGAAACCATCGGCGCCGGAGTACAACAAGTGCGCCTTACGGTTCAGGACGGTCAAGTTAGCAGCGTGCGGGTCGATATGGGTGAACCGGTCCTGGATGGACTGAGCGTGCCTACATTGATCGATCTCCATCCGGTGGTGAATCATCCCATTGAAGTGGACGGCCGGGAATTCCGCTTCACCGCGGTATCCATGGGGAATCCGCACTGCGTCATTTATGTGGACGATGCCATTAACTTCGACCTCGGCGCATGGGGGCCCAAACTTGAGGTTCATCCGCTCTTCCCGAGAAAGATTAACGTGGAGTTTGCGACGGTGAACTCACGGGGGCAAGTAGATATGTGGGTATGGGAGCGCGGTGCAGGGCCGACCTTGGCCTGCGGCACCGGCGCCTGCGCAACATTGGTGTCCTCGGTGCTGAACGGATTGACAGATCGCAGCGCAACAATTTCTCTTAAAGGCGGAGACTTGTTCATCGAGTGGGAGGAGTCCGACAATCATGTGTACATGACAGGGCCGGCCGAGGTCGTGTACGCAGGAACGCTCGCCTGTTAGAGGATCCGGCAGCCATAACAATCCCCACCCGCAAAAGCAAAAAACGGTATGTTCTAAAGTTTGTCCTGTAGGGGTGGACACGGTAGGGAGGCCTTCTGAAGGCCTCCCTTTTGTCTCTTTATCTTTAGAGAGGTTTTATGATACATTAGTTGAAAATAAACGTCGGGTGGAGGAGAAACGCGATGAAACCGAATCTTCGGCAGGCATGGGAGAATCAGGTACTGGTCGGTGACGGCGCGATGGGTACTTATTTATATCAAAAAGGATTTCCTGTGGGCATATCATATGAAGAACTGAATTTAACCTCCCCGGAGGTCATCGGGAACGTTCATCGCCAGTATGTTGAGGCTGGTGCGCAGGTCATTGAGACGAACACGTTCTCTGCCAATTATGACAAGCTGTCCAAATACGGCTTGGAGGCGAAGGTAGGAGAGATCAACCGCGCAGGCGTAAGAATTGCGCGTGAAGCCGCTGGCGATAACGGATATGTAGTGGGTGCGGTAGGCTCCATTCGCGCGGGCAAAAGAAGCAACATTTCCACGAGCGAGCTCAAGCGTTACTTCGAAGAGCAGCTGACGGTTCTCATATCGGAAGGCGTTGACGGCATTCTGCTCGAAACGTTCTATGACGTGGATGAAATTCAATTGGCTTTGGCGCAGGCTCGAATGCTAAGCGACTTGCCGGTGATCTGCCAGTTTGCGGTGGAGGATATTGCCCGCACGCTGGACGGCTTCACGATGCCGGATGCTTACCGCATCCTGAGCCAAGAAGGCGCGGACGTAATCGGCTTTAACTGCCGGACAGGTCCAAACGGCATCATGCGCGCGCTGGAAACCTTGAACGGTATTATGAATCTTCCGGCTTCGGTCTATCCGAATGCAGGGATCGCCGACTATGTGGACGGGGAATACCGGTATGGTGCGAGTCCCGAGTATTTCGGAAAGACGGCACTGGAGTTTGCGGATCGTGGCGCCCGGATTGTTGGCGGGTGCTGTGGAACGACGCCGGAGCATATTGCTGAAATTTCATCGGCGTTATCCGGTTACGTGCCTGCGCCGCTTCCGATCGTCGAGGAGGCTGAAGTCAACCGGATCGTGATTCACGAGACGGCCCAGGAGCAATTTTATGAACGCAGCGGGGAGCCGACGATTGTCGATATCGTGAAGGAGCGACATACCGTTATCGTGGAGCTGGACCCTCCAAGGGATTTGGATATCACCAAGTTCATGAAAGGTGCGGAAGCTTTGAAAAAAGCGGGAGCCGATGCGCTGACCCTTGCGGATAACTCGCTGGCCGTAACTCGCATGAGCAACATGGCGCTCGGCCATCTTGTACAAGCACGGACAGGATTGCGGCCGCTGATCCACATCGCTTGCCGTGACCGAAACCTGATCGGCACGCAGTCGCACATGATGGGCTTTGATGCGCTCGGCATCGACCATGTGCTTGCGGTGACCGGGGATCCGGCACGCTTCGGGGATTTGCCGGATTCCAGCTCGGTTTACGACATGACCTCATTTGAAATCATCCGCATAATCAAACAGCTGAACGAAGGTATTGCTTTTTCCGGAAAGCCGCTGAAGCAGAAGGCCAAATTCGTTGTCGGCGCAGCGTTCAATCCCAATGTAAGGCATCTTGACAAGGCGGTTGCTCGCTTGGAGAAGAAGATTGCCTCCGGTGCGGATTATGTGATGACGCAGCCCGTGTACGATCCCGAGTTAATGGTTAGGCTGAGAGAAGCGACGGCACATCTGGATATCCCGATCTTTATCGGCATCATGCCGCTGGCAAGCGGACGGAACGCGGAGTATCTGCATAACGAGGTGCCGGGCATTCAGCTCTCGGATGAAGTCCGCAGCCGCATGGCCGGGCTTGAAGGCGAAGCGGGCCGGGCAATGGGTGTCAAGATCGGCAAGGAGCTGTTGGATGTTGCAACAGAGCATTTTAACGGCATATATTTGATGACGCCGTTTATGTTCTATGAAATGAGCGTACAATTAATGGAGTATGTCTGGGAGAAATCGGGCCGCCGATTGACCCCCTTGTTTCATTAATAATTATCAATTACAATAGTGTAATGGATGTGATTCCGATGTCATTGAGTATGACCGGATATGGGCAATCCGTTGTCGATTTTCAAGGTTACAGTATCTCTTTCGAAGTGAAGTCGGTCAATCATCGGTATTGTGAAATCGTCTTTCGTATGCCCCGTGAATGGGCCTGCTTCGAGGATTCACTTCGACGGACGGTACAGAGCCGAATCGGACGCGGACGGATTGATGTTTATATTAACAAGGAAAACAACGGCGAGTCCCAGGGTGCCGTGCTGAACCACACCATGGTTCAGGCGTATTTACAGGCAGCCGAGGATTTGAAGTCATATGGAATCAAGGGAGATCTGGCGGTGCGGGATATTTTGTCGCTGCCAGATGTTCTTGTTAGTCCGAGCGGACTTCCCATGGATGAAGCGCAGCAGAAGTTATGGAATGATGCGCTTCTTCAAGGTCTTGAACAAGCGCTGGAGGGTCTGATCCAGATGCGCAGCAGGGAAGGTTCTTTTCTCGTGAAGGATATCGAGCAGAGGCTTGACCGATTACAGCTGCTTCACCGAGAAATGACCGAACTTGCTCCTGAAGTTCCGGAAGAGTACCGGAAGCGTCTGAGGCAGCGCATTGAATCTCTTGATGACGGGTCGCTTGCTGTTGATGAACATATATTCGGAATGGAAGTTGCTCTGTTTGCTGAACGTTCCAATGTGGACGAGGAGTTGATTCGCCTTCACAGCCATTTGGAGCAATGCAGAGAGCTGCTTCATCAGAAAAGCCCTGTAGGCCGTAAACTGGATTTTCTGATTCAGGAAATGAACAGAGAAGTCAATACGATTGGATCGAAAGCCAATCATCTGACTCTGGTAAACCGTGTTGTCGAAATGAAAGCGGAACTGGAGAAGATTCGTGAACAAGCCGCTAATGTGGAATGACCGCAGCTTCATCGGCATGTAAGAGTCAAATGTATAGGGGGAGCAACCGCACTATGGCAATCAAACTTATTAATATTGGCTTCGGAAACATCGTATCGGCCAATCGGATCATCTCAATCGTGAGTCCTGAATCGGCTCCGATCAAGAGGATCATTCAAGAAGCACGGGACCGTCATATGCTGATTGATGCTACATATGGCCGAAGGACACGGGCTGTTATCATTACGGATAGCGATCACGTGATTTTATCGGCTGTGCAGCCAGAAACGGTGGCTCACCGTCTGTCCAGCAAAGATGACGACAACGACGAATAAGATGAGGAGTACTATGTCTAGAGGATTATTGATTGTATTGTCCGGTCCTTCCGGGGTGGGTAAGGGAACCGTCTGTACGGCACTTCGCAGCCGGGTTCCGGAGCTGGTGTATTCGGTGTCAGCTACGACGCGTTCGCCACGGCTCGGTGAGGTACATGGTGTGAACTATTTTTTCAAAAGTCGGGAACAATTCATGGATATGATTGAGAACGACCAGCTTCTCGAATATGCGGAATACGTCGGGAACTATTATGGAACCCCGCGTGATTTTGTGGAAGAAACTTTAGCCTCCGGTAAGGATATTATACTGGAGATCGAAGTGCAGGGCGCACTGAAGGTCAAGGAGAAGTTTCCCGAGGGTATCTTTGTGTTTCTGATGCCGCCGTCGCTGGATGAACTGAAGGATCGGATCCAGGGCCGGGGAACAGAGAGCCAAGCGACCATCGACCACCGCATGTCCGTAGCGGTTGACGAAATCAATTTACTGCAGCATTATGATTATGCGGTAGTGAACGATGAAATCAATCTCGCTTGTGAGAGAATACAATCTATCATTATTGCCGAACATTGTAAGGTGAGAAAGTAAGCTGTCTTTTCATAGACGGTGCTAACTTTCAAGTAAAAGAAGAAGAGGTGCTTCGACCATGTTATATCCATCCATTGATGAAATGATGAATAAAGTAGACAGTAAATATTCTCTTGTGGTTGCAGCTTCCCGCCGCGCACGCCAATTGCGTGAAGGCGGAGTCAGCGAGTTGAAACATCCTAAATCCCATAAGTTTGTCGGTGTCGCTCTGGAAGAAATCTATGGCGATTACGTGAAAATCGAGCGGGGACAGGACTAAGGCTTTTTTTCAATATTTGAATAACATGCGTTAGCGCGCGAAAATGTGACAACCGAAAGGTTGTTATTTTTTTGAGAAGATATGAGAATGTAGCCTTTATACAATGGAAAGCGGGGGATTGTCATGTTGAACGGAAAAGTCATTGTGCTTGGCGTTACGGGTGGCATTGCCGCGTATAAAGCAGCGACTTTATGCAGCAGGCTTGTCCAGAGGGGAGCGGATGTGCATGTCATTATGACGGAATCCGCGAAGCAGTTCATTCCGGAATTAACGCTTCAAACGCTGACCAAAAACCCGGTTTATAGCGATACCTTTGATGAACGGGACCCCTCGGTCGTCTCGCATATTCACTTGGCCGATCTGGCCGATTTGGTATTGATCGCTCCGGCCACAGCCAATGTTATCGGCAAGATGGCACATGGCCTGGCGGATGACATGCTGACCACGACGCTGCTCGCGACGACGGCTCCCGTCATGATCTCGCCGGCAATGAACGTGCATATGTACACGCACCCGGCCGTCATGGCCAATATGGAGACGCTGGTCTCCCGCGGGGTGTCCATGATTGAACCCGGAGAGGGGCTTCTGGCTTGCGGATATGTCGGAAAGGGACGGATGGAAGAACCTGATACGATTGTTGACGTGGTTGAACGTTTTTTCCGAGATCGCGGGGCACGACCTGTGGCGTTGAATGAGGATAAAGCGAGCAGCTCCACTGGCATATTGCACGGCAAAAAGGTGGTTGTCACAGCCGGCGGTACCATTGAGCGCATTGATCCGGTCCGGTATATAACGAATGATTCTTCCGGGAAAATGGGATTTGCGATCGCAAAAGCGGCCAAGCAGCTGGGAGCGGATGTTCACCTCATTGCCGCTCATACCGATGAAGCTCCACCAGAGGGAATCAAGGTGGAAAGAGTGGAATCGGCCCAGGATATGTACGATGCGGTGCAACGCGTATTCGAGCATAGTGATATCGTGGTCAAGGCGGCCGCTGTTGCCGATTATCGCCCAGCTGAGGTAGCGACATCTAAGATCAAAAAGCGTGGGGAGACCATGACGCTGGATCTTGTCAAAACAACCGACATTCTGGAGAGCCTGGGACGCCAAAAAACCTCCCAGTTCTTAATCGGATTTGCAGCTGAGACCGATACAGTGGAGCAGTTCGCCAGAGAAAAGCTGAAACGCAAAAATTGCGATCTGATCGTTGCTAACGATGTTACACAGGCAGGAGCGGGCTTTGGCACGGATACGAACAGCGTTCATATCTTTGATGCAGAAGGGCTGGTCCTGCAGCTTCCAGTGATGTCCAAGGAGGAAGTGGCCCAGAGGTTGTTAACGCTGGCGGCTGATCGGTTAACCGGGAGGTCATCCTGATGGAAATGGCACGAGTGATTGTGGACGTGCCGTCCAAGGATACGGACCGGCCTTTTGATTATTTGATTCCTGAGGAACTTCGGCCCTGGGTCGAGGTAGGCAGCCGGGTCGGCGTGCCGTTCGGGCACCGTACGCTCCAGGGATTCGTGGTCTCTCTGCATCCCCGGCCCGAGATGGATTCGGCCAAAATGAAGCCGATTCAGGAAGTCCTCGATGTGATGGCGCCGCTTTCGCCTGAGCTGATTGAGCTTGGCGAATGGATGAAGGAGCGTTACGCATGCCGATATATATCGGTTCTGCAGTCGATGCTGCCTACGGCGCTGAAAGGGAAGGCGGAGCGGTATATTTCCATTGGCGATTCAGACACGTTGCAGACGGATCAAACCGACGGATTATTTGCGCTCCTGCCCGAAAGTGAGTCGGAGCAGGAGATCATCCGCTTTGTCAGTCAGAAAGGCGAGGTTTCGCTCCAGCAGTTAACGCGGGCATTTCCGGATGGCGCTGCGACCATTAAAGCGCTGATCGGCCGAGGACGGCTTAGCGAATTCCAGCAAATCAAGGATAAACTGCAGAAAAAAACGATAAAAGCGGTAGAGCTTGCCGTATCAAGCGAGGAAGCTCATCAGGCACTGGCTTCATTCCCGGCCAAGGCTCAGCGTCAGAAGGAAGTGCTCCAATATATTTTGGAGATGGAAGCATTTCTGCCGATATCGCAGAAGGATCTGCTCCAGACGCTGGGTGTCACCGCAGGCACCGTGAAGGGACTGGCTGACAAAGGGCTGATTACCCTCGAGGATATCGAAGTGTTCCGCGATCCGTATCGAGGGCGGCATTTCACGCCTAGCACCCCATTGGCGCTCACACCGGAGCAGCAAGCGGTGTATCGCAGCATCGTGCACAAGCTGGATGAACGCAAGCATGGCGTGTTTCTCCTGCACGGGGTGACGGGCAGCGGTAAGACCGAGATTTACCTGCAGACGATTCAGCGATGCCTCGAACAGGAACGTCAGGCGATTGTGCTGGTGCCCGAAATATCGCTGACGCCGCAAATGGTGGAACGGTTCAAAGCTCGTTTTGGCGATCGTGTGGCTGTTATGCACAGCCGGCTTTCAGATGGAGAGCGTTACGATGAATGGCGGAAAATAAGAGAAGGCCGGGCGTCCGTTGTCGTGGGCGCTCGATCGGCGGTATTCGCGCCGTTTAACCGTCTGGGATTGATCATTATGGATGAAGAGCATGAAGGCTCTTATAAGCAGGAAGAGACACCGAAGTACCATGCCCGGGATGTTGCGATTCACCGCGCCCAGCTGACCGGCGCAGCCGTCATTCTGGGTTCGGCAACGCCTTCGCTGGAGAGTTACCATGCGGCGAGATCGCAAGCTCAGGATGATTTTGCGCCTCATCTGCTGGAGATGCCGAGCCGTGCACTGGGCAACAAGCTGCCCGAGGTCCAGGTCGTGGATATGCGGGAGGAGCTTCGTGAAGGCAATCGCTCCATGTTCAGCCGGTCTCTGCATGCCGCGATTTCGGCAAGGCTGGAACGCGGGGAACAGACGGTGCTGCTGCTGAATCGGCGGGGCTACTCCACGTTTGTCATGTGCCGGAGCTGCGGATATGTGGCAGGCTGTCCGGAATGCGACATCTCGCTGACCTATCATCAGAAATCGAATAATTTGCGCTGCCACTATTGCGGTTATGCCGCCCAGGCGCCGGAGGTTTGCCCGGATTGCGGAAGCGAGCATATACGTTATTTCGGGACTGGCACACAGCGTGTCGAGGAAGAATTGGCCAAGCTGTTTCCCGGCATCCGCGTCATTCGGATGGACGTGGATACCACGACCGAGAAGGGCTCACATGAGAAGCTGCTGAAGCAGTTTCGGGATAAAAAAGGGGACGTGCTGCTAGGCACCCAGATGGTCGCCAAGGGCCTGGATTTCCCTGATGTCACCTTGGTCGGCGTCATTACGGCCGATTCGGCGTTGAACCTGCCCGATTTCCGGGCGGCCGAGAAGACGTTTCAGCTGCTCACTCAGGTTGCCGGAAGAGCAGGCCGCCATCAGCTGCCGGGTGAAGTGGTTATCCAATCCTATACGCCGGAGCACTATTCGATTATCCATGCAAGCAGCCATGATTATTTATCCTTCGTTAAGGACGAGCTGAAGCACCGCAAAGCGCTCCATTATCCGCCGTATTGCAGGCTGATCCTGGTGACGCTGTCGCATGAGCAGCTGCCGCTGCTGGTAAGAATGGCGGAAAATTTTGCCGCGACCATCAAAAGCGAATCCGACCGCCGGGGATGGTTTGGGAGCCTGGACCGATTCGACGCAAGCGCGCTCGATATATTGGGTCCGGTAGCTTCTCCCATTCCGCGGCTAAAAAATAGATACAGATTTCAATGTATGATAAAATGGCGGGGAACGATGGATGCTGTCACGCTGGTGCGCTCGGTTGCCGAGAAGCTGCAGGATTCGGCGCGGGACAGCAAGCTCCAGATCAGTATTGACGTAGATCCGCAAATGTTAATGTAATACAGCATATAATGATGAAAAGCACAAGGATGGTGTCATAGACATGGCGATTCGTATTATCGTTAAAGAACCGGATGAGGTTCTTCATAAAAAGGCAAAGGAAGTTACCAAAATTACGCCGAACGTACAAAAGCTCCTGGACGATATGGCGGATACCATGTACGATGCGGAAGGCGTCGGACTGGCTGCGCCGCAGGTCGGCATTCTGAAGCGTTTGATCGTGATCGACGCCGGTGATGAGCACGGCTTGATCAAAATGATCAATCCGGAGATCGTGGAGAGCGAAGGCGAGCAATTCGGGCCGGAAGGCTGCCTGAGCATTCCAGGATGGAACGGAGATGTGCGCCGTGCGGAGAAAGTGACCGTTAAGGGGCTTGACCGCGAAGGCAATGAGGTTGTCATTACAGGTACCGGGCTGCTTGCGCGAGCGTTTCAGCATGAAATCGATCATCTGAACGGGGTGCTGTTTACGGAAATCGCTGACCGGGTGTATGAGTATGTTCCGGAACAGCCGAGAAAAGAGCTGGAGAACCGATGAATATCGTATTTATGGGCACCCCGGCCTTTGCAGTACCCAGTCTTGAAATGTTGATTAGCGAAGGTTATTCCATTGTCGCCGTCGTTACACAGCCTGACCGCCCGCAAGGGCGTAAAAAGGTGCTGACCCCAACGCCGGTTAAGGAAGCCGCTCTTCGTCACGGCATTCCTGTTCTGCAGCCTCAGCGCCTGCGGAATCCGGAAGCTGTGGCCGAGCTGGCCGCGTATAAGCCTGATATGATTGTCACCGCCGCCTATGGTCAAATCCTGCCGAAATCGGTGCTGGATATGCCGTCACTGGGCTGTCTCAATGTCCACGGCTCGCTGCTCCCCGCTTACCGGGGAGGAGCTCCGATTCAGCGCAGTATCATCAACGGAGAATCCGTAACAGGCATCACGTTGATGTATATGGCGGAGGGGCTCGACACGGGCGACATGATCGCCCGCACCGAGGTTCCCATTGAGGATGACGATACGGCCGGAACCATGTTTGAGAAGCTGAGCCAAGCCGGCGCGGAGCTGCTGCGATCGGAGCTGCCGCGGCTTGTGAAGGGCAAGGTGGATGCCGAGCCCCAGGATGAGACAAAGGCAACGTATGCTCCGAACCTGACCCGGGATGATGAAAGAATCGACTGGACTCGCACTTCCCGCGAAATTTACAATCAAATTCGCGGTCTGGTTCCTTACTCCGGCGGATTTACGCTGTGGAACGGGGATGTGTTCAAAGTATGGGCAGCGGCTAAGCCGGACAGTGCACAGACCCCATCTAACGATGCACAGCCAGGAAGCGTGCTAGAGCTTCATGAGAAGGGGATTGTTGTCAAAACAGGCGATGGCACGCTAACGCTGTTAACCGTCCAGCCCAGCGGCAAAAAGGCAATGGATGCGGCGCAATTCGTGCGCGGGACGAGCCTGACGGTCGGGACGGTGTTGTCGTGAGCGGGAACCGCAGGCCGAAGGGACGCCTGGACTCTCCTCGGGAGCTGGCGATGGACGTATTGACTCAGGTTGAGCAGGAGGGGGCGTACAGCAATCTCCTGCTCAACTCCGCTCTGCAGAGGTCCTCGCTTGCAAAGAGCGACGCGGGACTTGCCACAGAGCTGATCTATGGCACGATCTCAAGGCTCAACACGCTCGATTATTTTTTGGACAATTTTGTCAACAAAGGGGTACAGAAGCTTCAGCCGTGGGTAAGAGCACTGCTTCGCATCAGTCTGTATCAGGTCATATATCTGGATCGGATTCCGGATCACGCGGTTGTCAGCGAGGCCGTTAATCTGGCGAAGCGCCGCGGGCATCAAGGGATCTCCGGCATGGTGAACGGGGTGCTTCGGAATATTCTGCGTCAGAAGGAAAGCTTGGCGATCCCTGAGAATATGCCGCCGGCCCAGCGCATTTCCTTGCAGCATTCCCATCCGTTGTGGCTGGTGGAGCGCTGGATATCGCAGTACGGGATCGAGACGGCAGAGGCAATCTGTGCCGCAAACAACGAACCGCCGGCTGTCAGCGTGAGAGTGAACACCACGATGATCAGCCGTGACGACATGCTGAAATTAATGAGCAGCCAGAACTATGAAGCTGCCCCATCGCTCCTGAGTCCCTACGGGATTGTTGTAAGGGGAGCGGGCAATATGGCCTTGACGGATTGGTACCGGGATGGAATGATCTCGATCCAGGATGAAAGCTCCATGCTGGTCGCTGAAGCTGTTAAGCCTGAGCCGGGAATGCGGGTGCTGGATTGCTGCGCAGCCCCGGGTGGAAAGAGCGCCCACATGGGCGAGCTGATGAAGGATGAGGGCAGCATTGTCGCCAACGACATTCATGCTCATAAAGGCAAGCTGATATCGGATCAGGCCGGCCGCTTGGGACTGGACAGCATTTCGATCGTGACCGGGGACGCGCTGGATTTGGTTGACCGCTTCGAGCCTGCGTCTTTTGACCGAATATTGCTGGATGCTCCGTGTTCGGGCCTTGGCGTCATCCGCCGCAAGCCCGATCTGAAGTGGGGCAAGTCACAGGAGGACATCCATGAAATAGCGGCGCTGCAGCTAAGGCTGCTGGAGTCGGTCTCCACGTTGCTTCGTCCCGGAGGGCTTTTGGTGTACAGCACGTGCACGATTGAGCCGCTGGAGAATGAAGGGGTTGTATCTGCTTTTCTGGATAGCCATTCCGGGTTTGGAATCGCGGAAGATGGTCTTGGAGACTTAAGCCGGCTGGAAGGGAAATCGCTTCAGCGGGGAGGCGGGATTCAAATTCTGCCCCAGCATTACCATAGTGACGGCTTTTACATTGCAAGACTCGGCAGACGTCCCTCTTAAGGGCTCCGCTGACATGACTATAGTCGTATCCCGCCAATGCCGGCGGGTTTTCCTCTTTTACCGTCTCTTTTATTTATGTTAGAATAGGAAGAATGAAAAAAGAGATGCATATGAATGTAATAGGGAGCGTTCGGAAGAATACTGGCTGGACATCCTCTAAATTAGACAGGTGTGGTGAGAATGAAACCTTTTATATATGATTATTCACTGGAAGAGCTTCAAGCATGGGCTCAAGAGAACGGGGAGCCCGCGTTTCGGGGAACCCAGATTTATGACTGGCTGTACGTGAAGCGGGTGAACGACTTCGCGGAAATGACGAATCTGTCCAAGGAGCTTCGGACCAAGCTGGAGCAGGAATTCAGTTTCGTTACATTGACGGAAATCACCAAGCTGGAGTCGAAGGACGGAACGGTCAAGTTTCTGTTCGGCCTGCATGATGACCATGCGATCGAGACCGTCATCATGAGGCACAATTACGGCAACAGCATCTGCGTTACAACGCAGGTTGGCTGCCGTATCGGATGTACGTTTTGCGCATCCACACTGGGTGGTCTGAAGCGAAATCTGACCTCCGGCGAGATTGTTGCCCAAGTGGTTCAGGCGCAGAAGATTCTCGATAAGACGGGAGAACGTGTTAGCAGCATCGTGATCATGGGTTCAGGCGAACCGTTTGAGAATTATGAAGCGACCATGAAGTTCCTGCGCACGATGATCCATGAAAAAGGATTGAATATCGGCCAGCGCCACATTACCGTTTCGACGAGTGGCATTGTGCCTAACATCTATAAATTCACGGAAGAGGATACCCAGATTAATCTGGCCATCTCCATTCATGCACCGAACGATAAGCTGCGCTCCAAGCTAATGCCTGTTAACCGTCGGTTCCCGTTTGACGATGTGATTGAGTCGCTTCGTTATTATCAAGCAAAAACCGGACGCCGCATTACGTTTGAATACGCCTTGATCGGAGGCGTAAATGATCAGGTTGAGCATGCCGAGGAGCTTGCGGACGTCATTAAGGATATGAACTGCTTCGTCAATCTGATTCCGGTTAACCATGTGCCGGAACGGAAATATGTTCGCACATCGCGTAACGATATTTTCAAATTTCAACGTGCGTTAGCAGACAAGGGGGTCAATGTGACCATCCGTCGTGAACAAGGCCATGATATCGCTGCCGCTTGCGGTCAGCTCCGGGCCAAGCATATGGAGTTGAGGTGAGAAGATTTGATCAAGACGGTTCATGTAAGCCATGTGGGACGCGTTCGTCCTGTTAATGAAGATTCGGTATTTGTTAGCACACTGGAGCATGGCTATACCTTGGGTGTGGTTGCTGACGGTATGGGAGGTCACCTTGCGGGTGACACCGCCAGCAGGCTTGCGGTAGATACCGTGGCCGAGGATTTGTCCTCTTTGGAGGAGGACATGTCCATGGAAAGTATTCGGGCTGCGCTTGGTGATGCCATATTGCATGCCAATGCAGTTATCTATCGGGAAGCCTCGGCTGATGAGCGGCTTCACAATATGGGCACGACGATTGTAGCGGTGCTGCTGCGAGGTTCCGAAGGCTATATCGGACATATCGGGGACAGCAGGGCTTACAAAGTCGTTCCCGGACAAGTGATTCGACTCACAGATGATCACACATTGGTTAATGAGCTTTTTAAGAGTGGTCAGATTACGGAAGATCAACTGGAAACCCATCCTCGGAAAAACGTATTAAGCCGGGCACTTGGAACGGATGTGGATGTGACGGTTGAGCTTACACCGGTTACGATCGGAGAAGGCGAAGTGCTGCTGCTCTGCAGTGACGGGCTCAGCAACCGGGTCAGCCGCGAGCTGATCGGACAGATTTCCGGTTCACTTGACCTTCCTCTGGAAGAAAGAGCGGATCGCCTGCTTCAACTGGCACTTCTTGCTGGCGGTGAGGACAACATCACGGTCGCAATGTTTGAACATCAAGAAGAAGTTGTCGGGCAACGTATAAAGGGGTGGGATTCATGATCGGACATGAATTGGCTGGTCGTTATAAAATTATAGAACGCATCGGTGGCGGTGGCATGGCGCTGGTCTACAAGGCTCAGGATATTTTGCTGAACCGGAATGTAGCGATCAAAGTGCTGCGCCAGCAGTTTGTGCACGACGAGGAATTTATCCGCCGTTTCCGGCGTGAGGCACAATCAGCGGCTTCGTTGTCGCATTCCAACGTGGTCAGCATCTATGATGTGGGCCAAGAGGAAGATGTGCATTACATCGTCATGGAATATATCGAAGGTCAGAACTTGAATGAAATCATAAAAGAACGGGCACCGCTGCAGGTGGAAGAAGCTGTGCGGATTGCTACCCAGATTTGCGATGCGCTGGGACACGCTCATCATAACCAGATCATTCACCGGGATATTAAACCGCATAATATTCTGATTGGCCGTAATGGGAGGGTCAAAGTAACGGACTTTGGCATTGCCAGGGCGGTCACGTCGACAACCATTACGCAGACAGGCTCCGTTGTGGGCTCTGTGCATTATTTCTCGCCGGAGCACGCCAAGGGTGTCGTTACGGGCGAGAAATCGGATTTATACTCCCTTGGTATTGTGTTATATCAAATGCTCACGGCCCGTCTTCCTTTTCTGGGCGAGAGCCCGATTAGTGTTGCTCTGAAACATCTCCAGGAGGAATTTGATGAGCCTAGAGAAGTAAACCCGCTCATTCCTCAAAGCGTGGAGAACATCATCCTGAAGTCCATGCGCAAAAACCCGGAGGAGCGTTATCAGTCCGCGGAAGAGATGATGGACGATCTTGAGACGTGCTTGATGCCGATGCGACTCAACGAACCGAAGATGGAGTTTGAGGACGATGCCGATTCTACACTGGTCATGCCAGCGCTCAAAACGATGCAGCGCAGCAGTCAGCATCATCATGACGATGACGACGACTCGGATGACGAGGAGTTTGAGGCAAAGTCGACCGGCAAACCGAAGAAAAAATGGGTCAAGCCGACCATCATCATCGGTTCGGTGCTCCTGTTCCTCGGCCTTATGTTTGGTGTTGTCATGTATGTGAACAACATGTTGGAGGTACCCGAGGTTAAGGTGCCCCAAGTTGTAGGTATGACGGAAGAGGAAGCGATCCGCGAGCTTGAGGCCAAAGGCTTGACGGTGGATGAGGAAGTCATTCGTGAATATAAACCAAATGTCGATGAGGGCATTGTGTTTGCCCAGGACAAGGAACCAGAGAGCATGCTGAGGGAGGGGGCTCCGGTTCAATTGTCGGTTGGGGATGCGAAGCCGCTTGAAAAAATGCCGGACCTCTCGGGTAAGACGTTTGATCAGGCAGTTGAGATCCTGACAAAAATGGGCATTAAGGAAAACGCTATAAAGCAGTCGTCTGAAAACAATGATACTGTGCCTGCCGATCAGATATTTGATCAGAGTCCTACCGCGGACACCGAAATTAATCCTGAACAGGTGGAGGTCCGGGTCACGATCAGTAAGGGCAAACAAACGGTCAATATGCCGAGCTTGATCGGTATGGACAAAGACAAAGCGGTTGCTACCATCGAATCATTCGGCCTTAAGGTTGGAGCGATAAAGGAGAAATCCAGCTTTGAAGTGAAGAAGGGCGAGGTCATGGAACAATGGCCGCATGATGCCAATCAACAGGTTGCTCCAGGCTCCGAAATCACGCTGTTCGTCAGCTCAGGCTATCCTTCGGATGCGCTTGAGTATAATTACAGTGTACCGGTCTCACCAAGCGTGGAAGGCCAAGAAAGCAAAATACGGGTCGTTTTCACCGATGCGCTGGGAGAAAACCAGGAAGCCGTGAACAAGACCATAACGACCTCGGAAATGGTACCTGTTAAGCTGCTGCTGGCTCCCGACAAGCATGCAACGGTCATGATTTTCCGTGACGGTCGCCAGGTGGATACGTACAGCGTAAGTTACAGCGATGTCAAGAACGGCACCGTGCCGCAGCCGACCTTTGAACAGCCGCCTGTTGAACCTGATGTACCGGTAGACACTAACCCGGATGAAGGAAATGTCGAGGAAGATTCGAATGAGGAAGATGATGCTGCTTACCATTGGGACAATGGCAACAATGGCAACAATGGAAACGGCAAGGGGAATGGCAAAGGTAATGATAACGATTAGAAACAAGTCGTGAGAACACTAAATTTCAACAAGAAAGGTGAGGCCTATTATATGCTAGAGGGACTGATCGTGAAGGCACTAAGCGGATATTATTATGTCAAACCCATGCAGGATGGCAACATTATATCCGGGGAGGACCCAGCGGTTCAATGCAGAGCCCGCGGCATTTTCAAAAAGAAAGGCATCTCTCCGCTCGTTGGAGATCACGTTATGTACTCATTGACTGAAAATGGGGAAGGGACCGTGGACGAAATTCTTCCACGGTCTTCCCAATTAATTCGCCCGCCTGTCGCGAACGTCGACTTGGCGGTGCTGTTGTTTTCGGTCAAAGAACCGGATCTGAGCCTGCATCTGCTGGACAAGTTTCTGGTACATATAGAGCATGAGGGCCTTGAGGCATTGATCTGTCTGACAAAGCAGGATCTTGTGGACGCCTCCGACGATGTGCTGGAGCAGGTGAAGCGCCAGTATGAAGAGATTGGTTACGAAGTGCTGATTACCAGCTCTCTGCAAGGGGTCGGGACCGAAGAGGTGAAGAAACGGCTGGCCGGCCGAATCAGTGTCTTCTCCGGTCAATCCGGTGTCGGAAAATCGTCCCTGCTGAATGCGTTAATGCCGGGCCTCTCGCTGGAGACGAGTGAAATCAGCCTGCGTCTTGGCCGCGGTCGGCATACGACACGCCATGTAGAGCTGATTGAGCTTGATAACGGGGGGTATGTCGCCGATACCCCCGGTTTTAGCCAGCTGGATTTTCTGGAGCTGGGTGTCGAGGAGTTATCGACCTGTTTCAGAGAATTTGCTCCTTATGCTGCCGAATGCAAATTCAGAGGCTGCAGTCATCTGCATGAGCCGGGCTGCCGGGTGCTCCAAGCCAAAGCGGATGGAATCATCCTGGCTAGCCGTTATGAGCATTATGTGGAGTTTTATACGGAGATGAAAGAGAAGAAACGGAGGTACTGAATGATGATAAAAATTGCCCCATCCATATTGTCAGCGGATTTTGCGAAGCTGGGACAAGAAATTAAGGAAGCCGAGGCCGGCGGAGCCGATTGGATTCATGTGGACGTCATGGACGGACACTTTGTACCTAATATTACGCTGGGCCCGCCGATCGTCCAAGCCATCCGGCCCCATACGAGCCTGACGCTTGACGTGCATCTGATGATTGAACAGCCGGAGCTGTATATTGCGGATTTCGTCAAGGCAGGAGCCGACCTGATCACCGTTCATGCCGAAACCTGCCCGCATCTTCATCGGGTCATCCATCTGATCAAAGAGTTTGGCGTGAAGGCCGGCGTCGCGATCAATCCGGCTACGCCGGCCCATGTCCTTCAGGAAGTGCTCCCCGACTTGGACTTGGTGCTGGTAATGACCGTGAACCCGGGGTTTGGCGGACAGGCTTTCATCGAGCGGACCATAAACAAGATCTCGCAGCTGCGTGAATGGATTTCAAACTCCGACAACCCGAACATCCATATTGAAGTGGATGGCGGCATTACAGCGGAGACAGCGCCGCTTGTGGTGGAAGCGGGAGCGGATGTCCTGGTTGCGGGCAGCGCCGTATTCGGCAAGCCGGATCGCGCGGCAGCCATTGCAATAATCCGCGACAGCGTAACATCTTGACCAGAACGTGAACAACGGCATGCATAGGGCGCGGGTTTCCCGCATAAATATGGTTACATGAGCTGGGTTCTCATGTAGCCTTTTTTGTCTGTGTTCACATCTATGGGCTTGGTGCATAACATATTCTAGGAAGGCATGAGAATGATGGGGAGGGTGAGACATGAAATTCTATACGTTCAAGCTGCCGAAGTTTTTGGGAGGTTTTGTGAAGGCCATCTTAAATACGTTTCACAAGAGCTGACAGCTTGTCCCGGCGTAACAAAACCTCCGCCTGGGACTGACGCCGCCTAGCCGGTTCTGGGGAAAGAGGCAAGAACACTCCGATAGAGCGCATGGAGGACATACCGCAGCTGCATGCGGAGGTTTTTCTTGCGGTATAAGAAAGCCAAAATGCGCGGTAGTTCTCCTTCGCTTTCTTATATCAAAAGAAGAGTGTCTAGCGACGTACTTATCGAGGACAGACCGCGTTCGACCGGAAGTTTTTCTTGCGATATAAGAAAGTGGGAGTCGTGCTCTTTCATCTTTCTTATATCTAAATAAAAAAAGCACCTGCTAACTGCTCAGGGTGCTTTTTGTTTAGAAGGAGAATATGTATCTAAACGCAAGAAAAACTTCCTTGTCCCGGATCGCCCACAAATGGTGCCTGGAGATTAAGAAGTTTTTCTTCATATAACACAAGATGATTATACGCGAGTCACTTTACCGGATTTCAAAGCGCGAGTGCTGACGTATACACGTTTTGGCTTGCCATCCACCAAAATGCGAACCTTTTGAACGTTGACACCCCAAGAACGCTTGTTGTGATTGTTAGCGTGAGAAACGTGGTTACCACTGCTTGGTTTCTTGCCAGTTACATAACATTTGCGAGCCATTCATTACACCTCCTTGTTCCTAACCCTGCATGAAACAATACTTAAATATAATATCACAGTAAAAATTGCTCCGTCAACTGTCCTAAAAACATTTATTTCTCTTTGCCATTATAGTACAATGTTGATTAGTCCATAATATTTCCGAAGAAATAGTTCGTGGGCTGGTCGGCATGGCTCTCAAGAAGCTTGGGAACCGCCGCAAAGCGTAGAGGACGAGAGGATAGCCCATCATAGATTTATGATCCATTTATCATGATAAGTCTTTTATTTACTGCTTGGGCATTTCGTCAGCTATAAGCTATGAAATAGATATGAAATTTACGACAAGAAGTGTTATGGGTATCAAGCCAGGAAGGGGAATTCTCATTGAGTAAGCGTTCTTTGAATGGAACAGAATTTACCGCGATGGTCCTAGCCGGAGCGGAGCAGCTGCAGCAGCATGCAGAACACGTCAATTCCCTGAATGTGTTCCCGGTGCCGGACGGCGATACGGGGACCAACATGAATTTGACGATGACTGCAGGTGTGGCAGAACTGAAGAGTAAGTACTCGGAGTCCGTCGGGCAAAGTGCCGGTGTGCTATCCAAGGGGCTTCTGATGGGAGCCAGAGGGAACTCGGGGGTTATTCTGTCCCAGCTGTTCCGCGGTTTCAGCCGATATGCGGCACCTTATACAGAACTAAATTCTCATCAATTCGCCGCAGCACTGCAGACAGGCGTAGAAGCTGCGTATAAAGCTGTCGTGAAGCCTGTTGAAGGCACCATCCTTACCGTAGCTAAAGAAGCGGCCAAGCATGCGGTCTATTTCTCCCGCCGCAACAACGATATCGTGGAATTGATGGAGCAGGTGTTGGCCAAAGCCAAAGAAACACTGTCCCAGACGCCTGATATGCTCCCTGTTCTGAAGCAGGTTGGCGTTGTGGATTCGGGTGGTCAGGGCCTGGTTTACATTTATGAAGGTTTCTTGCAGGTGCTGAGAAAAGACGCTCCGTCCGGATCGTTTGCTGTTGCGGAAGGACAAGCTGAACAGAGCAGCAAGGCACCGGCCTTCCAAGCGGTTCCTGACTTCTCGGCGGTTCAAGCTCCGGCCTCAGCCCAGTCCAGACTGTCCACAGAGGACATTGAATTTTTATACGACATGGAATTCTTTATTAATAGGCAGCTCGGGGAAGGAACGGGTGCAGACTTTGATGAAGATAAGTTCCGGAAAGCGCTTGCAGTGAATGGTGATTCCATCATTGTTATCGCCGATGACGAGACCATCAAAGTTCATGTGCATTCCAAGGCTCCGGGCGAAGTGTTGAACCTGGCACTACTGTATGGAGAAATTACCCAGATTCATATATTGAATATGCGCGAGCAGCACCGTGATTTGCTGACAACGGGAATGGACATCGCACCGATGCCCGAGTTGTTTGCGGATATTCCGGCAGAGACCGTAACACCGGAAGCTCCGGCTGTTCCTCCGGCAGACGAGATCGCACCGTACGGTTTCATTGCGGTATCGTCAGGGGAAGGCATCTCTGACATATTCAAAAGTCTGGGCGTTGACGTCGTTCTCTCCGGAGGACAGACGATGAACCCGAGCACCGAGGATTTTGTCAATGCGATTTCTTCGATCTCGGCTCAGCAGATTTACATTCTGCCGAACAACTCCAACATCGTGCTGGCTGCCCAGCAGGCGAGAGAGCTTCTCGAAGGCGAGCGCAGCGTAACGGTCATTCCGAGCAAGACGATTCCGCAGGGGATCGCGGCTGCATTTGCTTTCCAGGAAGATGAGAATGCGGATATGAATACCGACAACATGCTGGATGCGATCACTCGTGTGCAATCAGGTCAGGTAACCTATGCCGTTCGGGACACAACGATTGATGATCTGGAGATCAAGGCCGGTCAATTCATCGGCATTCGCAATTCCAATATCGTTGCAGCGAATGAGGATTTGATTACGACCTCCCAGGATTTGCTGGGTAAAATGCTGGAGTCCGGCGATGAAATCGTGACTCTGCTTACCGGGGCGGACGCAAGCGAAGAATCGACCAACGCACTTACGGAGTGGCTCGGCGAGCAATACCCTAACGCAGAGGTTGAGGTACACTACGGCGGACAGCCGATCTATTCCTATCTGTTCTCCGTTGAGTCTTGATAAACAACGCTTTGACATTATGCAAGGTACATTTTAGGAGGGGTTCCGGTGAATAAGACCGTTATTGTGACAGACAGCACAGCGGATATTCCGGCAGACCTGGCGAAGCAACACAACATTCATATTGTGCCGCTGAGACTTATGTTCGGGGAAGATACGTATTTGGACGGAGTCGAAATTACGCCGGGAGAGTTCTACAAAAAGCTGGTGCAGTCGCCCCAGCTTCCAACGACCTCCCAGCCTTCACCCGCAGATTTTGTAGCTGTGTATGAGTCCATTCTGGAACAGCACCCAGGCTGCTCCATTGTGTCCATTCACATCTCATCCGGCTTGAGCGGAACGTATCAGTCCGCATTGCTTGCAACCTCTCTAATCGAAGGAGAAGCGGATATCACCGTATGGGATTCCAAATCGGCGTCCTACGGTTTCGGACTATTCGTGGTTCATGCAGCGAAGCTCGCACAAGAAGCTGCGGCTGTTCCAGATATTATTTCGTCGCTTGAGGATCTTCGCTCCAAGCGCCGTCTCTACTTCCTGGTAGACACGCTGGAGTATTTGCAGAAGGGTGGGCGAATTGGCAAGGCTTCGGCTGTGCTTGGCACCCTGCTTAACATTAAGCCGATCCTGTCCATTGACGGCGAAGGCATTATCTTTCCGGTAGACAAGGTCCGCGGTCGCAAGAAAGCGACGGCCAAAATCATTGAGCTGTTTCAACAGGATCTATCCGGTGTGAAAAATATTAAAGTGGCTGTGGGTCATACAGCTGACCCTGCTCAGGTTGAGGATTTTCTGCAGCAGCTGTCCGCTGTGTTTACGATCGAGGAAACGGTGTATTCCGAGATCGGTCCGGTTATCGGCACGCACGTTGGACCGGGAACCATTGCAGCATATATATGGCCTGCTTAAGTGAGGTAGATGATATGAGTCTCAAACTCGATCAAATATCCGTCAGACAGATCAACGGCGTGAGCGCCCTGAAAGAGGGGGAGCTTCACGCCTTTGGCGTCTCTACGGTCAAGGATCTTTTGGAGTATTACCCCTTCCGGTATGAGGATTACCGGCTCCGTTCCCTGAGTGAAGTCAAGGACGGGGACAAAATTACCATTCAAGCCAAGATCGCGAGCGTGCCGGTACTGCAGCGCTACGGGCGTAAATCCCGTCTCACCTGCAAAATGCTCGCTGAAAACTGGATGTTCACCGCAACCTGGTTTAACCGGCATTTTCTGAAAGACCAGCTTACGGCCGGCCGGGAGATCGTGCTGACGGGCAAGTGGGATCAGCGCAGAATGCAGCTTACGGTGTCCGAATCCGAGTTCCCGGATAAGGGAGCCTTTCGCAGCGGAACGCTGCAGCCGGTGTATTCCATCGGCGGGAAGATCACGCAATCCTGGATCCGAAAAACGATGGGACAGGCATTGGAGCAATACGGGGAGATGATTCCCGAGATTTTGCCGCAATCCTTGCTCAGGAAATATGATCTGATGCCGCGTAAAGCGGCGATCATGACGATCCATCAGCCCGTTGACTCCCGGGAAGGTCAGGAAGGGCGGCGCCGGATGGTGTACGAGGAGCTCTTCTTGTTCCAATTGAAAATGCAGGCGTTCCGCGCGCTAAACCGGAGTCGGATGGACGGTGTTGTACATACGGCTGACAATGCAACGATCCGCGAGTTCGTGCGCAGCTTCCCGTTTGAGCTTACCGATGCGCAGAAGAAGGTGGAGCTGGAGATTTTGCATGATATGCGTTCCCCTTACTGCATGAACCGTTTGCTTCAAGGGGACGTCGGTTCGGGAAAAACGATTGTTGCCGCCATCGCTCTGTTCACAACGGTGCGCTCGGGCTTTCAAGGAGCCTTGATGGTGCCGACGGAGATTCTTGCCGAACAGCATATGCGTTCCCTGCAGAAGCTGTTTGAGCCCTTTGGCATTACCGTCGGCCTGCTGACGGGCAGCGTAACGGGGAAGAAGCGTAAAGACCTGTTGGCTTCCTTACAGATGGGGTTGACGGACGTTGTCGTGGGCACCCATGCGCTCATCCAGGATGATGTGTACTTCCGGGAGCTGGGACTCGTCGTAACGGACGAGCAGCATCGTTTTGGCGTGAATCAGCGAAGCGTACTTCGCCGTAAAGGCTATAACCCGGATGTGCTCACGATGACGGCGACGCCGATTCCACGGACGCTGGCAATTACCGCCTTTGGCGATATGGATGTATCCACGCTGTCAGAGCGTCCGAAAGGTCGTATTCCCATTACGACCTATTGGGTCAAACATGAACTCATGGACCGTGTGCTCGGATTTATTTCCCGGGAAGTAAATCAAGGACGTCAGGCATATCTGATTGCTCCTTTGATTGAAGAATCGGACAAGCTGGACGTTCAGAATGCGATCGATTTGCATGTCCAGATGCAGCAAGCCTTTCCTACATATGCTGTGGGCTTGCTGCACGGCCGTATGACGCCTGCCGAGAAGGATGAGGTCATGCGCCAATTCTACAGCAATGAGGTCCAGCTGTTGATTTCCACGACGGTCGTTGAGGTTGGCGTCGATGTGCCGAACGCAACCCTGATGATCATTATGGATGCCGATCGCTTCGGTCTGTCCCAGCTGCACCAGCTTCGGGGCCGCGTTGGCCGTGGGCAGCATGCATCGTATTGCGTACTTGTGGCCGATCCGAAATCGGAAGTGGGTCAGGAGCGGATGCAGGTTATGACCGAAACCGAGGACGGCTTCGAGGTATCCCGGAGGGATTTGGAGCTACGGGGCCCTGGCGACTTTTTCGGTACGAAGCAGAGCGGACTGCCGGAGTTCCGGCTGGCCGACATGGTCGCCGACTTCAAAGTAGTGGAGGAGGCCAGGGGCGATGCAGCGGCTCTGGTCAGCGACAGTTCCTTCTGGACGTCTCCTGAATATGAACCATTACGCGACTTTTTGCAGCAGGAGAAGATCTTTCAGGGCGATATCATGGATTAATAACATGAATCTGTTGGCACAATGGACAGACCTTCGTCATATACTCAAAAAAGGTAGCAGCATTTATGACTGGAGGTGCTTCAACATTGAGTTATCAGCAGTACGGGATTAGTCCGCAGCTGGTTGAACGAATCAAGCTAAAAATGAAAAACCCGGCGGTCAAGGAAAGAATTAAAGGGCTGACTCAGGGGTTGACCAAGGCAGATCTTCAAAATAGCGCAAAAGTCCATCAATTGATCCGGACTGCCAGCGGCATCTTGAATGAAAAGCTGAGCTCCACGCAGGAGCAGCAAATGGTTCAATTCGTGCTTGCACAGCGCATCGATCCGAACAACACCTTCCATTTGATCAAGCTGTGGGGTATGTTTCGATAACAATTGGATGACATCAAGGATTGACTTTGCATAGAAGAAGCCCCTCTCGGGAGTGTTTTCTCCTTATGAGCAGGGGCTTTTAAATTTGGGATATGCAGGGATAAAACGTTCCTGACGTTCTTCCGCAAATGGAGTTTTTGATTTATGTTCCAATCGATAGAAAAGAAACCGGCAAGTTGAGAAAAAGCGGAATTTGAAGAGGAATCCCGAACCTTTCCGAAAGATTTAGCTGCCTGTAATGGAGCGGATGCAATCCTCCGAGTCATTTTTAACGGAGTTCACGGTGGTGCTGACCGGTACGGCCTGCATTTCCTCCGCGGGGTAAGGTCTCAGAAGCTCTTTGAGGGATTGCAGGAAGGAAGGGCTGCTATCATTGGAATGAGAAGACGTCTGTCGTTCAAGCCATAGTGCTTCGTCTGCGGGTCTCAGAATGACAGGCATCCGGTTATGGATCGGCTCCATGAGTTGATTGGGTGCGGTGGTGATGACGGTGCAGGTGCTGAGCTTATCTCCGCCCGGGGTGATCCAGGTATCATACAGACCGGCCATGCTGAATATTTCACCGTTCCTCAAGCCGATGCGAAAGGGCTGCTTGCCATTGTCGTTTTTTTGCCATTCGAAAAAGCCATCTGCAGGAATCAGGCATCTTTTCCGATAAAAGGGCATCCTAAAGGCAGGCTTGTCTTCCAGCGTTTCACTGCGCGCGTTGATCATTTTGGCTCCGGCCGAGGAATCCTTGGCCCAGGATGGGACAAGCCCCCACTGCAGCTGACCGATTCGGTTGGTGCTGCCGTCGTTAATAATCGCCGTGACCATCTGCGTTGGAGCGATGTTGTACCGGGGAATGTGAAAGGGAGATACCGATTCGGGATCGATGAGATATCTGGTCATCAGTTCTTCCCAAGTGACCGTGAGTGTAAAGCGTCCGCACATCGTTTCAAGCCTCCTGTTATTTGCTGTCGCTTAAGATTTGAATAGATTGTCTAATTAAGATTTTTAATGAGTTCAGAACGAATTTGCTACGTAGAGATTTTCAGTGCATTTGTGTTTGAGTATATCAAATATTGCCTAACATACCAAAAGGGTCTGGCTCATTGCCAGACTGAGCATCATGAATGGAGGATTTTTCGTGTTTGATTTAAAAGCTAACGGTACCTCGGTTAAGACAGAAGTTGTTGCCGGGGCCACGACGTTTTTCACGATGGCGTATGTGACCGTTGTGAATCCGCTGATACTATCGCAAGCAGGTGTGCCCTTTGAGCAGAGCTTCACGGCTACGATTATTGCCGCTGTGATTGGTACACTGCTGATGGGGCTTGTAGCCCGCTACCCGATCGCTGTGGCGCCGGGGATGGGCTTGAATGCCTACTTCACCTATTCCGTTGTTCAGGGACACGCCGGACTTGGGTATATTGAAGCTTTCTCGGCGGTATTTATAGCCGGTATTCTGTTTTTGGTGTTATCGATGACTTCCCTGCGGCGCAGGCTGATTGAGATGATCCCGTCGAATCTGAAGCATGCGATTACGGTCGGTATTGGCCTGTTTATTGCTTTTATCGGTTTGCGGATGAGCGGCATCATTACAGCGCATCCGGACAATCTGGTAGCGCTCGGCGATCTGCACCAGCCATCGGTTGTACTGGCCTTGGTAGGACTTGCGGTTACGCTTGTGCTGCTGGCCCGCGATGTGAAAGGTGCCTTGTTTATCGGTATGATTATCACCGGGATTATTGCTTATTTTGCCGATATGCTGTCCTTTACGAGCGGGATTATGTCGGTACCTGCGCTGCCGGAAGGCATCTTGGTATGGAACCCGATTACCGCTGCCTCGGATGTGATCAGGCATGGGCTCTATGCCGTTGTGTTCTCGTTCCTCCTGGTGACGCTGTTCGATACCACAGGTACGGTAGTTGGTGTGGCGGAGCAGGCGGGGCTGATGAAGGATAACAAGCTGCCTCGTGCAGAACGTGCCATGTTCTCCGATTCGGTGGCAACCGTGGCCGGATCCATGGTCGGTACAAGCCCGACCACCGCTTATGTTGAATCGGCAGCCGGCGTTGGCGCAGGCGGTCGGACTGGATTGACGGCGGTCGTCGTTGCCGCATTATTCGTGGTTGCCGCCTTTTTCAGTCCGCTGATCGGCGCGGTTGCCGGGTTATCCGCCATTACGGCACCTTCGCTCATCGTAGTGGGCTGCCTGATGCTGAGCAGCGTTCAGCACATCCGGTGGAATGATTTTGATGAAGCGTTCCCCGCGTTTCTTGTCATCCTGACCATGCCGCTTACGTCCAGCATCGCGACCGGGATCGCGCTCGGTTTTATTTCATACCCGCTGATGAAAATCGTGAAGGGCAAGTGGAAGGCGGTTCACCCGTTGATGTATATTTTTGCCGTGCTGTTCGTACTGCAGCTAGTCTTTGTCCCGCATTGATTTATACACGTGAAAATCCCCTGCCAGGCCTAAGCAGACCTGGCAGGGGATTTTGGTGTATGCCGATAAAGTATTGCAGCCGAACACCGAATTCTCGCCGATGGATATTTTCTCCGAAAATGAGCGTGAGGCTTGCTTGTAACGGGTCGTGATGATGCTGCAACGGTTCCGGGTTGTTGTTTTCGTCCGGATACAGGGATGCTGCTCCTGGTGGCCATGGACGCATCGGGCTCAGCGAGCTCGGCTCCATACGTCCGCGTACTTCGTGACGAGGCCGTGCTCGTCAACCTCCAAATCCGCTTGATAGGCTCCATCGTTACTCTCATAACGATAGGTATACTCGCCCGTACGCGTATATTGCTGGGGAAGGGGGGCAATGGTTAGACTCGGGAACTGAATCCAAACGGCCGTCATGGACGCGCTCTCTCCAGGCCTCAGCTTCAAGCGTCGGATCGGCAAGGAATTGGTGGAGGGGGTAATTCCGAGGTCAATGTCGGTCACGCCGGCAAATGCGGTGAGCTCGGTATCGCCGTCCCACCAGCGGCCGTCATTATCCCGCTCCAGGTGAAGGGACTGAACTTCCGTGCCGATTGAGAGCTTAATCTTTACCTTCCGGGTCTGCCAACTGCGGGTGGTTTCAACCTCATAGGAGCAGTGAAGCGGCCGGCCTTCCAGGCTGGCTACGACCATTCCGGTGAGCGTAAATCGGTGATGATGTCGATAGAGCCGACCATGCTCCAGAGAGGGGAGATCGTGTCTGTTCCAGAGCAGCGACTGCAGGAGCTGATCCGAGTTTGTGTTCAATAGTCCGTTTGGTTTCATTTCTTCTTCAACGTGCATATTGTCGTTCATGTGAGATCCCGTCCTTTATCAAAAGAGTATGAATGCGCATACATTCCCTTAACTTCGTTTACCTCGTAATTTGCTTAGTCCCCGTATACTTGCAGTTGTACCTTTTCCTTGTTTCGAGCCGTGCTCTGATCCTCTCTTAAATCCATTGCGGGGGTGACCGCTTGTGCTTCTCGCCCTGCTTCTCCAACTGCGGATATCCCGTTCCCGCGCATCAAGCAAAAGCGGTAGAATGACGCAGTCCTTGCAGACAGCAGCTCTTCCTAGGTTTGCAGTGGAGACGTTCATCCTCACCATCATATACAAACATATGTTTGTTATGCAACTGATAAATACAGAGTATGACAAAATACGAATTCAGACAAAGGAACTTTAGGTAGTTTCACCAGATATGCTGTAAGCTTTTTTTTCTTCTTGATAGTTTTCTGATAATTACCGCTTATAGTCAAACGTAGCCACAAATGAGATGGATTTACGAAAGGAGTTTGATTTATGGGGAAGTCTTTCAAGCGTTGGCTCGTCTTGACGTTCAGCATATTTATTCTATTAACAGGATGCGGGAGCCTGAAAGATTTCACACAAAAGGTGATAGATGAAACAGAAAAAACCGCCCATTTTACATTGGATCTCGAGGAGGATACTCCATATACCATTGAGCAGCTCATCGATGATGGCCAGTTGGACAGAGTTGTTTTTGGCGGAAGACTGTATGAACTAAAGGATGAAGTCAATCCGAAGTCCAAGGGAGAGTATCTAGGGTTCATTGGGCAGACGCATTATGTGGATCAAGAGGGGAAGAGGTGGACAGAAGAGGAGCTAAAGAAGCCATATGTTTACTACAATCCGAAAGACATTCGAGAGAAACAGCCTTTGACCTACGGTTCCGCCTATCGATACAAACGGCAGCCTGAAGGCAGTTTCGACCTGATTATCATTGAGCTCAACAAAAAGCTTTTTCAAGCCAAGATGGTGCAGGGGGATTAGGGATTATCGCATCTTTGAAACATTTATTATGAAAGGATGAATGATTGTTGAAGGGTCAATTGTTAGAAATGAAGAAGGTCTCAAAAAGCTTTGGTAAGGAAAAAGTCGTAAAAGAGCTGTCGTTGCAGGTGCCTGAAAATTCCATATATGGATTGCTCGGCCCTAATGGAGCCGGAAAGTCCACCACACTTAAGATGCTGACCGGCATCATTACGCCGACATCCGGCAGCATTTGGTTTGATGGTCATATCTGGAGTCGGCGGGACCTTGGCCAAATCGGAGCGCTGATCGAATCCCCACCCATTTATGAAAATTTAACAGCTTTCGAAAATTTGAAGGTTCGGAGTCTGCTGCTCGGACTGCCGGACTCTCGGATCAAGGAAGTTTTAAATATTGTAGATCTTCAGTATACCGGCAAAAAAACGGCAAGCCAATTTTCTATGGGGATGAAACAGCGGCTAGGTATAGCGATTGCCCTTCTGAATCGTCCCCGGTTGCTTATCCTGGATGAGCCTACCAACGGCTTGGACCCGGTTGGAATTCATGAACTTAGGGAGCTTATTCGTACCTTCCCCCGTCTAGGTATGACCGTGATTCTCTCAAGCCATATACTGTCCGAGGTTGAACAAATCGCCGATCGTATCGGTATCATCAGCCAAGGCGTTTTGGGATATCAGGGAGAGATCCAATCAGGACAAAATTTGGAGCAGTTATTTATGGACGTGGTTGCTGCCCATAGGATCAGAGGTGGGGTAGTACAATGATGGATTTCCTTCGGTCAGAACATCTGAAACTGAAACGCACATTCTCATTGAAGCTGCTTATCCTAGTCCCTTTCGCAAATGTGGCATTTTCTTTCATCATGAATCCCATGTATTTTGTATCCAATACGATCAATTGGTGGTCCATTCTGTTCCTGCCGCTCACGATTGCGCTATGGTGCTGCCTGACACATCAAAAGGAACAGCGAGCTTCGAGTTATTCCGGCGTCTATCTGCTACCGGTTTCTGTGAAAAAAATATGGTTTGCGAAGCAGTTAGTAATTTCTATCTATTCCCTTGCTGCGATGATGGTTTATCTTGTTGTAATGGGCATTGCCGGCATGCTGTTATCCGGAGAGCTTATCGTTAATGTTAGGACTCTTGTGGCTGTTTTGGTACTCTGGATCACAACGCTTTGGGAAATTCCTTTGTGTTTATGGCTGGCTCGGAAATGGGGAGCGGCCTTGGCCATGGGATTCAACATTGTGTGTGCATTGGGGTTTGGAATTCTGCTCTCTGCTCGGACGTTATGGTGGGCATGTCCATGGAGTTGGTCCATTCGGCTGATGTCTCCGGTTGTCAAGGTACATCCCAATGGAACCTTGCTTGAACAAGGACATCCCCTTCTTGAGTTGCAGGTTCTTCCGATTGGAATCGGTTTGTCGATATTGCTGACCCTACTCCTATGTTTATGGACGATGCAGCGATTTGAGCCACAAAAAAGCGCATAAACAATAGGGAGGGTAAAGTAGGAGTATGAGTTTGTGGAGATGTTTAAGAGCGGATTTGTTAAAGCTTCGAAGAACCAAGATTTTATGGATTCATGTTGCGATTCCAGTCGTATGTGCAGTGCTTTTTCTGGGTTACTTCCATGGTAGAAAGATGGATTCTTTTCAGATGTATTCCTTTTACATGGAGAGCATCGGCGTTGCACTGCCCTTGCTTCTTGGGATGATCACCGGCTTGATGGTTTACCAAGAAAGACGTGCAGGGCACTTTCAAGTACTTCTTAGTGGTTCCGCATCCCGCTTATCAGGATATACGAGCAAGCTGCTGCTCTTGATTTTATTCGAGGCTTTTTCGATTCTTTTGGCTGTAGTACTATGGGTAGCAGGGATGAAATGGGTATTGCACTTGACCGATATTCCTTTGTGGAGTTACTTTTACGGATGGCTTTGGCTTACAGGTTCCAGTCTATTGATATGGATCGTACAACTTTTTTCAGCCTTTATGTTTGGAATGGGTGCTTCGATTCTATTGGGAGGCGCAGGGCTTCTGTTATCGGCACTTATGGCGACAGGGTTGGGAGATGGGATATGGATGTATGTCCCTTGGGCCTGGGGAGTTCGTTTCAGTGGGTTAACCGGCCTATTGCAAGAAGGAACCTTGCCGATGGAATTGGTGGACTATGTTCAAGATGAGTTAAAGCAGGGGCTTGTGTTTGCGACTTTGCTAACTTTAGCCGGTCTGGTTTTAAGTATGATCTGGTTTCGCCGATGGGAAGGCAAGCAAGCGCATGAATAGGCTGTTATTATAGGGAAAGACGTGATAGAAATGGCCAAAATCTTGGCGATTGACGACGACTCTGACATTTTAGCATTAATATCCAATATTTTGCATCGCGACCAACATGTCGTGATAACCCTTCAGGAAGTTACAGACATTAATCCAGAATTTTTTCAAGAATACGATCTGATCCTTTTGGACGTCATGATGCCTTATGTGGATGGCTTTGAGCTATGCAGGAGGATTCGGGGGTTTGTCAGCTGCCCCATTCTCTTTCTTACAGCCAAATCCCAAGAGGAGGATGTGGTTAACGGCTTGATGACGGGAGGGGATGATTATATTGCAAAACCGTTTGGCGTAAAAGAGCTGCGTGCGCGGGTAAATGCCCATTTGCGGAGGGAATCCCGGGAAAAGAACGTATCGAGGATGACCGTCGCGGGGGTTACTTTTGATTATGACGCCAAAGAAGTGTGGGTGGGGGAGCAACAGGTTCGGTTAACCCCCAATGAGTATAAGATATGCGAAATGCTTGCCAGACGGAAGGAGCGGGTATTCAGCCGGGAAGAAATCCATCAAGAGATATATGGAATCGATGGGGATGCCCTGTTTACTACGATTACGGAGTTTATACGGTCAATCCGCAGTAAATTTAATGCGTGTGGAGTGTCTCCGATCTCGACGGTCTGGGGAGTGGGCTACCGATGGCAAAACGACTGAAACAGACAACTCTACGTGTAGAGCTGCTCAAATACGTCATTTCATTAACCGTGTGTCTCGTTTCAATCGTACTTATAGGCGTATTCCTAAACCAGCTCGCCATTAATTCAGGGCTTGTGGTAAACGCTAATTATGATGAACGACGCGTGCTTGAAGCTGAGTCGATGATACAGGAAACTCCCCAATTCAAGAGGGAGCTGGTTCCCGATGAGATCCCGTTCGTTGTGCTGAAAAAGCCTGCGCTTGAAGTGGTAGATGGATCACTGGATGCTGCGGGAATGTCCTCGGCCATTCGGGCGATCCAGAACAGGACGGCTTACCAGGGACAATCGGTATACCGGGTCGTTGAGAGAGAGGATGCATACGTTGTTTTACATTATAAGGTTCGTACGCGCTTTACCTCACCGTTTTTAAGGGAGCATTTTCCGGATTATGAAGTGACAACCATCGCGCTGGGCATTGTATTGATCATAGGTGTGGTGTTGGCTGTCACTTCGGTGTTCGCGAGGAGACTTCAACGCCAATTCGACCGTATACAGGAGCTGACCCGAAGCATTCAAAACCAGGATCTGAGTCTGGAAGCGCAGGGGTCCCCGATTAAAGAATTCGATGATGTCATGACCTCCCTTCAGGAGATGGCAAAGGCGTTAGAGGCCTCACTGAAAGCGCAGTGGAAAACAGAAACTCGAAAGCGGGAACAAATCGCTGCCTTGGCCCATGATATCAAGATTCCGGTAACGATTATTAAAGGAAATGCCGAACTGTTAAATCTTGATGAACAGAGCGAGGAGCATGCGGGATATACCGAATATATCTTGAATGCGAGCAATAGGATCGAACATTATGTTAACATGCTTATTCAACTGTCCAAGGCCGAGCAGGACATGGCGATCATTAAGAAACCGACCTGTCTTAAGGATTTTATAGATGAACTCGTTCAGGACTTTACGGGTTATATCGGACATCGGAGGATTGAGCTTGAATTCGATGTTATGGAAGGATTGAAGATTGAACAGTCGACGATCTACATAGACAAAGCGCTGCTTCATCGAGCATTGATGAATATCTTGACAAATGCCGTGGATTATTCGCCTGATGGAGGGAAGATAGGACTCACGTTAATCAAGCGAGACCAACTCCTGTCATTTCGTGTGACTGACAGCGGACCGGGCTTTACCCTTGAGGACCTCGAGCAGGCTACCCAGTTGTTTTACATGGGAGACAAGAGCCGCACAGCTACAGGACACTACGGAATCGGGTTGACCTTTGCCAGCAATGTTGCAAAGCTCCATCATGGAACTTTAACGCTTCGCAATCTTCAATGGCAGGGTGGAGCTGAGGTTACATTTCGAATTCCCATCGATCGAAGTCACTGACTCCGTGGCTTCGGTCTATTTGATTTTCCATGATTTGGAGGGGCTGTACCGAATTAATTTCCGGAGCAGTCCCTTCATCGTGTGACTTTCCGATATGCCGAAGAAACATTATGTTATTTGGAGCAACATCGAAGCCAGAGCAAGCAGGGCAAACACTTTCCCCGGGTGAGCTGATGGATACTACTCCTCGGTTCTTAACCAGCACTCCACAGAAACACGATCGGTTGAAAATCCCGCATTGCACCAGAACCCCACCCATAAAACGCTTATTCCGTATATGGACTTGAAAACGTATGTGAAGTAATATGAAAAGATCGTATATCTCATACGGCATCATTTCATCAAGAGTAGGGGTACAGCTTCCATGAACATACCTAAACAACGCATCAAAATCAGTCTAGCCATGGTTATGCCTGCGCTGGTTTCATTATCCATTCTCATGACGATGTCGATTATGTTCTATATCCAGTATAAAAACGAGAAACGATCCTTATACAACAACACCATGTCGCTTAATTTATCCTCCGCACAAAAAATGGCGGTTACCCTTGAAGCGATTTTCTCAGGGATGCGCCAAAGTCTTCGCGCCTCTGCCAACAATCCGGCTATTGAGGCCAGCGCGGCATCCGATCAAAAGGAGCTGCAGGTCATTTTTGATCTGATGCTGCAGAGCAGCCCTTATTTCAACTCCGTATTTTGGGCCGATCAAGCGGGTACCATTCGCGTGGTTTCTCCTGTGGGGAATAATTTGAATCAGGCCCGATTAAAAACGGAGGGGACTACGGAGGCGCTACAGGAGAGAAAGTCCTATATATCTGCACCGTATAGAACGCCTGCCGGACGCTGGATTGTTCTTGCGAGCGAGCCGATTTTTGACAGCTCCGGCGAGTATCACGGTATGATTGCCGGCACAATCTACTTGGAAGAGAACAATATATTGCATCGGATCTTCGGTTCCGGTGCGGGGAATGAGGAAGAATCCTACTCCTATATCGTGGATGCCCGCGGGAGGCTGCTCTATCATCTGGATAAAAGCCGGGTAGGGGAGGACGTAAGCTCTAACGGCGTGGTAAAGCGGCTCATGAGCGGCGAGAGCGGCATGCAGCGTGTCATGAATACGGATGGTGACGATTATTTGGCCGGTTATGCCAGCGTTGCAATGAATGGCTGGGGGATTGTCATGCAGACGTCGGTAAGTTCCATTCTGGCCGATGTCGACCGCAACTTGGAAGACCAACTGAGAAGCATGCTTTTTCCGATCGTGCTTATGCTGGTCATAGCCGCCTATACGGCTGCAAGAATTGCCGCTCCGTTTACCCGGCTGTATAAATTAACGAAAATGGTAGCAGCGGGACAAACGGTGTCTTCTCAGGAATTCCGGCCGCATTGGAATCGGGAAGCCGATCAATTGAACCGGATCATGGGGGTGGCTGCCGAATCGCTGGCCAAGCAGACCCTTTCGTTACAGCAGGAAGCCATCACGGATCCATTGACGGGGCTGTCCAATCGCCGAGAGCTGGAACGCTGCCTTGATTCATGGGAAGCGCTTAGGGATCCATATGCTGTTTTAATGCTGGACATTGACCATTTTAAAAGCGTAAACGATACATATGGCCATCAAACCGGCGACCAGGTCCTGAAGCTGGTGGCGGCGGTCATGAACGATTGCGTTCCAGAGGGTGCGGTCTGCTCTCGTTTCGGCGGGGAGGAGTTTGTCATTCTTCTTCGGAAGCATAGTATGGATGAAGCCTATCGTTTGGCTGAGCGAATTCGCAATGCGATTCAGAATTCCAAAACGCCTTATTCGCTAACACTTACCGTATCGATCGGCGTCTCCTTGTATCCTGAACATGGCAGCCGAGAGGATGTATTCCAGGCAGCGGATATGGCGTTATACCGGGCGAAGGACGAAGGACGTAACCGGACGATTGCGGGTGTGATATCGGCATAATGTACAAGCCATCGGCATGGCAGGTCTCTCCGGGATCAAGCAGCCGATGGGATGACCTCTGAATTCATCAGGGGTCATCTTTATTATGATTCGGAGCTGAGTTCGGCACATATCTGCATACTTGTAATCAGGAACACTTTCCATTAGTATATAAGCATTAAGTTATATGGATGCGGTATGTTGAATATTATTTTTCTCATTAAAGGGGTGAAACTTAATGGAGCATATGAACGAAATGGCCGAGAAACTCAAATTGCTTGGGGATAAAACAAGGCTTACCATGTTGACGCTCCTCAAGGAAAGAGAATGGTGCGTTTGCGAGTTTGTGGAAATATTCGACATGTCACAGCCCGCAATCAGCCAGCATTTAAGAAAGCTTAAGTCCCAAGGCATCGTAAGTGAAGCCAGACGAGGTCAATGGGTTTATTATTCCTTGCATGTTGAGGATAAGCCATATATTCAAGCGGTGTTGCATGAGATGCCAAGCGCGCAAGAAATTCTGTCATCGCTAAATAAGAGCATAAACTGTTCCTGTGATTAACCGATAATCCGTCTGAAATATGAATGAGGTTCGAGGGGTAGAGATAGTCGATGTTCATTATATAAGGATATAGTTATATATTGATCAAGAGAAGAAGCATAACTGTATTCAAGGTCATTACGTTATTGGAGGGTTTATACATTGGTTTCTGTTGTTTTGGCCAGCATCATTTTTTTAATTACTTTGGTTTTTGTCATTTGGCAGCCTAAACATCTATCCATCGGATGGTCGGCTTGCGGAGGTGCGGTGCTGGCACTGCTCGCTGGCGTCGTTGACTTTCAGGATGTATGGGATGTCACCGGAATCGTATGGAATGCTACGCTCGCCTTTGTTGCGATTATTATCATCTCATTGATTCTGGATAAAATCGGTTTATTCGAATGGGCTGCCTTGCATATGGCGAATGCCGCTCGAGGCAACGGTATCCGGATGTTTGTGTATGTATCTGTTCTTGGCGCTGTTGTCTCCGCATTTTTTGCAAATGACGGTGCGGCTCTGATCTTAACGCCGATTGTGCTTGCCATGGTGCGGGCGCTCCATTTCGACGAGAAGAAGGTGTTTCCCTTTATCATCGCAAGCGGCTTTATTGCGGACACAACTTCACTCCCGCTGGTGGTCAGCAATCTGGTGAATATCGTATCGGCTGATTACTTTGGCATTACGTTTACCGAATACGCCAGCCGAATGCTGGTTCCCAATCTTTTCTCGTTAGCGGCGAGTGTCCTTGTGCTTTACTTGTTTTTTCGCAAAAGCATACCGCAAAAGTTTGACGGGAGCGAGCTCAAGCAGCCGGCAACGGCAATTCAAGACCCTGCCATGTTCCGCTTGTCCTGGATTGTTTTGAGTATGCTGATGGTCGGTTACTTTGTGTGTGAATTTGCGGGGATTCCGGTATCGATCGTGGCTGGAGTTATTGCGATACTCTTTCTGCTGATGGCGAGAAAAAGTCAGGCTGTGCCGACCAAGGAAGTGCTCAGAGGCGCACCATGGGCGATTGTCTTTTTCTCGATCGGCATGTATGTCGTGGTCTATGGCTTGCGAAATGCCGGTCTTACTGATTTTCTGGCAAGTGTGATACAGCAGATCGCCGACCAAGGGATATTTGCCGCAACCATGGGCATGGGCTTCATTGCTGCAATCATTTCTTCCATCATGAACAATCTGCCGACGGTGATGATTGATGCGTTAGCAATCGATGCGACAAACACTTCGGGCGCCATCCGTGAGGCGTTAATTTATGCGAATGTCATCGGTTCCGATCTGGGTCCCAAAATCACGCCGATCGGTTCGCTGGCAACCCTGCTGTGGCTGCATGTCCTTTCGACCAAAGGCGTGAAGATCAGCTGGGGGACCTACTTTAAGACCGGAATTATATTGACTATTCCGACATTGTTTATAACCCTCTTAGGTTTATATATTTGGTTAACCATACTTTGATTGAAGCGATAAGGGAGAAAGGGAGAGGACCAATATGACAAAAAAGACGATATACTTCTTGTGCACAGGCAATTCCTGCCGCAGCCAAATGGCTGAGGGATGGGCCAAAAAACATCTGGGTAATGATTGGAACGTCTACAGCGCGGGGATCGAAGCTCACGGCCTAAACCCGAATGCGGTTAAAGCGATGAATGAGGTGGGGATTGATATTTCGAGTCAAACCTCCGATATCATTAACCCGGAGCTGTTAAATCAAGCCAACCTGGTGGTCACCTTGTGCGGCGATGCAGCCGATCGTTGTCCGATGACGCCTCCGCATGTTCGCCGAGAGCATTGGGGCTTTGATGATCCAGCCAAGGCACAGGGGACCGACGAAGAAAAATGGGCTGTTTTCCAGCGCGTACGCGATCAAATCGGCGAGCGTATTCAACAATTTGCGGAAACCGGGGAATAGTACGAAAACTGTGCCAGGGCCCGGACGCTTCCTTGAGAAGATACTGATATCCTGGTATACCAAGAACGCCCCTACTCGCGGGCGTTCTTTTTTGTCAACAACTCCTTTATGATTCATCCAAGGTTCAGGTACTGATAGCCGCCGTGGCTACCACAAAGCACAGGCTGGAGAGAGCAGCCGGTTCTGCCTATTGAATCGTGGCGCGCAGAGCTTCCGCGAACCTCGTTATTCCGGATGGGATATCCTCGGCTCTGGCACGGGCATAAGTAAATCTCACATAACCGGAAGCGGAACCGTACACGCTGCCTGGCGCAAAAATTACGCCTTTTTGAATGGAAGTCTCCAGCAGCTTGCTGTCATTCACGTCCGGAACGATTTTGCACCAGAGATGCAGGCCGCCCTCGGGCACATGGAAATGGACCAGGCCTTGAAGTTCTTTCTGAAGGGCCTCGATCAGTAAATCCCGCTTGTACAACAGGCTTGCTCTTAGCCTGTCCAGGTGCGGAGCAAAATAGGAAGAATTGAGGAACTGTCCGGCCAAGCTTTGAGGCACCACGCTCAATCCGAAATCCATCTGCTGCCTGGCGTCCGCAAGCCGCTCCACCACGGAATTCGGGGCGACCATCCAGCCTACGCGGAGGCCGGATGCGGCTATTTTTGAGAAAGACCCGATGTACAATACCGAGCCGACGGAATCCACCGATTTCAAGGGGACAGGCGGAGAACACTGATAGGCCGTTAAACTGAAGGGATCATCCTCAACGATCGGTAGCCCCAGCTTACTAGCCATATCAAGCAGCTGGGATCTTCTCTCATGGTCCATAATGGTGCCCGTGGGATTCTGGAAATTCGGATTAATGAATATCATCTTGATCCGGTGTTTCTTGTAAAGGGAGCGGATGTCGTCCGGTTGTACCCCTCGTTCATCGACAGGGAGCCTGAACAATCGGAGCCCTGCGGATTGAAACATCGGCAGCGAATAACAATAGGATGGATCCTCGATGGCCACAGCGTCACCAGGTGACAGCAAGCACTGTGTAATGAGATACAGCGATTGCTGGGATCCTGACGTAATCAGTATGGACGATTCGGTAGTATGAATCCCGCGATACTTTTTGAGATAGGTAACCAATGCTTGTCTGAGTGGACCATATCCTTGTGGATTGTCATAACCGAAATAGGACAGACTGGGTTTCTGGCTCATCAACGTATTCATTTCTTGGATCGGTGCCAAATCCCCGGCGAGCTCCCCGCTGGCAAAATCAATCAAAGAAGGATCATGCGCCAACGCTTCCCGAATCCGGCGGAGAAAAGGGGGGTTAGGCAGAAAATTTCCTCCCTCAGCGTAACGGCGCCAGTTCGGCGTATGCTTCGGCGTGGCGCCCCACTTGGAACTGCTGACCCGCGTACCGCTCCCGGAACGGCTCTCTATGATTCCAAGCGCCCGAAGCTCCGAGTAAGCCAGAACCACGGTGCTTCGATTAACTCCGATTTGCTCCGCCAGTTTTCGCTCGGAGGGGAGTAAGCTGCCTGGAGGAAACTCACCGTAAGATATTCTTTGCTCCAAAGCATCAGCAATTTGCTGATATAGAGGTTGTGTGCTGTTGCGATCCGGCTTCCACACCTTCCTCATCCTTTCATGAACATATTCAGCTGTTTCTGTCTGTAATGTTAATCATATCACTATGCTTAAATGAAGGGTTTTCATAATTTCATCATTACGATGACAAATATCCAGTACACCGGTAGAACATGGAGGTTATATCGATTGTAAATCGGATAGGTCACCATAACCCTGCCGGGATAGGGGGGAATCGCTGCAGTTTCTTGACAAAACTTAAAAACAGGAATAAAGTATGATTTAATTAATCGTAATAATTACGATTATGAAACACGAGAATAGGAGGTGTTGAATATGCGAGTGACGGTAACTTTGGCATGTACGGAAACCGGCGACCGTAACTATACAACGACTAAAAATAAAAGAAATCACCCGGAGCGAATGGAATTGCGCAAATATTGTCCACGCTTGAAGCGGGTGACGCTTCATCGGGAAACCAGATAGCGAATACAACGTAAGCCGGACCTATCATCCGGCTTATTTGACTTCAAGCGAAATGGGATTACACTAAAATAACAGAATGCAGCGATGTGAACGAGGGGGATGGATGGGATGAACCAGGAACGACATGATTCCAGCGGTGAGCTGCTCCTGAGCACACATACCCCGGAACAGTGGAGGCGGAGAAGGCAGGAGCTTAACGAATGGATCAACAGACCCAAGGTGCGCAAACAGCCCAAACGGACACGGTTATTCGGCGATACTTCTGTCGATGAGCAGTTATATCCGATATTGATCCAGCTGCAAAAGGCGGGATTGGAGACCGAGTTTTCCTGCGCCGGCGTAAGCCCGCTGGATGAACCCGTTGATCATTCCCTGTATGCCTACCTGACGTTTTTCGCGAGTGGTCCTGCGGAGAAGTTCGCGAACATTCTGATGGGAAACATGAGACATCGAGCGCTGATTACCTATGAGCCTGCCCGTCAACGCTATGACGTGTCATCGTTTTTTATCGGACATAACCGTTCCTTCTGTCTGCTTCTGCAGCACAGTGCGGATCGGTTACTAATATAAGGAGTCGTGATCGAATGACGAGAAGCATCATGGAATGGGATGCGGGCGAATGGACAACCGAACCGGTATCGGTGACAAAAGAAGGGTACCATCTGAAGGTAGAGTCGAGAGAAGGCAGTGATTATTGGGAGAAAACCTTGTACGGATTTCAACGCGACAGCGGGCATTCACTGCTTACCTCGTGGGATCACGATGCGGCCATGGAGGTCACTTTTGAATTGGATTCCTTTACAGAACTTTACGACCAGGCTGGGATTATGCTTATGAACGCTCCGGGACAGTGGATCAAAGCAGGGATCGAGATTAATGACGGAATCCCGCAGCTTGCCACTGTCGTCACCGATGGATATTCGGATTGGTCGCTCGCGCCGGTGCCGGAGTGGGTTGGCGAGCGTGTCACGATCCGTGCCTCGAGGCTGAATGATGCAGTCATCATCAGGGCAAGAACCGGCAAGCATCCTTGGCGAACCGTCCGCGTTGCCCCATTCCCTACCGGGACAGAATGTCAGGCCGGACCTTTTGTTTGCTCGCCGACCCGTACCGGACTGAACGTAACATTCACGCATTGGGTGAGGACGGAACCGGATAGCGACATCCATGTCGACCCGCCTATTGAAGCTGAAGTGTAGGAATATGTGCGGGTTTTGGTCGAATCAAGGAACTGGAATAGCGATAAAGAGACTTCACCTGAATGTCGTTACCGGTGAGGTCTCTTTTATATGCCGGTCCTCTGTATCAATTGCCACAGCGGGCATGCTGCGTGTATTGATATATTGAAGGTGGACACACGAACCTGCGAAATATTGATCACGTCCAGCAAAGGGGATACAACCATATGCGAAGCAAAGAAAGTGTTGCTATTAAAGAACGGTTGACCGCAGAGGGATTTCATCATAAATGGGAAAATGCCGGAACGATTCGGCAATATATCGAAACCTTGCCTCCGTATCCTGCACTTTCAGAGGAACAGGAAGGATTGGAAACCCGTTGTTTTCACAGCGGATCCGGCTTGAGTATGAATTATTATATATCGCATGGCGCGATGGAACAGGGGACCATCGTTTATGTGCACGGCGGAGCTTATATCGAAGAGATTCTTCCACCCCATTTTGCTTTTGCCAAACAGTGGACGAAGCGAACCGGATTCACCGTCATCATACCGAATTATCCCACCGTCCCGGCTATAGATGCGAAGAAGCTGACGGGGCTGATGCGCGAATTTTACAAGTACATCTGCGCCCAGACGGGGAGTCCGGTATTTCTAATGGGTGATTCGGCAGGTGGAGCGCTGGCTCTCGATATGGCCCAATCGGTAAAAGGAACGCCGCTTGTCCCAAAGGGATTAATTCTGCTCTCGCCATGGGCGGATGCAGCCACGGACAACCCCCAGATTGCCGCACTCGCTATACCGCAGCGTGACGTCTTTCTACAGCCGGCCGGACTCGGAGAGGTCGGTAGGATGTATGCAGGAAGCCTTCCTGTGGACGACCCAGCGGTCAGTCCTTTGTTCGGCGAGATGGGAGGCCTTCCCCGCACGGTCATCCTTGTCGGAACCGATGACTCCTTGCTGCCGGACGCTCGTTTGCTGCGCGATAAACTGGTCCGAGAAGGCGTTAATGCCGAGTATTGGGAATACGAGAACATGATGCATGTGTGGCCTCTGTTTCCGATGCCTGAAGCCGAAGAAGCACTGGAGCGGATGCATCAATGGGTGGCGTGCAATGGAGGCAAGCCCTAATGGAGGGTGAAGGACCATCCAATTGGATGGTCACAACTGTCGCGCAATTGGATGGTGTGCATTAGTCGATTGTTCATTATAATGAGGCAGAAATGACAAATGAATGATTATTACGGTTGATCCTGATGCCTCAGGTTCTATAATAGAATGTATATAATGAATAATCGAATGGGGTTGTTTGTGGTTGGTTATGTATATTATCGTCATCGCACTGGCATTAATTGGAGGAGTTTCCACGCTTCTTGTAGGATTATCTCAGGAGAATAAGAAGGCAAACCCGAACTATGAGCGGAAAACAAAAACCAATCTCACGAAGCTGCTCATCATTTATCTTGTTTCGTTAATTGCGTTTATTGTGATATGGATGATGTTTAGATAATTGTAGAGGCCGTAACCTGGAATGATGACCGGGGAGCGGCCTTTTTTATTCCGATAAAGGACTTGCGGGTGAAGCCGACGAAACATGATGCTTGCCAGACTGTCCCGGTATTATGTTTTATTCATGATGATCATTGGAACCTGGGTCCATTTGATGTATTCTGGAGACATCAGCTCAACGGAAATTGTGATCATTGCTTACTTTCAGATGCGAGCTGTGTTCACTTCAGGATGGTTTATGAATGGATGAGAAGAAAGGACAGCATCACTAATCGATAAGGGAGGTCTTAGGATTACATGGCATTAAACATAGGAATGATCGGCACAGGCTGGTTTAGCAAAGTACATGCGGATATTCTGTCCAATATGGATGGAGTGAATGTTGCGGCTTTTGTCGGGACGAGCCAAGAGAAAGCGGAAGCAGCGGTAAAGAACTACGCCACGGCCAGGGCATATAGTGATGTTGAGCAAATGCTGGATAAAACCAAGCCTGATGCGGTTTATATCTGCGTTCCGCCGTTTGCGCATGGCGATATCGAATCCCAGCTTGTGCAGAGGGGTATTCCATTTCTGGTAGAAAAGCCGCTTGGGACAAACCTGGCTACACCCAAACAGATTCTGCATGGGGTGAAGAAGGCTGGATTATTGACATCGGCCGGGTATCATTTTCGTTATACGGATGCAGCCATGAAGGCTGCCGAGATGCTGGATAGCCGGAAGATCGGGATGGCACTTGGCTACTGGATGGGAGACATGCCGCAGGTATACTGGTGGAGACAGCAGGAAGGCTCCGGAGGGCAATTTATCGAGCAAACCACCCATATGGTTGACCTGCTTCGCTGCCTGCTGGGAGAAGTGGATGAAGTGTATGCGGCGTTCGCCCATAGAGCCATGCAGGACATTCATGAGGGAGTAACGGTACACGACGTGGGTACCGCGACGCTGAAATTAAGGAGCGGGGCGGTGGCAACGATCTCCAACACCTGCATGCTGCCGGAATCGGATAAGGTAGGCTTGGCCATCTATACGGAGCAAGGAGTCATTGACATTCAACCCGATAAACTCATCGTCAAGGAAAAAGGAAGAATAACGGAAATCCGCAATGCAGCTAATCCTTATCTTCGAGAGAGTGAAGCTTTCATCCATGCGCTGCGCACAGGCGATGCTTCCGGAATCTTATCGACCTATGAGGATGCCGTCAAAACGATGGAAGTTACCTATGCGGCTTTGCGGTCAGCCGAAACGGGAGTACCGGTAAAGGTCGGGGAATGATCATCAACCCCTCACCGCGGTCTGTCTGAAAAGTACGTCGATCGACGTTATTCTTATGTTCGTCGACCAGATTCATAATGATTGCATTAGGGATGTCCCATGAGATCTTCAGGTCTTATGGGACATTCTTTTTTTTTGTTCAAAAAGCGCTCCGTGCACGAATCGTTCCTTTCGAAGGGGTTTTTCGGGCGACAAGCCATCAACAAGGGAATTCTCTTAGGAATATAGGTGTTTCCCTAATAGGAACCGGGGAAGAAGCCACCCATAATAAAGCTATACGAAGGACGGCACATTGATTCCCCAATCATTGTCATTCAAGCAGAAGGAGTTGAACTGTCCTATGAAACGAAAGTCGGGGCTGAAGTTCTTCAAGAGGATGGAAAGCTATTCTGACAATTGGTCCGTTCTGGAGGAGAAAAGCAGGGAATGGGAGGATATGTACCGCAAGCGCTGGTCGCATGACAAAGTGGTGCGGACAACGCATGGCGTGAACTGTACAGGCTCCTGCAGCTGGAAGGTTTTTGTGAAGAACGGGATCATCACTTGGGAAAACCAGCAGATTGATTATCCTTCCTGCGGGCCGGATATGCCGGAATTCGAACCGCGCGGATGCCCGCGCGGAGCTTCATTTTCCTGGTATGAATACAGTCCGCTGCGAGTGAAATACCCTTATATGCGCGGCCGGCTATGGCATATGTGGAAAGAGGCCTTAAGCCAACACAGCGATCCGATCGCCGCTTGGGCCAGCATCGTCGAAGATCCGGAGAAATCGAAGTCCTATAAACAAGCACGGGGTAAAGGCGGTCATGTCCGTGTGTCCTGGCAGGAGGCCACGAAGCTGATCTCCGCGCAGCTCATTTATACGATCCGCAAATACGGGCCGGACCGCATTGCCGGTTTCACCCCGATTCCGGCCATGTCGATGATCAGCTATGCTTCAGGTGCCAGATTCATTTCTCTGCTCGGCGGCGAAATGCTCAGCTTCTATGACTGGTATGCGGACTTGCCGCCGGCATCTCCACAAATCTGGGGAGAGCAGACCGACGTGCCGGAATCCAGCGATTGGTACAATGCCGGTTACCTGATCATGTGGGGCTCAAACGTACCGTTAACGCGGACGCCGGATGCCCACTTCATGACGGAAGTGCGATATAAAGGCACCAAGGTTGTGTCGGTCGCGCCGGACTATGCCGAGAACGTCAAATTTGCCGATAACTGGCTGGCTCCGAATCCCGGAACGGATGCGGCCATTGCGCAGGCCATGACGCATGTCATTTTAAAAGAATTCTATCATGAGCGCCAGGAGCCGATGTTCCTGAATTATGCGAAACAATATACGGATATGCCTTTCCTGATTCTATTGGATGAGTTTGAGGGGGGCTACAAGGCGGGACGCTTCCTGCGGGCAAGCGATCTGGGCGATGCCTCTCAGCATGCCGAGTGGAAGCCGGTGATCATCGACGAGAATACCAATGAAATCACGGTTCCGAACGGCACAATGGGACAGCGCTGGGAGCAGGATAAGAAATGGAACCTGATCCTGGAGCGCGAGGACGGCTCGGTCATTGCGCCGGCGCTGTCCGTGGAGTCTCAGGGTGGGGAGTGGCAGACGATTTCCTTCCCGTTCTTTGACAACAACGCTAACGGTACCTTCAAACGCCTAATTCCGGCGAAGACCATTCAGCTGGCGGATGGAACGGAGCGTCTGGCGGCAACGGTATACGATCTGATGTTGAGCCAATATGGAATAGGGCGGGCAGACAGCGGGCTGGGTGTAGACGAATACAAGGATGCGGATTCCTTCTATACCCCGGCCTGGCAGGAAAAAATCACGGGTGTGAAACCATCGGTCGTCGTCCAGATTGCCCGGGAGTTTGCGCAGAATTCGCTGGAGACCGGGGGACGCTCGATGATCATCATGGGCGCCGGGATTAACCACTGGTTTAACAGTGACACGATCTACCGTTCCATTTTGAATCTGGTCATTCTAACGGCGTCTCAAGGCGTAAACGGCGGCGGCTGGGCGCATTACGTCGGCCAGGAAAAATGCCGCCCGATCGAGGGCTGGTCCACGGTCGCCTTCGCGAAAGATTGGCAGGGACCGCCGCGTCAGCAAAATGCGACCTCGTTCTTTTATTTTGCGACCGACCAATGGAAGTACGAAGAAATGGGGGCCGATTCGCTGAAATCGCCAACGTGCGGGGAAATCCGTTACCAGCACCCGGCGGATTACAACGTGCTTGCCGCGAGACTTGGGTGGCTTCCATCTTACCCGCAGTTTAACAAAAACAGCTTGAAGTTTGCGGAGGAGGCAGCACAGCTGGGGAAAACCACCCATGAGGACATTGTGAAGCATACGCTTGCGCAAATCGTCTCTGGAGATACCAAGTTTGCGGCCGAAGATCCCGATGCGCCTGAAAACTTCCCAAGATCCTTGTTCGTATGGCGCTCGAATCTGATCTCAAGCTCGGCCAAGGGTCAGGAATACTTCATGAAGCATTTATTGGGCGCCTCGGACAGCTTGCTCTCGACGCCGAATGAAGAGGATAAACCGGAAGAAATGGTGTGGCGCGAAGAAGTCGAAGGCAAGCTGGACCTGCTTGTTGCGCTGGACTTCCGGATGACATCAACGCCGATGTACGCAGATGTAGTCCTTCCTGCAGCGACCTGGTATGAAAAAACGGACTTGTCTTCAACCGATATGCATCCTTTCGTGCATCCGTTTAACCCGGCAGTAGATCCGCTCTGGGAATCACGGTCGGACTGGGATATATACAGAACGATTGCCGAGGTCTTCTCCGACATGGCAAAGACCCATCTTCCGGGAATATATAAGGACCTGGTCACCACTCCGCTCTCTCATGACTCCATAAGCGAGATCGCCCAGCCATACGGTGAGGTGAAGGATTGGCGCAAGGGTGAAATTGAGGCCGTACCTGGCAAAACAATGCCCAATCTGACGGTGGTTGAGCGGGACTATACGAAAATTCACGACAAATATATTACGCTCGGTCCGAACCTGGCTACAGGCAAAGTCGGAGCGCACGGCGTCAGCTTCTCGGTCGCCGAAGAGTATGAAGAGCTGAAGCGTTTGAACGGAACGTATTACGACGACACCATCAAAAACGGCCTGCCCAAACTTCATACGGCAAGAAATGCGGCGGACGCCATTTTGAATCTGTCTTCGGCCACGAATGGCAAGGTATCGCAGCGAGCCTGGGAATCGGCGGAGCAGGACACCGGCGTGCAGCTAAAAGACATTTCCGCGGACCGCGCTGCAGAGCGCATCACGTTCCAGAGCATTACGGCGCAGCCGCGGGAAGTCATTCCGACGCCCGTATTCAGCGGATCGAACAAAATGGGAAGACGATACTCCCCGTTCACGACGAATATTGAACGGCTCGTACCTTTCCGCACGCTGACCGGCAGACAGCATTTTTATATCGACCACGAAATTTTCCTGCAGTTCGGCGAAGCGCTGCCGGTGTATAAACCGACCCTTCCGCCAATGGTATTCGGGCCGCGCGACAAGCAGATTACCGGGGGAAAGGATACACTCGTGCTCCGATATCTGACGCCGCATGGCAAATGGAACATTCACAGCACCTACCAGGATAATCTGCACATGCTGACGCTGTTCCGCGGAGGCCCGACGGTATGGATTAACAATGATGACGCAGCGGCGAACGACATTCAGGACAATGATTGGCTGGAAGTATACAACCGCAACGGCGTTGTCACCGCCCGCGCCGTTGTCAGCCACCGGATGCCGAAAGGCACGATGTACATGTATCATGCGCAGGATAAACACATCAACGTGCCGGGCTCGGAGATTACGAAGGATCGCGGCGGCAGCCACAACGCGCCGACGAGAATCCATGTAAAGCCGACCCAGATGGTCGGGGGCTATGCCCAGCTCAGCTATGGTTTTAACTACTACGGACCGATCGGCAACCAGCGGGATGTGTACGTGGCTGTCCGCAAAATGAAAGAGGTGGATTGGCTTGAAGATTAAGGCACAAGTCGCCATGGTCATGAATTTGGATAAATGCATTGGCTGCCATACGTGCAGCGTCACCTGCAAGAGCACCTGGACCAACCGTCCGGGCGCGGAATACATGTGGTTCAACAACGTGGAAACGAAGCCGGGCATAGGCTATCCGATCCGCTGGGAAGACCAGGAGAAATACAAGGGAGGCTGGACGCTGAAAAAAGGCAAGCTGCAGCTGAAATCCGGCAGCAAGCTGTCCAAAATCGCGCTCGGCAAAATTTTCTACAATCCGGATATGCCGGAAATGAAAGATTACTATGAGCCGTGGACGTATAACTATGAGCATCTGACGAATGCCGGGGAGAAGAAGCATCAGCCGGTGGCCCGTCCGAAATCGGCAGTAACCGGCGAGACGATGAATCTGGAATGGGGTCCGAACTGGGAAGACGATCTGGCGGGAGCCCATGTCACCGGCCCGAAGGATCCGAATATCGAAAAAATCGAGGAAGAGATTAAATTCAACTTCGAGCAGGCGTTCATGATGTATTTGCCCCGCCTGTGCGAGCATTGCTTAAACCCGAGCTGCGTAGCGTCCTGTCCTTCCGGTGCGATGTACAAGCGGGATGAAGACGGCATCGTCTTGGTGGACCAGGAAGCCTGCCGCGGCTGGCGATACTGCATGACCGGCTGTCCGTACAAAAAGGTGTATTTCAACTGGAAAACGAACAAGGCCGAGAAATGCACCTTCTGTTTCCCGAGAATTGAAGCCGGTCTGCCTACGGTATGCTCCGAAACCTGTACAGGACGTATCCGGTATTTGGGCGTGCTGCTGTACGATGCCGACAAGGTACAGGAGGCAGCATCCACGCCGGACGAGAAGGATCTTTATCAGGCCCAGTGCGATCTGTTCCTGGATCCGCATGATCCGGCAGTGATCGAGCAGGCGCGGAAGGACGGATTAACCGAAGAATGGATCGAAGCTGCCCAAAATTCGCCTGTCTATAAACTAGCCATTGAATACAAGCTGGCCTTTCCGCTCCACCCGGAGTACCGGACGCTGCCGATGGTTTGGTACGTACCGCCGCTCAGTCCAATCATGAACTATTTTGAAGGCAGAGATTCGATCGAGAATCCGGACATGATTTTCCCGGCAATTGAGGAGATGCGCACACCGATTCAATATCTCGCGAATCTGCTCACGGCAGGGGACACGGTGACGGTGAAGGATGCCCTGCAAAAAATGGCGATGATGCGTTCTTATATGCGCGCGCAATCGTCGGGGGCTGAGTTTGATGAGACACGGTTAGCACGGGTTGGCTTGACCGCCTACCAAATGAAGCAGATGTACCGTCTGCTTGCCATCGCGAAATACGATGACCGGTTTGTTGTCCCGACTTCGCATAAGGAAAGCCATATGGATGTTTACCGTTCGCAGGGTTCCGAAGGTTTTAGCGCAAGCTGCGGCGGTTGCGGACCGGAAGGACTGCAGGGCAAAACGGGCAAAGAGCTGTACGAAGAAAACTTCTACGGGGGATCTGGCGTGATTAATCTCGGAAAGCTGCATGATTATAAACATGTTTTCGGTTTTTTCGCTCAGCAGCTCACGTATCCGGAAAAGCTGGATTTCCACCCGTCGGTTATGGAGGAGTCGCTTGACTCCTCTGACCCGGCCTATGAATCCATCAGAACGTACTGGACGACCATGCATGAATACAGCATGGAAGAGATTGAAGAGCTGTACGTCCAGACCTTCGACTTTCAGGCGAAATCCACATTGTATATGACCTATTATAAATTTGAGGACGGCAGGGAACGTGGCCAGATGCTCGCCAAACTTAAAGAGACGTATGAGATGTTTGGTCTGGGCATCGCGGGCTCGGAACTATCGGATTATCTCCCGCTGATGTGCGAGTTTCTATATGCAGCGAATTGGCAGGGGCGCGAGAAGGAAGCTGGAGAGAGCCTGGATTTGATGCTGGCTGTCATGGAGGACGGCACCTATCATCTGCTGAAAGCTTTGGAGAAATATAAGAGTCCGTATCTTTATCTCATTCAAGGCCTTCGCGCGACGTTCAAAGCATGTTTCAATCAGGAGGAGGCGGCTCATGAGCATGATTAATCAGTTTCTGTGGGTCATTTTCCCCTATATCTGCCTTGCCGTGTTTATTGTCGGTCATATTTACCGTTACCGTACGGACCAGTTTAACTGGACGGCCAAATCCAGCGAGTTTATCGAGAAGAAACATCTCAAGCTGGGCAGTCTCATGTTTCATTTAGGCATCATTCCTGTTATCGGAGGGCATGTTGCAGGCTTAGCTATCCCTCAATCCTGGATGGAGTCACTGGGGATCAGCGACCATATGTATCATATCGGGGCGGTGTATATTGGAAGCGCATTTGGCTTTCTAACGCTGGGAGGCATGGTATTGTTAACCGCCAGGCGGTTCACCATTCGTAATGTCCGAAAACTCAGCACCGCTTCGGATATGCTGGTTAATGTCCTTCTGCTGTTTATCGTATTTATGGGGATGTACAGCACGCTGGTCACGAACGCGGTGCAGCCGGAATTCAATTATCGGGAAACGGTCTCCGTGTGGTTCCGTGGATTGTTTATGCTCCGTCCGGATGCTTCGTTGATGGTGAACGTGCCGCTGTCGTTTAAAATTCATATTCTGGCCGGATTCGGCATTTTTGGCTTATGGCCGTTTACCCGATTGGTGCATGTGTGGAGTGTTCCGTTGAATTATGTGGGGAGAAGATATATTCTGTATAGAAAGCACCGTAAATTTGAATCGTAGAGCGGAAGAAGGCTGTTGGGCCTTCTTTTCTACGTCAGAGGAGTAATGGAAATGAAGAATCAGCCGATCTTTAATTACCAAAGTGAAATGGATAAGCTTCGAGCCCGGTTTCAATTCGATTTCGTGTCCATGGCGTTGGTGCAGCCGGCTGAAGACCGATTTGTTTTGACCTGGCAGTATGCCTCGGGAAATATAAACGAGAGGTACAAGCGTATCGTTTTACATTCCGGCAAAGGCATCGCGGGAATGGTATTTAAGACTGGAAAACCGATGCTGATTCAAAACGTGAATGCCGATATTGAATCAAGGGACTTGTATAATTATCCAATTATCGTTGCAGAGCAGTTGAAAAGCCTTGGCGCAGTACCGCTGTGGGAAGGCTCTCGCGTCAAGGGGGTTTTGCTTGTGGGATATCGCAAGGAAAACGTGCTGGATCCAAGGTCCTTTGAGTCGTTTCAGGAAGGAATGGGAACGGAATTTGGTGCTTTTTATGCCAAGGAGGTATCACAGCCTTGATTCAGATGACGGATGAGCATTTAAGCGAATTGCTTAGAAGCATGTATCAGAATAGCATGGAGGCCATTTTTTTTATCGACGAAAAGGGCAGCGTGGTGGCTATGAATCCGGCTGCGGAGAACATCCTTGACATTGATGTGATTGAGAGGATGCAGTCCGGTGCGGATGGTTCCTTCTGCCAGACCTGCAAAGGCTATACCGATGAACAGGATCTTATAACCTGCTCCACATGCTATTTAGATTATCCGCATGGGGAGTTTTCATCGTTCCAGGTCTATCTTAAGACGCGCGGCGAAGGCATCGTTCCCTATGCGGCCAGTTACCATATCATCGATGAAGCCCGCGGCATCCGGGTGATGATGCTCCTTGACCTGACGAAGCAGCAGAAAACACAGGAAATGCTGCAGCGGACGAATATGCTGAAATATGTCATCAAGGCACAGGAGGACGAGCGTAAGCGGATATCCCGCGAGCTCCATGATAGCGTGGCTCAAGAGCTGCTCAGCTCGCTGGTCGACCTGCGTGTCGTTAAATATATGGATGTAGGCGAGGATGTGCTCAAGAAGCTGCATCAGACCGAGGTGTCTTTAACCCGGCTTTTGGATGACATCCGGCATTTATCCGTTGAACTCAGACCTGCTTCATTGGATGATTTGGGGCTTGAGGCTGCATTCCGCTCCCATTTTAAATGGATCGGGAAGAATTACGGAGTGCTTGTTGAGTTCTCTGCGGAGTTAGCGGCAGCCCGCTACGGCAGCGAGATTGAAACGGTTGTGTACCGGGTATGTCAGGAAGCGGTGCTGAATGCCATGAAATATTCAGGAACGGACGAGGTGCATGTACGATTATGCGAAGTGAACGGCTACCTTCAGCTAACCGTTCGTGACCGTGGAGTTGGGTTTAATATGGTCATTGATGAAGCCAAGGGAACCGGATTGGGGCTGTACGGGATGCGGGAACGCGCGGAGCTCGTCGGGGGTCAGTTTATTTTGCTGTCCGCTCCCGGTGAGGGTACGACGGTTCAGCTCAACATTCCGCTTACGAATGGTGACGACAAGCCGGAGGTGAGGGTTACGTGAAAATTGTGATTGCGGATGATCATGCCGTGGTCCGCAGCGGATTTTCCATGATTCTGAATTACCAGGAAGACATGGAGGTTGTCGCGACGGCGGCAGACGGTATGGAGGCTTACACCATGGTGGCGAAGCATCGGCCGAATGTGCTGTTGATGGATTTAAGCATGCCCCCCGGCGAAAGCGGACTGATTGCGACCGGCAAGATCAGCAGCGAATTTCCGGAAACGAAAATTCTGATTCTAACCATGTATGATGATGACGATTACCTGTTTCATGTTTTAAAAAACGGGGCTTCAGGTTATGTGCTCAAAAATGCGCCGGATGATGAATTAATCTCCGCCATCCGCATGGTGCATAAGGGAGGGACCTATATTCATCCCCAGATGGCGACTTCCCTGGTTCGGGAGTTTATTAAGAAAGATAGTGAGAGCGCGGAGCAGGATCCGTTTAACAGCCTGTCCAAAAGGGAGATTGAGATCCTGCCTCTAATCGCCAAGGGCTATGGCAATAAGGAGATCGCGGAAAAACTGTTCGTATCGGTCAAGACGGTGGAGGCGCACAAGGCCAAAATTATGGAAAAGCTGAATTTGAAAAGCCGTCCGGAGTTAGTGGAATATGCGCTGAAGAAAAAATTGCTGGATTTTTAGTCTTACCTATACAACAGGGCGCAATAAAGGGTCATTGCTTAAAGGAATAGGGAAGTTCCCCGGTGAGATTCAGGGAACTTCCCTATTAGCATTGTGAATAGGTGCACGTACAATAGGAGCTGGGGATCAATATGCCATTCATTACGCTTTAGAAAAGGTGATGGAAATGATCAAAAAGGTGCAGCTTCCGCTGCAAACAATGAATCTGGTGCTTGGCTTTATGGTATGGGTCATCATCTCCGCGCTCTTGCCGTTTATTCGCGAGGATATCTCCATTACGGCCGACCGCCTCGCTATTCTGACGGCTATTCCGGTGGTGCTGGGTTCGGTCCTCCGGATTCCGCTCGGCTATTACGCCAATGTGGTGGGAGCACGAATTGTTTTTATCGCCAGCTTTATCCTGCTGCTGTTTCCGGTTTATTTTATCAGCTCGGCTACCTCCTTTACGCATTTGGTAATCGGCGGCTTGTTCCTTGGGATCGGGGGGGCCGTATTCTCGGTCGGCGTGACCTCGCTGCCTAAATATTATGCGAAAGAGAAGCTCGGACTCGTAAATGGGATATACGGAATGGGCAACATCGGCACCGCCATTACCACGTTTGCTGCACCGGTCATCGCGACTCAGATCGGATGGTCCAAAACCGTCCAGCTGTATTTGGTTCTGCTGTTGATCTTTGCCGTGCTAAATGTAATCTTAGGCGACCGTAAAGAAATCAAAGTGAAAACACCGATCATGGAACAGATCAAGGGTGTATATAAAAATGAAAAATTGTGGTTTTTCTCTCTTTTTTATTTTATTACATTCGGTTCGTTCGTAGCCTTTACGGTGTACTTGCCGAACTTTCTGGTTACCCATTTCGAGCTTGCGAAGGTGGATGCCGGGATGCGGACGGCAGGGTTCATTTTGGTAGCAACAATATTACGCCCTGTAGGCGGCTGGCTTGCAGATAAGTTTAAACCGCTGTTCTTATTAATGGGCGTATTCATAGGGCTCACGGCTGCGGCCATCCTGTTGGCATTCTCTCCATCCATTGGCTTGTATACGGCCGGCTGCTTAACCATTGCCGTTGGTGCCGGGCTTGGAAACGGGGTTATTTTCAAACTCGTGCCCCTTTATTTCAACAAGCAGGCCGGCATTGTGAACGGTATCGTGTCCATGATGGGCGGTCTTGGCGGATTCTTCCCGCCGCTGATGCTTTCCTTCATCCATTCGGCTACGGGGCAATATTCCATTGGGTTCATGGCTTTATCGCAGGTTGCGCTGGCCAGTTTCGTTATTGTGGTATGGATGTACTATCAGGACAAACTCTCCGTACAATCCGAGGTGTTTAACTCCACCGGCCAGGGGATATTGGTTACGGATCGGAGCGGAAAGATCAATGCCGTCAATCCGGCATTCACGAAGTTAACGGGATATTCAGAGGAGGAAGTACTTGGCAAGAATCCGAGCGTATTGAAATCCGGAAGACAAACACCTGCGTTTTATCAGGCGATGTGGTCTGAAATCATGGAACACGGGAGCTGGCAGGGGGAGATTTGGAACCGCAGGAAGAACGGAGAAGAGTACTTGGAACTGCTAACGATTAACGCGGTAAAGGACGAATCGGGTGACATCGTTCAGTATGTGGGCACCTTCAGCGATATTACTTATCATCCGCCTGGCCGTTGTTCGAATGGCTGAAGTTATGGATCGTACCGGGTATGAGTCTATGGATTGGAGAGGGAGAGACACATGAAAAAGACGAGGTTTGTCATACCACGGGAGCATGGTGGCTGGGCCATGGTCAGCGTACCCTATATCATAGGAATGGCGGCCGCCAAGCCGGCGCTTCTGCACCTTCCGCTATTTTTGGCGTGGTTAGGTTTATATATGGCATCCTATCCGTTTCTGCAATCCTTAAAGAAAACATCCCAACGTAAAACATGGTTATCCTGGGGGATCGTTTATGCCCTTATCGCTATTGCGTTTCTCATTCCGGTGCTTGTCTTCAAACCGATGATGCTCTGGTTTGCACCTGTGCTGCTCATCCTGATCATGGTGAATGTTTGGCATGTCCTTCAGAAATCGGAGCGTGCGCTGTTAAATGATATTTGCGCGATTCTGCTGTTCTGTACCGGAGGCGCCGCTGCTTATATGCTGGGAGGCGGTGGTTTCGATCCGATCCTTGCCGCCGTCATTGGGTATAATTTCCTTTATTTTACGGGGACCGTGTTCTTTGTCAAATCGGTCTTCCGTGAACGCAAAAACAGCCGCTGGACCGTATACGCAAAATTGTATCATGCTGTGATGTTGGTTCTGCCGATCATCTTCGGGAATCCATGGATGTGTCTGCCATTCTTATTTCCGTTCATTAAGACGTTACTGTATTCCGGAAAAATAATGAAACCGATGAAGGTCGGAATCATCGAGATTGTAGGTTCCGTCCAGTTTTTATTGCTGTCCATCATTTTGATGTAGTCTGCCGTTTTCATAAAAATCGATTCCATCGTCCATTCTGTTATAATAAGTGAAGGTATACAGAAGGGAACGATGTTAATGACATATACAGCGCAGCAGGTGGCCGAATGGATGGTGGAGGAAATCCGGTTTACGGGTAATTTGTATCAGACGGAGGCCATCCGCTATGTACGCGAGAATTTCGGGGAAGAATTTGTTTTCGTGAACGAAAACGGAAACGCCTCGCTGTCCAAGGACGTGAAGAAGGCATTCCGCAAACTGCATGGCGGACGGATTGCTTGGGATCGCGACGGATTCATGTGGGCGTGGACGTAGTCTTGTTGAGAAAAAAATAATAAGGACAGAGACCGCTTAACGGCCATCCTGCCTTTCATAATGAGAACAGCTGCCTTGAAACCAGGGCAGCTGTTTTTCTTCATGACTTATATAATTCGGTGAACCGTGAATTGTCCGGTTGAAGCGTGCAGGGTCTTCGCAGCCTGCTCCGGGTCCAGCTGGCGATGCCGCTCTACCGCATAACGGAACTCATAGAAGCCGCCAAGCGTCGCTTTGAAGTTGGTTTCCCAGTAGTTGGTCAATATCCAGGCATACGTGGAAGGACGGCTGTCCGCCGGCTGCATGGTGTGAAGCTGACGAGGCGCGTGCTCCAGCGTTCCCAGCTGTACAAGCGGCGTGTCCGTCATGGACAGGGCCAGCGCTTCCCGGTCTATAGCCGAGTGCCAGAATATTCCCTCTTGCACACTGGTGTAATCCAGGCAGCTTCCGGGAATTTGATCCTTCCAAGGCCGGAAATGACAACCGGCTTTTTCCACGTATAACTCGGCTTCAGTGCCCATGGAGAACGGCAAAGCCACATAGACATTTTCCGGCAGCCAGACGCTGTCCTTGTGGAAGCGGACGGACACCTCGACCCGAGGCTGGTTGGCAAACATCTTGATGTGGAGGGCATAATAGCTGAGTCCCTTCACGTCGAACACCAGCTCGACCAGGGCAAATAGCGGTCCGTTGTCCAGCACGGTGACTCGGGTCAAGCGTCCGGTATCCCGCTGGACGTTCGTGCCCTTCCGGTTGCGTCCCATGCGGCGGCGGGTTGAGCATATTTCGGACGGATTAAACTCATCCTGTGCCGGCGTTACCTCGTAGATGGGGGTGAAAGGCGCGTGCTCACGTGCGCCGTCCAGCAGGTCTGCTGAGCGTGTCTTATCGATCCAGGCCGTAATGCCTTCGTTCATCTCCCATTCGATCCGGAAGGATTCGGATTCGATCGAACGCTTGCCCACCACAATCGGATAAGGAGTTATGGGCTGTGACTGGATGTCGGCGATTCCTTCGCACGCAATCGGTTCGGTGTTGCGCGCAGTCACCATGTTCCCGGAAGCGGAGAGTGCATCCGGTGTTTCGTGCGGATGGATGTACAAGATCCGGGACTCATCCGGTTCAAGCGAGAGCTGCGTAACAAGCGCCCCCGTGTGTGCCAATTGGTACGGTAGCGCCTGCCCGGTCGTTTCGTCGATGAGCTCGAACTTTTTCTTCAGGATCACGTGTTCCCAGCCATCCAACGGAATGGCGACCTGCAGCGTCGCTGCGGCCGGTTCCGTATTGATCACCTCGTAGCGCAGGGGACGATGGGGAGCGAGCAGCGCGCCTTGACGGGCTACGAGCGCTTTATCCAGCGCCCGGTAAGCCATCTTGCTGGCTTCCGCCGCATAGGCCTGCTTCCGCACCTCGAGCATTTGCACCTGCGGATGCCATGGCTCATACACGGAGGAATGATAGCCCCATGTATGCTCGGCATACATGGTCAGCGCCTGTGACGTTTCCTCGACCTCGGCCAGGCTTGCCGCACCATGGACCGGATCTAGCCGCTTGACTTTGCGAAGCGTGCGCTGGGCATCCCGGTAAATCTGGGTATGCATTGCTGTTGAAGCGACCCCATCCGTCCACCAGTCCGGCCAATCCCCCCGGTGTACCGGAAGCGCAGACAGGTCCTCCTGTTTCAATGCCGCAAAAAATTCAGACAGCGTAGCCATCTTAATGGTGATTTGGTCGCCGTATTGTTCATTCCATTTCGTAATCCTCTCCGCGATATCCGCATTCGGGGATGCATTGTCCGTGCCCAGGCCGGAGACCATGACCGGAACGAAGGAATACGGATAGGACTCCTGCTCAAGATTCCATAAATACCGGTTAATCCGTAAAGCAGCGATCTCGTTATGACGTTGTTCAGGCTCCATCAGGTTATGCTGAAGCTCGTCCTTGATGATATATTTGCCCAGTGCATCAGGGCAGAACCCGAGCTCGTTGCCAAACATATAATGTTCGCCGTTCCAGACAAGCAGCCTGCCGCCATTCGGACTTTCCCACCAGAACGGGGTTTGTTTGCGGCCCAGCGGATACATGCCGTGATGCGTATGGATGCAGGAAAACAGATGCTCAATGTTATTTTGCAGCAGGCTTTCGGCATACCCCCAGCTGTATCCGTTAATGTCGGCAGTCATGGCGCTGTCGATCCGATGTCCGAAGGACTCCGCGAACTTTTGCGCCTTGCCGTGATTCCGCAGAAGGAGGTCGAAATCCGGGAGCTCGGTCATATTGAGATAGGTTCCGGACAGTTCGATGTCGCCACGCTTTACCGCTTGTTGAAAAGCTGCTTTTTCCGCCGGAGTCGCTGCTTCGAGAAATTTTTCTACGGCCCAGAAGGTCTCGCAAGTCCAGCGGAACGATTCCCATTCCGGGCGCTCCCCGCGTTGTGCGGCTTCCGTGATGTCTAGTGCCTGGCGGATAAAATCAACATGGTACTGCTCGATTCTCTCTTGGCGTTCCGTGTAGCCGATATCCGTGTGGGAATGATGGATGACATAGATCGTCCAGGGACGGGCGGGTCGATGACCGCCTTGGGTGGATAGGTTCATATATTAGTGACCTCCTATAGATTAAAATGGGGAGCGGATGCATGATGATCCGTATCCTCGAATAGCTTCTCAATGCCGTTAAACACAGCCGCCGTTCCGTCTGCGAGAGCGTGAACGGGAACGGCGTGCCTGCCCAAAGCGAGCATGATATCCTTTTCCCATAAGGGCAAGCTGCCCGAGATTTGCCCGCCCAGCACTAGGCGGCTCGGTTTGAACACGGATAAATAAGGCAGGAGCATTTCTCCCAGCTCGCTGCCATATTCGCGGAATACATCCTGAGCTTGCGCGTTACCGCTCTTGGCAGCTTCAGCGAGGTCGGCTACGTCGAACCCGTCAGCCAGGAGTCCCCGCTCCGAAGCCATGTTCAGAATGCCCCTTTTCCCGAAATAGCTGTCCACGATATGATCCCGGTAAGGCTCCGCAAACAGCATTCCGCTGCTTGGGATACCATGCCTGCCGGCTACGATTTGACCATTCTCCACAAAGGCAGAGCCGAGGCCCGTACCGAGCGTAAGGCATAGGAGACGGCGTTCCGATGGGAACCGGGTGGAGGCCCCAAGGCCGAACATGAAGGCATCATTGCCGAACCGGATATCGGCGGCGGTCAGACGGTTCATCGTGACACCCGGGAAGGATGACTTGAGTCTCTGAAATTCGCAGCGGAGCAGATCCCGAACCGATTGCTTGAACAGAGCGTCATATTTGCCTAGGCCTTGAAGAAGCGCAATGCCTTTTGCATAATCGAAGGGCCCCGGAAAAGCGAAGCCGATCCGGATTAAATCATGATAATCCAACGGCCGGAAGGCCGAAGCGTGATAGTTGATCAGATCATGACAGGCTTGGGCGAAGCTGGAAATCGTATCCGCCGCGGCTCCGTGCGATTCCGAAGGCCGGGTTATGAACGAGCCGGGGATTGGCAGCCCGTTCACGATGAGCGCTCCCTTCAAAGCGGTGCCGCCGGCATCAAGCGCGATGGTGATGGGGGCAGGGGAGGGCACGCTTTCTGGATCGGCGCTATCCTTGCGGTTCATGCAAATTCCCCGCTTTCTGTTGGCCGGGAAGGCGGAAGCAGTGGAGAATCCCAATCGGGATTGACCCTCGCTGCAATCAATGCGCATGGGGATCCGGACAGATTCTCCAGTCGGTATTCGCCTAAACATGCCGGAACAATGTAAGATTCCGCATAGCCCCATTCAACGGCCGCACTCTCGTCCGCTGCCGGCACGAGGCGGACACGTTCGCCTTCCACGAGATTGTACATGACGAATTCTCCTTGGGTGTCCGCTTTCCACGTTTCCTGCAGATTCAGCCTGCTGACCTGGAACAGAAGATCTTCCCGTTGACCCAGCAGTTCCTCCGAGCTGCCCCCTTGACGGCTTACGACGGCTGGCCGGGCGATAAGCCCGCTTTCTACCGCAGGCGTATTCATGGCGTCATTAATATTGTGGCGCGCATGCTCAGGGTTCATCGGGCGCGGTTTGCCATCGGCGTCCAGGCGCAGATAATCGTAGATCTTGAACGTGAACCACCAGGTGGTCGAGGAAATTTCCAGCACCAGATTATCCCTGCCGGAGCAGTGGACCGTGCCCGGTGGAATGAGGTAGAGATCCCCTGTTTGCGAGTTGTACTCGTTAACGTAGTCGGAGAGCTCAAGCGGCTCTTCCCGAAGCTGGGCGTCTTCCACTGCTGCAAGCAGCCGTTCGCCGCTTATTCCTTCCTTCAGCCCGAGATACACCTTGGCTTCCGGGGCATTGCGCATGATGTAGTACGATTCTTGCTGCGTCATATGCTCATTGAACTGCGACTCTGCATATTCCTGCAGCGGATGCACCTGAAGCGACAGCTCGCCGCCCTGCATCGTATCCAGATAATCAAACCGGATCGGGAAGTAGTCGCCGAACAGCCGGACATTACGCCTTCCCATAATCTCTTGAGCCGCTGCTTCCATGAGCAATGTGAACGGAACCTCGAAGGTGATATCCTGCACGCGCAGCACAAGCGTGTTCTCGGGAGCGATAGGCTCAAAGCTCCAGGCGCAGTTGGGCCATTCGTCGGGAAGACCGCATAATTCCTTAAGATATTGACCGCCCCATATTCCCGGGGCAAAAAACGGCTTGACCCGAAACGGCTGCCGACTTGCTTTGCGCAGTACGTTTGCCAAGGCGGCAGCCGGCAGCCACACCGGCTCTTCCGGACGATTTAAGTCCATGTAATACGCTTGGTTGTCGGAGTGTTGGGCATGGGTATGATGGGCTAACCAGTCGCGACGGTAGGTCTCCCAGACGGGCCATTCGAGAAATAAACAATTCTTGTAAGTCTCAACCTTGTCGAAGGAGCTGCCCAAGCCGAAGCTGCCCATATGCTGGGCATGGCGCCGCTGCTGGTTCTCGCGGGAGTAATCGGCGTAGAAATGAAGGTCGGGGGTCCGGCCTTGAAGCAGCGAAGCGCCGGGTCCGTGCAGGACGTATATGCCGCGCATCGCGTCAAATGCATGCGCATTTTTATTCAAGGCTGGCCGTGCGTCCTGTTGAAAATATTGAATGGGGCGGACATCGGTTGCTTTATAGCCGAATGCCCGGTTATCCGTAAGATAAGGAGCCATCTCGGCCCGGAGCTCGGCTTCGGGTTTGACGTAATCGGACGTGGAATCGCATGCGAAGGCGATGCCTTCTTGCTCACAGGCTTGCTGAAGCTTGGCCAGCAGTTTATCGAAATCGGCGCCGTGTGTTCCGTCAAGCGTAATGAAGATACTGCTTTTTTCCTGTGATTCATGCTGGGAATTTTTTTGTTTATAGGTCGACAGGATAAACGAGCACCATGCGTCGGTCCCATTCTTCATAAATTGGGGTTCGCTGCCAAAGTCCAAGTGGTTGATCGGGTGTGATTGAAAGGTCGTTGCAGGTTTCATGGATAAATGGTTCCTCCCTTCCGGAATGTCGGTTACGACTTCATTGTAGGAGGAAGGGGAGGATCCGTCTTTATAAAAAGAGGAAGTGTTTTTGTACGATCAGGACATCGACGTCTCTAGTCGCTAAAGCTCGGAGTCGTAACGGCCTTCTGAAAACTGGGAACGCCGGAAGCGGGCCGGGGTTACGCCGAGCTTGGACGTAAACACCCGGGTGAAGTAGTGCACGGACTCAAATCCGCAGGAGACGGCAATTTCTTTGATCTGCCGGTCTGTATTCAGAAGCAGGTGTTTCGCTTGCTGCACGCGCTGCTCCTGCACATAATGAACAAAGGATTGATGTCCGTATTTACGGAACAGCCGGGTTAAATGACGGGTCGTAACGTGAAGATGGCCAGCCACCCGCTCCAGCGAGAGCGGCTCGCCCAGATTATCCTGGATAAACAATTCGGCCTGATGAAACATCGAAGCTCCTTCTTCGCGTGCTCCAGGATCGGAAGGTTCTTGGTAGAAACCGGGACCGTGGGCAGCCAGAATCGATAATATGAGTGAAGCTGCCAAGCTGTTCAGCATATGCGGCGGGTGCTGCTTACCGCCAGAGCCCGACTGAAACATTGATAGCAGCGAAAGCCACAAGAGTCCGGACGCTTGCCCGGCATCTTCCTGAAGCACCGGAATGCCTTGGATGGCTAACCTTCGGAAAGCAGCCGTATGGAGATCGCTGTTTGCTGATTCATCCAGTTCAAAGGCAACATAACATAAGGCCAAGCCCTCCCTGCTCTTAATTTGGTGCTGGATGCCCGGCCTTGAGAGAAACAGGGTGCCTGGATGAAGATGGAACTCTGTCTCGTTTTCGATATACGAGCCGCAGCCTGTCAACACGTAACAAGCTTCAAAAAAAGAATGCTTATGCTCCGTATTGTCGTAGTGGCGCGGCATAAATCCCCAGTAGTGGATCCGGACGCTCAGTTCCTGCTGTTCAATGGAGTTCAGGGTTCGGTTTAATATGGAATTGGCCCGTTTGAATAACGGGATGAAAGTTTCGTCATCGATTTGCATGGGAGAGGGTGCTCCTTCTCGGAATTGGCATATATCTCTGCCAAGAATATAGGACAAAATGGGACTTCTAGTCACTCTCTATTTTATATCACAGATAGGTTTTATTGAAAAAATGGGTAAGTGATGTCATGCATAGACAGCTACACAAGTTCTTCATAAGTAGCTGCTATGCTATGAACATTCAATATAAGAGAGGAGTTCATCATATGTCAGCTAAGAAACGATGGAAGCCGCTTATTCTGGTTGCGTTGGCATCCCTCATCCTCATACTGGGTGCCTGCGGTAATACGAAGAGTGCAAACCCCGATAACAACGAAAACACGGAAGCCACCGGGAACATGGATGGCATGGATCATGGCAGCATGAACCATTCCGGCTCGGGCGAGATCCCGGAAGGGTTGAAGGCGGCAGAGAATCCGACCTATGCGGCCGAGACCCAAGCGATCATTGAATCCGATCACATGCCCGGAATGAAGGGGGCAAAGGCAACGATTGTCGGGGCGTACGATACGACGGTGTACACGATATCGTATACGCCGACGAGCGGCGGACCCGAAGAGAAGGATCATAAATGGGTGATTCATGAGGAGCTGAAGGATGCCGGGAAGGAGCCCTTGGAACCCGGAACGGAAGCTGTCGTGAATGCGGATCATATGGAGGGCATGAAGGGAGCCACTGCCGTTATCGATTCCGCCGAACAAACGACGGTCTATATGGTGGACTTCACGACGACAACCGGCGAAGAAGTCAAGAATCATAAGTGGGTGACGGAAAGCGAGCTGGCCCCCGTACAATAGAAGTTTTATGAAAAAAAGAAAACAATCGTTCTCTATATCATGAGAGCGATTGTTTTTTTATGCATATGGCCGTACGGCTCAGTTTTCTTTGATCTGCTTCAGAGCGTCCGTCACTTCCGGATATCGAAACTGGAAGCCGTGTCGCAGTGCCTTGGCCGGAAGGATACGCTGGCCCTTTAGCAGAATGAGCGACATTTCGCCCAGGATGGCTTGGAGCATGAAAGCAGGCAGGGGGAGCCAATGCGGACGGTGATAGACCTTGGCGATGCTCCTGCCGAGTTCATCATTCGTGACCGCATGCGGGGAAGCCGCATTCACGGCTCCGGATATGGCCTCGTGCCGGATGCAATAATCGATCAAATCCACGATATCGTCGATATGTATCCAGGAGAGCCATTGCTTGCCGCTGCCGATCTTACCGCCAACGCCTAGTTTGTAGGGCAGCAGCATTTTGGGAAGGGCTCCGCCTTTACCGCCCAGAACAACGCTGATGCGCAGCTTAATTAACCGGTCAACCGGGATGCGGTCGGCCGCTTGCTCCCATTCCTGCACAACCTCGGACGGGAAATCCATAATCGTGGCTGGGCTTTCCTCATCAAAGGTTTCAAACTCGGATGTGCCGTAAATGGCCATCGCCGAAGCTTGAATGACCACCGGAGGTTTAAACGCCAGGCGGTCCATTAGCTCGGCTACGGAGGAGACGGTTCGTTGTCTAGACTGAAGGATTCTCTGCTTGCCTTCCTGCGTCCAGCGCTGACTCAGGGAAGAGCCTGCAAGGTTAACGAGGGCATCCAGACCCTCAAACCGCTCGGGATGGGACTTCATCTCATCCCAGGTCAGATAGGATATAGGCCTGCTGGGTTGGGGATTGTCCGGTTTCGATCTTGTGACGATGATCATGTCATGCCCGCCCTGCTGCCAACGCGTGCACAATGCCTCTCCAATGAAACCGGTGCCTCCGCAAATGGCTATTCTCATGGTCGAACCTCCTTGCAAAAGTTATCATCAACCCTGACAAAACAAGGCTAAGAATCGTTGCCCCTCATCGATTGAAATGAGCGGAGAAGGATACTGGGATGCGTTTCTTACCTGATGCTAAATCCAGTATTATACAATCCATTATACTGGAAATGCGGTATGATACCATTAGATGATATTTCTTTAGTTTGTTCATAATTCGAATCGGTAAGGAGTGCGGGATGGGACTTATAGAGAAATTTCAAACCTTGATCATTATGGGCGCGGTGGCGATTGGGCTGGCAGTGGGACAGCTGCCGTTCGCCGCAGAGTATGCGGAATACACGATCGTTCCTTTTTTGCTGCTGATGTTATATGGATTGTTTCTGACGATACCGCTGCGGCAGCTGCGAAAGGCGTTTAAGAACATCAGGTTTCTGGGAGCGAGCACGCTCATTAATTTTATATGGACACCGCTGCTAGCCTGGGGACTCGGTGCTGTCTTTCTGTCGGACCACCCGGCGCTTTGGATCGGATTCATCATGCTGATGGTGACCCCCTGTACAGACTGGTATTTGGTCTTTACCTCGATTGCCAAGGGAAACGTACCCTCGGGTGCTTCGGTGCTTCCTATAAACCTGATCCTACAGGTGCTGCTGCTTCCGCTGTATTTGCTCTTGTTCTCCGGCACGATCGAAACGATTTCGATGGCAGCGCTGATCGAAAGCGTGCTGCTTGTGCTCGTCGTTCCGTTCACGCTTGCGCATCTCACCCGTTTCATTCTGAGAACCAGGAAAGAGGTGCTTGAGCACAAGGTGATGCCGTTCTTCGGCAGGGCCCAGATTGTCTTTCTGAGTCTCGCCATTGTTGCGATGTTTGCGTCTCAAGGGTCATACTTATTGAATAATATGGACATGGTATATATCCTCATTGTTCCGATCCTGATTTATTTCACGATGAATTATATGCTGGGCAGTGCGGTGGGCAGCATGCTGCGTTTCACCTATGAGGATTCGGTCAGCCTCCATTTAACGATCATTGCCCGGAATTCCCCGGTAGCCCTCGCGATCGCCGTGACGGCCTTTCCGGACCAGCCGGTGATTGCCCTTGCCTTGGTCATCGGACCGCTAATCGAACTGCCTGTGCTTGCCGTTGTATCCCAGCTGCTGTTAGTAACAAGAAGAATGAAACAGAAGTCGGTTACCTGACGGTGCTCAGAGCCGCACGATCAAAGTTGCGCGGCGGCTCGCAGTGTCAGGATAAGCTGCAGGGCTTGGAATAAAGAAGAACCGGAAAAACAGTTTGTTGCACCCTCATGCTGGAGTCAGGGGTGAACAAACTGTTTTTTTGTGCACATGCCATCGGTATCGATTCCTCATGCAAACGCCTGCCTTACGATCTCGACGGCCTGGTCCAGTTCCGCTTTGGTGATGATGAGCGGAGGGGCGAAGCGGATAATGGATTCATGGGTTTCTTTGCAGAGCAAGCCGAGATCCTTTAATTTCTCGCAGTAGGTTCTGGCTGGGACGTTAAGCTCCATGCCGATAAATAGGCCTCTGCCGCGCACTTCCTTGATATCGGGGTGCCGGATGGTTCGAAGCTGCTGAAGAAAATATTCGCCGAGCTCCTTGGAGTTGCCTTCCAGCCCTTCCTCCAGGAATACATCCATGGAGGCAACGGCCACCGCGCAGCCGAGGGGATTCCCGCCGAAGGTAGAGCCGTGAGACCCCGGCTCGAATACACCGAGGATATCGGCGTCCGCCGCCACGGCAGAGACGGGGAAGACGCCGCCGCCAAGCGCTTTTCCGAGGATGTACATATCCGGCACGACATCCTCCCAGTCGCAGGCAAACCGTTTCCCCGTCCTGCCGAAGCCGGTCTGGATTTCGTCCGCGAGCAGAAGGATACGATGCTGCTTGCACAGCTCCATTGCGCCGCTCAGGTATCCGTCAGGAGGGATGACAATACCGGATTCTCCCTGGATCGGCTCTACAAGAAAGGCGGCCGTATTCGGTGAAATCGTCTGCTTGAGCGCTTCCAGGTCGCCATAGGGGATGACTTTGAAGCCCGGCGTGAACGGGCCGAAGCCTTCCCGATATTCGTTGGAGGAGGAGAAGGAGGTGATGGTGATCGTGCGTCCGTGGAAATTGCCTTCGCAGACGATAATTTCGGCCTGATTGGCCGGTAAACCTTTCTTCCGGTAAGCATAGCGGCGTGCTGCCTTGAGCGCCGTTTCAACAGCCTCGGCTCCCGTATTCATGGGAAGGATCATATCTTTGCGGGTGATAGCAGACAGCTTCTCGTAAAACTCGCCCAATTGGTCATGATGGAATGCGCGCGAGGTCAGAGTCACCTTATCTGCTTGTTCCTTTAAAGCCCCGATAATACGGGGGTGACAATGTCCTGCGTTCAGCGCCGAGTAGGCGCTTAACATGTCGATATACCGCTTGCCGTCCGAATCCGTCACATGGATGCCTGCCGCTTCGGCAATGACGATGGGGAGGGGATGGTAGTTTCTCGCACCGTACTTTTCGGCTTTCTCGATATGCGGGTTTGAAGGGTCCATAGCGTTACCTCCTTGGGAGTCTAAAGAAACCTAAACGGCAATGGCACTGTATACCGCGCAAAAAAAGGCCTTTCTTCATCAAGCATGAGGACGCATCACAAGATGCTCTCGCCAAGCATGGAGCCGATTAAGCCGACAAGCAGCCGGGACGTTGTCTGTCCGCGGTCCAGCAGCGGGTTGTTCTCCACGAATTCGGCCGAGGTCAGAATGCCGGATTCCGACAGCATCTCCATGGCCAGATGCGCTTCCCGGTAACTGAGTCCGCCTTGAACCGGCGTTCCCGTTCCGGGCGCGATTTTCGGATCGACACTATCGATATCGAAGGAGAGGTGTACGCCATCCGTGCCCGTTGACGCGATGCGGATGGCTTCCTTCATGACGTTGAACATGCCCAGGCGGTCGATATCCTGCATCGTGAAGCAGGAAATGCCTTCCCGGCGGATGAAATCCCGTTCGCCTTGGTCGAGGGAGCGCGCGCCAATGAGCACCACATGTTCGGGCTTGATCGTTGATTTTGCGCCGCCGATCGATGTTAGCCGCGCATCGCCTCTTCCCAAGCTGACAGCCAGCGACATGCCGTGGATATTGCCGCTTGGGGTCGTATCGGGTGTGTTGAGATCGGAGTGGGCATCGATCCAGATGACGCCCAGGCTTCGGTAGTGCCGGGTAAGCCCGGCAAGCGTGCCAATTGCAATGCTATGGTCACCGCCAAGGACTAGCGGGAAGACACCCGATTCTGCCAGGGCAGAAACATGAGCGGCGAGCTGCTCGTTAATCGTTAGGACTTCTTTCAGATGTTTTAATTGAGGATGGTGCGTTCCACCCTTATGTTCGGGGAGTCCAGCAAGCTCATCAACCTGATAGGATATTCCGAGTGCGTCAAGCTTGCGCTTCAGGCCGGCTCCGAAAATCGCGTCTGGTCCCTGGCTTGCGCCGCGGCGGGTAGCACCCCGGTCAAACGGCACCGGGACGATGGTTACGGTGGACGGAAGATTGTTCATCATAGGCTCACCTCCACTTTGTATCAGTGTATTCAGGAGCCGGCTGCGTGACTTGGGCAAACCCCTATACAAGCTGATCAATATGGAAGGTTTTGGATCTAAAAAAACACCCTTAATGCATGATTCATGGATTGTCCGCAGAGGGCCCCATGATTCAGCATGAAGGGTGTGGAATAGGTGCAATTCGATTTATGATTCAGCGCATGCTTACGCGGCATGCGCGACGTTTATTTTACCGTCTTATTATAAGTCTCGATCTTGGAGCTAATTTCCTGAGCGGCTTTGTCCAGTGCTTCCTGCGCCGTTTTTTGACCATTCAGCACTTCCTCGATGGCCGTTTCCGTCAGCTGGCGGGCTTCAGGGAATACGCCCATGACAGCCCCCTGCGTTGCGAGATTGGCCGTCGTTTGATGCAATTGATCAACGGCCGTCTGGAATTGCGGATATTTCTCCAGGTTTTCTTTTACGAGGGTCTCTTCGTAAGCTTTGGTCGTGACCGGGAAGTAACCCGTGTTGACATGCCAGTAAGCTTGCGTTTGCGGCTCGGCCAAATACTTCATGAATTCCCAGGCGGCCTGCTGCTCTTCTTCCGATTTGTTGTTCATCAGCCACAGGCTTGCACCGCCGATGATAACGCCGCCTTCGCCGCCGTCAGCCGGTTTAGGGAGGAAAGCCGTACCGACTTCGAATTTGCCTTCCGCTGCGCTGACGATCCCGCGGAGGGAAGCCGTCGAGTCCAGCGTCATGGCGATTTGACCCGCTGCGAATGCTTTTTTGGTATCGTCCGTTTTACGTCCCAGGTTCAGCAGGACCTTATCGTCCAGCAATTGCTTCCACCATTCCAGCGTCTTCACGGCAGCGGCGTTGTTGACTTGCGAAGCGGTGGCCGGGGACGTGCGTCCGTTGCCGTTGTTCAGCAGTTCAACACCTTGGTTCGCGAGGAATTGCTCCATGAACCAGCCGTAGATCGCAAAGGATGCGCCGGTTTGGCCGTCTTTCGTTAGCGTCTTGGCCGCTTCCGCTACCTCTTCGTAGGTTTTTGGAGGATTTTCCGGATCCAGTCCCGCCGCTTTAAAGGCATCTTTGTTGTAGTAAAGGATCGGGTTGGAGGAGTTAAATGGCATCGAGTACAATTTGTTGTCGAATGTATAATAATTTTTAATGTTCGGTTCCAAGGAGGAAATGTCGTATGCTTCAGCATCCATGAAGTCCTGAACCGGACGGATCGCCTTGGTATCCATCATGAAACGACTGCCGATCTCGTACACCTGAATCATGGTCGGGCCGCTGTTCGATCCCAAGGAGGCCTTCAGCTTGTTCAAGCTTTCATCGTACGTTCCTTGAAACACGCCCTCAACCTGAATATCCTTGTGGGCGGCATTAAAATCGGAGATCAGCTTGTCCGCGACGGTCCCGAGCTCACCGCTCATGGAATGCCACCATACGACCTTAACGGGCTCTTTGGCTGGCTCGCTGCCGGCGGCAACGGTCGTTTCTCCAGCAGCTGGCGTATTGCTGCAAGCGGCGCTGAGCAGCATGAAGCAGGAAAGCAGGAGCAGCGCGAAGGACCTTTTACCAAAACGTTTCATGATCGGTTAATCTCTCCCTTTTGAAAATATAGTATGGTTTTGATCTATCAGAAATTGCGCGGCCCGTTTCTTACCAGATAACCGGCACGCAAGGCTGATCCATTAAAGCCCTGGCATATGGGCCAGTTAGCCCTTCAACGCACCTGCCGTAATGCCGCGGACTAGCGGCTTCAAACCGAGTGCAAGCAGCAGCAGGGAAGGGAGCAGCAAGAGGAGCACGCCGGACAGTATCAGATTCCATGAGTTCATCTCTTCGAACTGCAGCATCCCGATCCCGATCTGGACGGTTCGCATCTCGACGCGGTTTGTTGTCAGGAGCGGCCACAGGTACATGTTCCAATGGTTCAGGAACGAGTATACGCCCAGCGTGGCAATTCCGGGGATGGATAACGGCAGGACCATGCTCAGGAAAATGCGGACATGTCCGCAGCCGTCCACGCGGGCCGCTTCAAACAGCTCCTTTGGCAGCTGAAGGAAAGCTTGTCTGAGCAGGAAGGTTCCGAAGGCCGTTGCCAGGAATGGAATGATAAGCCCTTGGTAGGTATCCAGCCAGTTCAGGCTTTTGACCGTCAAATAGTTCGGAATCATGATCACTTCCCACGGAATCATCATCGTGGCGAGAAAGAGACTGAACAGCAGCGTTTTTCCCGGGAACCGCAGGAAGGCGAAGGCGTATGCCGCCAGACTTGCGGTCACGATCTGACCTGCCATGATGGCAATGGAGACGACAAGGCTGTTCCCGATAAAGGTAAGGACAGGGATCGTATCGACCACCTTGGCGAAATTGGACAGATTGATGGCTTCCGGAAGAAGAGGCGGCGGATAAACAGCCGATTCAGCCTCGCTCATCAGCGATGTTGACAAGGTGTACAGGAGCGGAAAGGCAATGACCAGCGAACAGAGAAGCAGCGCGATGTAGATGAAGCTTTTGGGCATGAGTCGCATGTTCATTGGTAATGCACCTTCTTCTCCACGAATTTAAATTGAAAGATGGTCAGCAGCAGAATGATCGCAAACAGGATGAGCGCTTGCGCACTGCCGATGCCAAAGCGGAAATTGACGAAGGCATCCTGATAAATGTTGAACACGATGACGTTGGTGCTGTTCATCGGACCTCCCTTGGTCAGGATGTTGATCTGTCCGAACGCTTGGAAAGCGCCGATGACCGACACGACGGATGTAAAGAATAACGTAGGGGAGATCAGCGGCATCGTAATCCGGAAGAAAGTTCTCAGCGGACCGGAGCCGTCGATCTTGGTGCTGTCGTAGATATCCTCGGATACGCCCTGCATGCCGCTCAGCATGAGGATGTAATTAAAACCAAGATTCATCCAGACGGTCATGATCGCGACGGAGATCATGGCCCATTTCGGATCGGTCAGCCATTGAATGGGCTGAGTGCCGAGTTGCGACAGAAAGTAATTCAGTACGCCCAATGTCGGATGATACAGAATCATCCAGATCATCGAGCCGGTGCCGACGGACACGGCCATCGGCAGCGAGAATATGAAGCGGAATATTTTCATGCCTTTCAGCTTATTGTGCGTCAGGGCTGCGAGCAGTATGGCGGCCGCCATCCCGGTCGGGACCGTCAGCACGATAAACAGCAGTGTGTTGCCGAAGCTGGTATAAAACATCTCGGAGGTCAGTATTTCCTTAAAGTTATCGAACCCCACGAATTCGGCTACCCGGCCTTGAGGATCGGTCAGGAACAAGCTCAGATAAACCGATTTAAGCAGCGGATAGAACAGAAACAGACCGAAAATGAGCAGCGAAGGTGCCAGACATGCATAGGCGAGCATGATTTCCCTGCGTTTTGATTTCTTGATGGAGATCGTTTTCGCCGCTGTTGAAGGTTCAGCTTCGCTGACCGGCGGCGTCAGAGAGTGACTCGGAGAAGGAAGCGTAAATTCTTTTTCCATCATCATGTTTACCTCACTTTCCTGCTTGGCCTTACAGGTATTGAGTATAGGAGCCGGATGTAAAATCCAGTAATGGGTTTTGTAAGAATACCGTAATTTATTGCTGGATATGTTAGATGCTGAATTTGCGCTGGACAGCGACGGTACATAAATATTCCAATCCTCAAACGCTTGCACGTTAAAAAAAGATGTGATATGTTATAGCTGTAACCGGTTACACATGAATGAGGTGATGACGGTAATGGCAACGATCAAGGATGTGGCAAATCGGGCCGGCGTGTCCGTGGCCACGGTTTCACGGGTTTTAAATGGAAACGGTTACGTGCATGAGGACACCAGGTCCAAGGTAGAACAAAGCATTCGCGAGCTGAATTATACGCCGAATGAAGTAGCGCGTTCTTTATATAAAAGAAAATCGAAATTAATTGGACTTTTACTTCCGGATATTATGAACCCTTATTTCCCGCAGCTAGCCCGCGGAGTTGAGGATGAGATGCAGGAGAATGATTATCGGCTGATATTCGGGAACAGCGACGAGAGCAAGAAAAAGGAAATGGAATATATCCAAACCTTTGTCCAAAATAATGTGGTTGGTGTCATATCATCGACCAATGATCCGGATGCCGACATGTATACAGGGCTCAAGATTCCGGTAGTATTTCTGGATCGCACCTCATCGGATCGTCCTTCCGTCTATGCGGATGGCCGGCAGGGCGGAAGAATTGCAGCGCAGGAGATCATTAGGCGAGGCAGTAAAGCTATAACCGTGATTCAGGGCCCGGCGGATGTCCGTCCTGCTCAAGAGCGTTTTGAAGGAGCCGTCGAGGTTCTGGAAGGACAGGCGGCAGCGTATCAAGTGCTGAAGACGACATCGTTTTCTTTAATCGAAGCGGAAGAATTCGCCCAGCAAGTGTTCATCGAGTTTCCGGACACGGACGGCGTAATCGCCAGTAACGATATTATGGCATCCGCCGTAGTCAAGGAAGCGTTTCGGCTGGGGAAAAGGGTGCCGGAAGACGTACAGATTATAGGGTTTGACGATATTCTGCTCAGCCGGCTGCTGGCACCGCCCCTGTCTACGATTCATCAGCCGGCATATGAAATGGGCCGGGAGGCGGCCAGATTGCTTATGGGACTTATTGAAGGGCATCACATAGAGAGAAGCAGCATCGAATTCTCGGTAGAATTTATAGAGCGGCAGACAACGAGAAAGGTGGAATCATAATGGCGAAAATCGTGGTAATCGGAAGCGCGTCGATGGACTTGGTGGTCACCTCCACCAAGCGCCCCGGCGCGGGAGAGACGGTGCTTGGCGACAGCTTTAAGACGGTACCCGGAGGGAAGGGGGCCAATCAGGCCGTCGCGGCGGCGCGTCTGGGTGCAGAGGTGAACATGATTGGCTGTGTCGGTGAAGATTCCTTCGGCGAAATGATTTTGAGCAATCTGAAGTCAAATGGCGTTTTAACAGACCATGTGGAACCGGTTACAGGTATGGAAAGCGGAACCGCGCACATCATTTTGGCAGAGGGAGACAACAGCATCGTGGTGGTAAAAGCTGCCAACGACCGGGTCACTCCGGAATATGTTGATCAGGCAGCGGAGGTTATCCAGGCTGCGGATATCGTGTTGATACAGCAGGAGATTCCGGAGGAAACGGTGATCCATGTCAGTGAATTGTGCGCAAAATATCAGGTGCCGTTGATGCTGAACCCGGCTCCTGCCCGCCCGGTGCCAAGCAGCGTTATTGAACGGGCGGCTTATATTACGCCAAACGAACATGAAGCGGCTATCTTGTTCGGCGATGAGCCATTAGGCGACGTGCTGCGCCGTTATCCGAACAAACTGATCGTGACGGAAGGCAAGAGGGGAGTTCGTTATTTCGACGGCCTGCAAGAGGTTGTCGTTCCCGGCTACAAGGTTGAAGCCGTGGATACGACGGGAGCCGGCGATACATTCAACGGCGCTTTCGCCGTGGCTCTGTCCGAAGGCATGAGCATAGCAGACAGCCTGAGATTTGCGAACCGCGCAGCGTCCTTGTCGGTCATGAAGTTCGGAGCGCAGGGCGGAATGCCATCGCGCCTCGAAGTAGAAGGGAGTCTTTGATCATGAAGAAGAACGGCATGCTAAACAGTCACATTGCGAAAGTGCTGGCAGATCTGGGGCACACCGATACCATCGTAGTTGGAGACGTCGGTCTTCCGATTCCCCCAGGCGTTCCGAAGATCGACCTGGCTCTCACGCTGGGGACGCCAAGCTTTACCGAGGTGGTGGAAGCGATCGCCGACGATATGGTGATTGAAAAAATCGTGATTGCTGAAGAAATGAAGCTAGATAATAAGGAAACACTGCATTATATACAGGAGAACTTTCAGGATTGCGAGATCGAGGCTTGCTCGCACGAGTTGTTCAAAGCACGGACGCAAAACGCCAAGGCGGTTATCCGTACAGGAGAAGCCAAGCCCTATGCGAACTGCATTTTGCAGGCCGGTGTTCATTTCGGTTAAAAAGGAGGAAGCACCATGAACATTGAGATGACCAATATCCATAAATCCTTTGGCACGAACCGCGTACTGGCAGGCGTAGACTTTGATCTCCGGGAAGGAGAGGTTCACGCCCTGATGGGAGAGAACGGCGCGGGCAAATCGACGCTGATGAATATATTGACCGGTCTTCACAGCCGGGATGAGGGCAAGATTGTCATCGACGGCAAGGAAACTTATTTTGCTAATCCGAAGGAAGCGGAAGAAAGAGGCGTTGCCTTCATCCATCAAGAGCTTAACATCTGGCCGGAAATGACGGTTCTGGATAACTTGTTTATCGGCAAGGAGATGACATCCGGCCTGGGTTTCCTCAACATGAAGCAGATGAAGGCGCTTGCGAAGGAACAGTTCGGCAAACTGGCGGTGAAGATACCACTAACGCAGGAGGCGGGGGAATGCTCCGTCGGCCAGCAGCAGATGATTGAGATCGCCAAGGCGCTCATGACCCAAGCAAAAGTCATCATTATGGACGAGCCGACGGCGGCGCTGACCGAAAGAGAAATCGAGAAGCTGTTTGACGTCATTCGTTCATTGAAAAAACAAGGCGTATCCATCGTCTACATCTCTCACCGGATGGAGGAGATCTTTACGATCTGCGACCGGATTACGGTCATGCGGGATGGTAAATCCGTCGATACCAAAGCTATTCCGGACACGGACTTTGATGAAGTCGTCAAAAAGATGGTCGGCCGGGAGCTGACCGAGCGATATCCGGCACGCCATCCCTCTCCGGGTGAGCCTGTGCTGGAAGTGAAGAATATTAGCAGCAAAGGCCGGTTCGAGAATGTGAGCTTTTCGGTTCGTGCCGGCGAAATCGTTGGCGTATCCGGCCTGATGGGGGCTGGGCGCACCGAGATGATGAGAGCGATCTTCGGATTGGACCCGCTGGATAGCGGCGAAATCTGGGTACGCGGAAAGAAAGTTACGATCAAGAAGCCGGATGATGCCGTGAAACACGGCATTGGATTCATCACAGAGGACCGCAAGGATGAGGGGTTGGTCCTGGATTTCTCGGTCCGTGAAAATATGGCGCTGCCCAATCTGTTCAGCTTCTCTTCCAGAGGGTTCATCTCCGGGAAGAAGGAACAGGATTTCGTGGATACGTTGACGAAGCGGCTGCAGATCAAAACGCATACATCCGAGACGCTGGCACGCAATCTGTCTGGTGGTAACCAACAGAAGGTCGTTATTGCCAAGTGGATCGGCATTGGGCCGAGCGTGCTCATCCTAGATGAGCCGACACGCGGCGTAGACGTTGGTGCAAAGCGGGAAATTTATCAGTTGATGAATGAGCTGACCGAACGGGGCGTGGCGATTCTGATGGTGTCGTCGGAGCTGCCGGAGGTGCTCGGAATGAGCGACCGGATTCTCGTTGTTCACGAAGGCAGAATTTCCGGTGAACTGGATCGCGAACAAGCCACGCAGGAACACATCATGACTCTAGCTACAGGAGGTCAGTAATATGACAACTATTAACGATGCCAAGGCGGAAAAAGGGTTTAAGGTCTCAGGTTTGACGCAAAAGCTCGGTCCGCTGCTCGGACTGATCATTCTTATCGTTATCGTATCCGTCCTAAATCCAAGCTTCTTGGAACCGCTTAACATTCTGAACCTGCTGCGTCAGGTATCGATTAATGCATTGATTGCATTCGGTATGACGTTTGTAATCCTGACAGGCGGCATTGACCTGTCGGTCGGTTCGATTCTCGCGCTGTCCAGCGCATTTGTCGCCAATATGATGGTGGCCGGGTTTGACCCGATCCTCTCGATTATCATCGGCGTTGCGCTTGGCGGTGTCATGGGGATGATCAATGGTCTCATGATTACCAAGGGGAAAATGGCGCCGTTTATCGCCACCCTGGCTACCATGACGATATTCCGAGGCCTTACGCTCGTTTATACGAACGGTAACCCGATTACGGGTCTCGGCGACAGCCTTGTATTTCAATTGTTCGGCCGCGGATACCTGCTGGGTATTCCGGTACCCGCCATTACGATGATTATCACGTTTGCGGTGCTATGGGTCATCCTGCATAAAACGTCTTTTGGCCGCAAAACGTATGCCATCGGCGGTAACGAAAAAGCATCGCTTGTATCCGGTATTAAAGTACCGCGCGTCAAGATTATGATCTACTCCCTGGCAGGGATGCTGTCCGCGCTGGCGGGCGCGATTCTGACCTCCCGTTTGAATTCGGCACAGCCGACAGCGGGTACGTCCTATGAATTGGATGCCATCGCAGCCGTTGTTCTCGGCGGTACGAGCCTGACCGGCGGTCGCGGCCGGATTGTCGGTACGTTAATCGGTGTGCTGATCATAGGCATACTGAACAACGGGCTCAACCTGCTCGGTGTGAACTCTTTCTATCAGATGGTTGTCAAAGGCGTCGTGATTGCGATTGCCGTACTGCTCGACCGTAGAAAATCGGCTTAAGGGGGAGAATGAACGATGAAAAAAACAACTTTGCTGCTCGTATCGCTTATGCTGATCTTCATAACAGGCTGTTCTCTGGAGCCGCCGGAATGGGCGAAGCCCAAGGCTAGCGGCGATGTCAAAGACATCAAAATCGGTCTTTCCATCTCGACCTTGAATAACCCGTTCTTTGTATCCCTGAAGGATGGCGTCGTCGCCGAAGCGACCAAGCAAGGAATGGAGGTCGTTGTCGTAGACGCACAGAATGACTCGGCCAAGCAGAGCAACGACGTCGACGACCTGATTCAACAGGGCGTCAATGCACTGCTGATTAACCCGACGGACTCGTCCGCGATTTCAACCGTAGTGCAAACGGCAAACAGCTTGGGCATTCCGGTCATTACACTCGACCGTTCCGCAGATCAAGGCGAGGTCGCTGCGCTGGTTGCCTCCGATAACGTCAAGGGCGGTCAGATGGCAGCCGAGTACATCGTGGATCAGCTGGGCAAAGATACGAAAGTCATTGAGCTCGAAGGCGTTCCGGGTGCTTCCGCGACCCGCGAACGCGGCCAGGGCTTCCATGATATCGCAGATGAGCAGCTGAACGTGGTTGCGAAGCAGGCAGCGGATTTTGACCGGACGAAGGGTCTTACCGTCACGGAAAATCTGCTGCAAGGTAATCCGGACGCCAAAGCGATTTTTGCCCACAATGACGAAATGGCCCTGGGCGCAATCGAAGCGATCCAAAGCTCGGGCAAAGACATCATGGTCATCGGCTTTGACGGTAACGACGATGCGCTGAAGTCCATCGAAGCCGGCAACCTGACGGCTACCGTAGCCCAGCAGCCGGAGCTGATCGGTCAGCTTGCCGTCGGGGCAGCGAAAGACGTGCTGCAAGGCAAAGAGGTAGAGAAGAATATCGCCGCGCCGCTGAAATTGGTAGTGAAGGAGTAATCCAGCAAGATCAAGAAGCGTTACCTTTTGCGATAGAAGCAGGGTAACGCTTTTTTTTTCGGGACATATTTTGCTCATTTCTTCCGGGCTGCGAAGTAACTCACAGCCTTGCGATAACGGCGGGAATACAATATCGTTACAAGAGGACAGTTATTTCGCATATGGTATTATAATGGATGTGTATGCGTTTACTGCTTAGATGTGATAAAGGAGCTATGTAACTATGACGATGGAGAAAAGAAAACATGCGATCGTGATCGTGGGGTATGGCGGAATGGGCAGCTACCACGCCAAGCTGATTAAGGACAATGCATATCTCGAGGTTACGGGAACCTTCGATGTTTTGAAAGATCGCCGGGAAGTATCCCAGCAGGACGGGTATCCTGCCTATGAGAGTTATGAGCAGGTACTAAACGATGCTGCGGTTGACGTGGTGCTCATTGCTACGCCTAATGACGTGCACAAGGAACTGGCGCTGCAGGCGTTTAATGCCGGCAAACATGTCATCTGCGAGAAGCCGGTAACATTGTCCGTCAGTGACTTCAAAGAGATGGTGTCTGCGGCCGATGCTGCCGGCCGGGTGCTGATGGTCCACCAGAACCGCCGCTGGGACGAGGATTTCCTGACGATTAAGCAAATGTACAACGAAAAGACGATTGGCGATTTGTTCCGTATCGAATCCAGGGTACACGGGGCGAACGGCATTCCGGGCGACTGGCGCCATCTGGAAGCGCACGGCGGCGGCATGCTGCTGGACTGGGGCGTGCATCTTCTTGACCAGGTCCTGTTCATGGTGGACAGCCGGATTACGAGCCTGAGCAGCCGCTTAAGCTTTATTCTCGGCGATGAGGTGGATGACGGCTTTGAATCGGTCATTGAATTCGAGAACGGAGTATCCGTTCTGATTGAAGTGGGAACGACCAATTTCATAACGCTGCCTCGCTGGTACGTCAAAGGAACCGAGGGAACCGGCATTATTGAGGATTGGTCGTTAAACGGAAGAGTGGTTACACGGAACCAGGATGCGGTGAAAGTGGAGCCGAAGCCAATTCAAGCCGGGGTAGGATTGACCAAAACGATGGCTCCTCCTTCTGAAGAAGCTACCATTACGGGAGCTCTGCCGGAGCCATACCGTCAATCCAGCAGCTTCTTCGATAACTTTGCGGCCGTGATTCAAGGCGAGGCTGAGCCGATTGTGAAGAACGAGGAAGTGCTGCGCGTTCTGAACCTGATCGAAGCCGTGTTTGAATCGGCCCGGACGGGAGAAACGCTGAAGGATTTCGATATTTACCCTGCGTAATCCATATCGATTAGCTCTCATTCTTATTATAGAAAAAGTACCGCGGTGCCAAGCAGATGAAGCTTGAGGCTGCGGTACTTTTTATGTTCAAGATGTGGTTGCGGACAGCTGATGCTCAATGCCTAAGTCGAAAGTGTAATGTTATTTCGCATGATCGATCTTTCCGCTGCTCCCGGCTTGCAGCACCCGCCTGTAATCGCTGGGCGACCAGCCCGTATCCTGCTTGAACAGCTTGGAGAAATAGGAATAGTTGGCGTATCCCACCTTAGCCGCAATCTGGTACACCGACAATGGTGTCGTCTCCAGCAGATGCTTGGCCGCCTTGATGCGGGATTGAATGATGTATGTACCCAAAGACACGCCCGTTTCCTTCTTGAACACGCGGGCCAAATAATCCGGGTTGAGGTAGACGAGTTCAGCCAGGCTCGTACGCGTCAGCTCATCCCCGTAATGGCAATGAATATAATGCTTAATCTCCTCCACCACGGTATGCGAATGGTCGGCGTAGGCATGGTATTCTGCTGCCGTGCTGACGAGATACTCCGTATATTTCTCCATATCTTCAATCGAGTTCAATGACTGCAGGAACAACTGGTCATTGGTTTTGCCGGTATACAGCTTATGTGCCTGGATTTCTTTTCCCTTCAGATAGGAATAGACCAGCTGCACGATATCCAAGCGGAATAAACGAAGCACCGAGGCGTTGTAGACGCCATTCCTGGCTAGGTTTTGCAAGTATTTGCGGGTTTCAACCAGAAACCCAGCCGGATCGTTCCCGCTGAGAAGCGCTTCCCAGTCTTGCAGCTGGGGAGGGGTATACGCGACTTCTTGCAGGGAATGGTGTTCCAGAAAAATAATCTGATTCCGCTTCTTGATCATATCCTCATTCATTTGCAGCAGAATCCGAACGGACTTGTTGATTTCCTCCAACGCCACCGAAATCGATACGCTGCATGAAGCATCGCTCCGAAGGAATTGATTGGCTTTTTCAATGAACGACGTGCAGATGTTTTCCATGACGCGGGAATCAGGAGGATGATTCCATTTCAGTATGACCATCCAATTGTAATCCTTATATTCTATAGCGGCTTCAACCGTGAAGAGCGGGTCCTGGAACAATTCGGACAGCACGTTGAGAAACGCATAGTCAAACAGATCCTTGTCTTCTCTCCCCAAACTTTGATCATGCGGAAAAATGGTGATGAGCACAGGAAGAAATAGATCCGACATCTTATAGGACAAATTCTGCTCCGCGATATATCCTGCGATGGCGGTCCGGTCCGAAGAAGCTTTCCTTTCTTTGATCAGCTTGTTCCAAAAATGCTCTTGCAGCTTTTTTTGATTTTTTTTCCACAGCTGTCCGTCCTGGATCGCTTCCTGATCGCTTTGCTGTTCCTTTGCTTTATAGGCGGCTTTGGAGATGATGAGGCTTAGCTTATCGAATTCGATCGGCTTCAGAAAATAGTCAAAGCTTTGCAGCTCAATGGCTTTCTGCGCATAATTGAAATCAGCGTAATTCGTCAGAAATATCGTCTGAATGCTGTATTGTTCCTCGCGAATCCAGGCGAGAAGCTCGAGTCCGCTGCCTTGCGGCATTTCGATATCGCAGATGAGGATGTGGACCGAATGCTGCTGCAAAATATCCCTTGCTTGCGCAACGCTGTAAGCAGTATAGACCTGTTCGATTGAAAGTGCCTTCCAATCGATTTTCTTCTCCAGCGCGGCCACGACAAAATAATCATCATCCACTAGCAATATGTTCATTGAAATTCTCCTCTCCGTTCCTGTATGGGTTGTGGAATCGTTAATGTGACGCAAGCGCCGCCTTCCTCCGGGTTTGAAAATTCCACAAACGCCCGGCGATGATAGAGCAGCTCCAGCCGCTGAAGGGTGTTCATGATTCCGATGTGTTTTCCTTCGCTTTGATCAAGCGGTTTGCCGGCTGATAATTTTTCCAATACTTCGGCGGGAAACCCGGGTCCGGTATCGGATATCCGGATGACCATAGTAGGTTTCTCCCCCTCCATCCGCAGGCTAACGGATAATCGGATTTGCAGCTCTTGATCTCGGGAAACAGCGTATTTTACCGCGTTTTCGATAAAGGTCTGTAACACGAGGGGCGGAATGGTGAGACCGGAAAGCTCCTCTTCAACATCAATGCGATATGAAAAGGCATCACGGTAGCGGTGCTTCTGAATCTCCAGGTAAATGCGGACATGCTCGATTTCATCTTGCAGCCGTACGACATTATCTCCGCTTTGAAAGATGTAACGAAAGTATTTGGATGTGGACAGCGACATATATTCGATTTCCTTAAACATCTGCATTTGCGCCATGCTGTAGATGTTCGTCAAGCAGTTCAGGAAAAAATGGGGGTTAATTTGCAGCTTCATATAATCCAGCTGGATTCTCTGCTTATCCAGCTGCTGCTCGTAAATATCGATTTTAAACTTCTTAATCTGTTCGATCAGATGTTTGAATTGGGAGTTGACTTGCTCCAGCTCGATAATCTCGCTGCTCATGAAATCCAGATTCTCGCTGTCCTCGTGGATGCGCCTTACATTTTCTGAAAAATTCTGAATCGGCTTTAACACCTTCTTCTTGAAATACAGCATAACTACGCTGAGCGTGCACGTCAGAACAACAAATAACAGCATAATGAGAAGCTGGGCGATCATGATCGTCTCAAATATGCCGAATTGGATCACCAGCTGCACGTTGAAGGAGGCGTTCGAGAATCCCTCCGTAACCGTAGTCCGCGGCTGGGACAGGCTCAGCAGGGATGCCTTGGCTCCTTGAAGACGGTTGGCATCCATCACGCCTGTACCCGGGCTCGTAAGGGCTGCCCCCTGAGCATTCACCAGAGAGACGTAACCGTCCTCGCCCAAATCCAGCTGCTGGAGCGGCCGGATCAGATCGTCGGCGGAGATGAGGCAGATCAGATACCGGTTGTGGTAAGGAACGATGTTGATGATGTAATGGGTGTCCTGAACAAGGATCGGGTTCCAGTTGGAGTAGAACGTTTCGTATACGTTTTTGGAATCCGTGAGGGATACGATCTGTTCCTTAAGTTCCAGGAACTCTGTATATGACAGGGACATGGGTCCATAGTTCTGGAAGAAGTCCTGTTCCTTTAAATAGAAGAAGAAGTTGTATTCCTGGCCGTAGTTTTTCTGAAGCTCGTTAAACTGCTTATGCACTCTTTCGTTCGATTTAATATAATCCACGTAATCGGTGCCGGGGGTATCCATCATCTTAACGCTCTCATCATTCGCGAGTGTCCAGCCCATATAGTGGTTGATGTAGGAGAAGTCATGATTGATCTGCCGGATGTACAGATTCGCCGTATCCTGCAAATATCGGGTGGACTGCTGCTTTACGATGAAGATGGAGGCGAAGCTGAGCACCAGATCCACTACAAGGGCAAAGATCGAGATAAAGAGCATGATTTTCACATAGTGACGGATGGGATAAGGCTTGTTATTCAATGCTTTAACCATACGGATGCCTTGGTTCCTTTCAGTCCGCTTCCACATGAAAGCGTTTTTATGGTGGTAAAAACATTATAAATGGAAATCACGAAAAAAGCAGGAGTGAACGCTCGGGCATCTATCATAAAGTCCGGATACCACATCGTAAAGTCCGGATAATGGCATGCTTCCAACAGGGGACTCGAGGATTCCTTGAAGGGGGATAAGGAGAAGGTCCGAATAGCGCATGATGAGGTCCAAATAACGATTCCGGGCAGAAGTATACTTAAGTTGCTTACTCGACATGCCGGTTTCACGACGACGCGAACAGAAAGGGGAATCGATTTGAAAGCAGGCCAACTGAATAGAACCACGCACCCAACCCTCGGGCGGATCAGAAAAAATTGGGGCCTGTATTTGCTGCTGCTGCCTGCGGTTGTGCTGGTTCTGTTGTTTTCTTACGTACCGATGTACGGCATCCTCATCGCATTCAAGGACTACAGTCCCGCTCTCGGCATTATGGATAGTCCATGGGCGGGTCTAAAGTATTTCGAGAAATTTTTTAACTCTTATCAATTCTCGACAACGATCACCAACACGCTCGTAATCAGCTTATACAGCGTTGCGACGTTCCCGATTCCGATCATGCTTGCCCTGATGGTCAATCAGATGCGCCAGAATGGGTTCAAGCGTTTCTTCCAGACGGTAACCTATATGCCGCATTTTATATCCACGGTCGTGATGGTGGGACTCATGCTGATTCTGTTCTCGCCAGGCTCGGGATTGATCGGGAATATTTTCCGGCTCTTTGGTGCCGAAGCGCCGAACCTGATGGGATCGGCCGGCTTGTTCAGCAGCGTGTACGTATGGTCGGATGTGTGGCAGCATACGGGCTGGGACAGCATTATCTATATCGCGGCGTTATCCGCCGTGAGCCCCAGCTTGTACGAAGCGGCTACGATGGACGGGGCAAGCCGGTGGCAGAAAATCTGGTTTATCGATATCCCGATGCTGATGCCTACGGTCGTAACCTTGCTTATATTGCGGATCGGCAGCTTGCTTGGCGTCGGCTTCGAGAAGGTTTACCTTATGCAAAACAGTCTCAATATTACCTCCAGCGAGGTCATCTCCACCTATGTGTACAAAATCGGGATGCTGAGCAGCCAATACAGCTTCTCGTCGGCGATCAGTCTGTTTAATACAATCATTAATTTTGTTCTGTTGATTCTAGTTAACCAGATTTCGAAAAAATACAGCGAAAACAGTTTGTGGTAACACAAGAGAGGAAGGGTTCTATGGGCGTTGTGGAAATAAAAGAGAAGACAGCGCCAAGGCGGAGGAATACCCGATCTTCCGACAGGGTGCTGGAGATCGGCCTGTATGTATTCGCTGTCTTGATGCTGATCGTGTTGATTTACCCGCTGTACTTCATCATCATTGCTTCGTTCAGCGAGCCGGCCGCGGTTGCGAATGGACAGGTATGGCTGTGGCCCAAGGATTTTACGCTGGCAGGCTATCAAGAATTGCTGAAGCACTCTAATATATGGATTGGGTACCGAAATACGATTGTGTATACGATTGTAGGTACCGCCATCGGCTTGGTGGTTAACATATCGGCAGCTTACGCGCTCTCGCGAAAAGACCTCGTAGGCCGCAAGTATATATCGCTGCTCTTTATTTTTACGATGTTTTTTAATGGCGGTTTGATTCCGACTTTTATGACGATCCGCGATTTTCAGTTGTACGATACGTTTCTTGTTATGGTGCTGCCGTTTTCGGTAGCCGCCTTTAACATCATTGTGGCACGGACTTTTTTCCAGAGCAGCATTCCGGAGGATTTATGGGAGGCGGCCCAGCTTGATGGCTGCGGAAATCTGAGATATTTCGTGACCATCGTGATTCCGCTTTCGAAAGCGGTCATCTCGGTCATTGCCTTGTGGACGGCCGTGGGTCATTGGAACTCCTATTTCAATGCCCTGATCTATTTAAAAGATACGAACCTGTACCCGCTGCAGCTCATCCTGCGAAATATTCTGGTCACCAACCAGATGCAGTCCGCCATGGGTACCGGAGAAGCCGCGGCCATTGCGCTGCGACTCGCCAATATTATGCGTTATGCAGTCATTATCGTCGCAACGGTGCCGATCATGTGCATCTACCCGTTTGTACAGAAGTATTTCAATCAGGGGGTGATGATCGGAGCCGTGAAGTCGTAAAGCCGGATGGATCTATTAAAAATAATAATTGGGGGAATGGTTAAATGGGAACAAACCATGCAAAGAGGAGACATCGCTTCAAACTGGCTGGCGTCATCATGCTGGCCGCAATCCTGCTGTTGAGCCTGGCGGGCTGCAGCGGCGGCAAGAAGGAGGACGCCAAGACGGATGCCGAAACCGCGTTTAACAAAGAAGGCCTGCCGATTGTCAATGAGCCGATAACGCTGGACGTGCTGACCGTTCGCTGGGGCAACATGGGGGATACGTTCCTTCAGAACCAGTGGCTCAAGGATTTGGAGAAGGAGACGAATGTCAAAATCAATTGGCAAATCATGTCTTCCAATGATTGGGGCGAACAAAAGTCGATCATGCTGGCGAGCGGTACGCTGCCGGATATTATTTTCGGCGATATCGTATTCAGCGATTCCGACATCGTGAACAACCTGTCTTATTTCCGTCCGCTCGACGACTATATCGATCAATACATGCCAAACCTGAAAGCGGCACTGGAAGAAACACCCGAAATGAAGAAGATGAGCACATTCCCGGATGGTAAAATCTACTCTTTGCCGGCGCGGCTGCCGTCAAGGCCGAAAGCATCGATCCAGCCGATTATCAACAAAACATGGCTGGATCAGCTCGGCCTTGATATTCCGGACAACACAGACGAGCTGTACGAGGTATTCAAAGCGTTCAAAGAAGGAGATCCGAACGGCAACGGCAAGGCCGACGAAATTCCGGTCAGCGGATCGGGGAACATCAGCATCGATCTGTTGAACCCGTTCGGCATTACGGACATCAACGGAAACAGCATGATGGTCATCGATAACGAGCCCGTGTTCTACCCGGTCACGGAGAATTATAAAGAAGCGATCAAGTGGGCGCATAAGCTGTACGCCGAGGGCCTCATAGACCAAGAGATCTTTACGCAGGACAGCACCATGTCCACGGCGAAGCATCAGAACCCGGATGCGGCGCTGATCGGCTTCTCGAACCAGTGGGTGCCGGACGCGGTGTTCGGGAAGTGGAAGGATCAATATATTGCGATTCCGTCCATCGCCGGACCTGACGGAAAAAGGTATCAGGGCGGCGAGCCGCAGGGCATGAGCCTCCGCAGAAACGAATTCCTCATTACCACGTCGAACAAGTACCCGGAAATTTCGGCTCGTTGGGCGGACCAGTTCTATACCAATGAAGCGAGCATCCAAAATTTCTGGGGAGCCATCGGCACGGTGATTCAGAAGAACGACGACGGAACGTTTACGCTGATGAGTCCGCCGGAGGGAACGAGTGCGGATGCCTGGTATTGGGAGCAATCCGTAAGGGATTTTGGACCGAAGTACGTAAGCCCGAGCTTCGAGAAAAACATCATTCTGGATGAGACCACGGGCGATGGCTTGAAGCTGGTCATCGACAAGCTGGGCAGCGATTACGTAACGACGCCGTTCCCGAACGTCATGTACAGCGCCGAAGAATTCCAGGAGCTGCCTACGCTGACAACGGATATCGATGGTTATGTCGGCACGACCCGCGCGAAGTGGATATCCGAAGGCAATATCGATGCGGAATGGGATGCGTACGTCAAGAAGCTGAACGATATGGGTCTTGAGCGGCTGGTACAAATCCGCAAGGAAGCCTATCAGCGGTATATCAGCGTCAAATAGGGATTGACGGCAATCGTCATGAGCTGCCCCGCAGATTGATATGCTGCGGGGCAGTAACGTTTCGAACGATGACGAAACTGTGATTTATTTATGCGATCAGCTTCAACGGAGAAGGCGGAATTGTTTTGGAGAAGCGAAGCGTACCCCCGAAAGCTTTCCAACGGAAAGCTCGCATCGAAAGCATATACGATCCCCGGATTTTAACATTATTAAATTTCATTACGAGAAAATCCGGGGGTAACAGGGATCGGAAAAACAATCCGAATTCGTAGTGATGAATGGGCAATGTTATCAATCTACAGGTGGCGACCATGCGAAACATAAGTCACGGTGTGGAATGAATATCGGCATGAGAGACATAATGACCTGGTAGCCAGCATATATCCGAACGGCATAATCAATACCAGTGAGAGATAAGATATATATACAAGGAGGGTATCGATGATGAATCAATTTCGAATCGGATTAATTGGATTGGGCGGGATGGCGCAGGAGCACATCCGCTGGATGAATGCAGAGAATGTCTATCAGTTCGTGGCCGTGAGCGACGTCAATGGAGAAGCGGTGGCCCGAGTAGGCGATCAGCTGGGAATTGAGGATGGCAAGCGATATGCAGATTTTAAGGATTTAATTGAAGATCCGGACGTCGATGCCGTCATTTCGGTTACGCCTAACAACGTGCACGCGGATATTATTAGAGCATGCCTGCAAGCGGGCAAACCTTTTTTGGCGGAAAAACCATTTACGCGGGTGTTCGAAGAAGCAATCCCGTTGCTGGAGCTCTACGAGAAACAGCCGGTTCAGGCCATGATAGGCTTTACATACCGTTACACGCCGGCTTTTCGTTATGCCAGGGAACTTGTCCGAACGGGCAAACTCGGGACGATCCGTCACTTCTCCATTCAGTATTTGCAAGGGTTTGGCGTGCCGAGCCAGCAGGTTCCCTACATGTGGAGATATAACAAAGCCGTCACGGGAACGGGGACGCTTGGAGATCTGGGATCGCATATGATCGATATGGCCCGATTTCTGTTTGGTGAATTTGAAGAAATTACGGCCCAGCTGCATACCATCATTCCGGAACGCAGGGACCCGGTAACGGGAGCGATGGCCAAGATCGAAGTCGATGATTTTGCCAGCTTCCAGGCTCGGATGACAGATGGCATGATGGGCGTATTCCAGACGTCGCGCAATGCCTTCGGTTCAGGCAATCAGCATGAAGTATCCATTTACGGCGACCACGGCACGGTCCACGCCAGCACATTGGATCCGGAACGGGTGATATGGATTCGCGAAGAAGAGCCCGGGCAGCTCGCGAAAACGACAATGGAGGTGCCGCAGCATTGCAAAGTCAAGCAGTATGCCGATTTTGCCGGGCTATTACGGGGAACGCCTGCCGACGGGATCCCAGAGTTTATGGACGGGTACCGGAATCAAGAGGTGCTGGATGCAGTCGTTAGGGCACATGAGACCAAAGCGGTGGTAGAGCTTCGGAATCATGGCCAACGGATCCAGAGCAAGTCATAACGTCTTGCCCATCCAGATATACAGCGCCATCAATGTGAACAGAAAGAGACAAAAGTTAACGCTTACAAATAACCCGCGAAGTAACGCGGAGCGGTGGAATTGAAATGGAGTCTTAAGCTCCCCCGTCCCTTCGATCAGGAACAGGATCAGCACTGTATGAATGATCGTATGGCCTATGACTTCCTTGTAACCGAATACAAGGCTTGTCATAATAAAAATGCCAGATACCAGGAGGGCGGTGAATCGGCTCATGATACCCACGATAAATGCCCACGCCAGCCCAATTTCGATAAAAGCGGTGATCAGGACGAAATTCTCAATGGTAAAACCGAAGGTAGGAAGCCCGTAGCTGCCCATTACCGAGCAAGCCAGTTCGGGAATGGTCAGTTTTTCCATGGCAAGCCAAGCGAGGGACATGCCCGTGCATATATACATGACGGGGGCAGCCGTTCTTTTTATTGGAGTGCCGCTCACAAACAGATAATACACGATACCGAGATAAATCAAATAATCGATGGAATGAAACATACCGTAGGTTAATGAAGCTTGCAGATAGAGCAAGAATAAGATGGCACCACTCACCGGCAATGTGCGCTTATAGAGCAAGCAGGCTGCGGCGGCGGAGAGACCGAGGATAATCCACATGGAATTGGTTCTGAACTCGGGCGCCAGATACGAGCCGCTCAGTAGCTGCAGCACCAAGCCGATGGCCAGCCCAATGCGCAGGATGACTTCGGTATGGGGCCTTAGCCTGTGCAGCCATTGATGAACTTTCATGACCGGCCACATCTTCCCCAGCGGATCGTGGAAGACGCATGTGAGCAATAAGATCAACAATGTAAACGCTAACCAAAACAGGAATGTCAGCGTAATGATCCGGGGAAATGGCAGGGGGACCCATTCAAAGTTATCCGTAAACCATTTGACATGATTATAGATGTTGCTAATCTTGGAGAAATGCATTATCATTCAATCAGCTCCTCCCTTAACCAACTCTAGTCACTTATCCAAGATAATACAATATTAGATAAAAAAGTATATTATTGGATAAATATATCCCTCATTATGAAAATATTATCCCTTAAGAGCATTTAAAGACAGCGTTTGAACTTATAGTTATAAGCTTCACTAAACAAGCCGATCCATCCGGATCGGCTTGTTGTTATGTCTCATGCTACGAGTTCTTATTACTGCTGAAAACGACTGAAAGACAGGCTCAGCCCAGCTAAGGAAGCTGTGTTCCGCCAGCATAACGTTCAATGGTTTCGTAAGGCAGATGATCGGTAATCAGGCGACCGTAATACGCGATTCGTAGGATGCCGTCCTCGTCCAACACAAACTCTGCCGGAATCCGATTGAAATTTGAACCTTCTTCCGGCGTCAGCTTGAAACCTGCCGCTTCTGCTTCATCCGTGAACTGATGCACATTCGGTTGAGCTAAGGTGGCTTGTGTCTTGGCTACCGAGGTCTCGACCCCATAGAGAGAGTAGAGCTCCGCATTCGGATCGGCAATAAGTGGAAACGGCGCATTTTGCTGACCGACATGCTGCTGAAGTGCTGCATCCGGTGATTCAAAAACGCAAATGACATTCAGATGCTGCTGCTGCCACAGAGGATATCGCTGAATAAACTGGTGCACCCTCAGATTGCATAGGGCACAGGCAGCGTTGCGGAAAAAGGCGAGAAGTAATTTACGTCCGCGATAATCTTCCAGTGAAACCATATTTCCATTTTGATCTACGCTTTGGAATAATGGAGCATAATCTCCGGGTTGAAGCATGTTGTTCATTTTGGATTTCCTCCTGGCTTAACGGTATATAGGCGCGAGGCCTATTACCAATGTAGCAGGGAGGACTCCATTGCTCTGTGACTAGGTCACAGAGCAGCTTCTGTTAGACAGGCCCGGTCGATTATTTTCACCCAGCCTCTTCCTGTCTCCAGCCATCCTTTCTTTTGGAACTGGCCCAGCGTACGGGAAACGACCTCTCTTACGGAGCCAATGTCATCCGCAAGCTCTTGGTGGGTTGTGCGCACTAGTGGATGTTCATCCGAGCTGATGCGCAGCAGGGTCCTGGCAAGGCGCTGCTCCAGCGGTAATGTCTGTCTCTCCTGCAGCATGTTTGCCATCCGCAGTGTTCCATCAAGCAGACCGCCAAAAATAGCGCTGCGGATGGGTTCATACACCTGCAGCCAGCGGAGGAAGCTGTTTTTCAGCACATACAAGACCTCGACCTTGGACTCGGCAATCAGAGTGCCCGGATAGTCCTGCCCGCTTAGCCCGCTAAGTACGAGGAGCGAACAGACTTCTCCGGCTGATAGAATGTTTAATACCGATTCGTTGCCATCTTCGTGGATGATCGTGATACGTGCCGATCCGCTGATGAGGAACATGCCATAGATCGCGGCATCCTCTCGTTGAAAGATTCTCGATTTGGCTTCAAAATGTTTGGTAAACGGATTAGCTTGAATCCATTCTTCCGGTTGTACGACTTTCAAATAAGGGAAAATGTCGGTTATCTGCTTATCATTCAATTCAGGCTTCATGATGGGTTTCCGCCTTTCGGTAATCATGCAAGGACATGCGAAACTGCTATTCTATATAGTTACATTTCGGCCTGACAAAGTTCAAGCGGATTTATTCGGATTTCATGCGGAAGGACTTCTTTGGCGATGGTTTGCTATAATGATATAAGCAAGCGGTATAGGTCAGGGAAAAGGGTGAGGAAGATGAATGAAACAGAATACATAAGGGATACACCCATGAATATCAGGAAGAGGCAAGGAGCGGTACTCATGCTGCAGGGCACCGCTTCGGATGTGGGGAAAAGCATCGTCACAACAGCGCTATGCCGCATATTTCTACAGGATGGTTATCGCACGGCTCCATACAAATCGCAAAATATGGCTCTTAATTCCTATGTGACCCTGGATGGCAAAGAGATCGGCCGAGCACAGGGCGTACAGGCTGAAGCCTGCGGCATTGCCGCAACAACGGACATGAATCCGATCCTGATCAAGCCGATAAAGGACATGCATTCGCAAATCGTGATCCACGGCGTACCTCAAATGCAGATGAGTGCAATGGATTACCGGACTTTGTTCCTGCCGAAGGCTAAAGAGATTGTGCTGGATGCACTGGATCGACTGCGGGAGAGCTACGACATCGTTGTTATGGAGGGGGCGGGAAGTCCGGCGGAGATCAATCTTAAGGACCGGGACATTGTTAACATGAATTTGGCAGGATGGGCGGATTCACCGGTTATTCTGGTTGCCGATATCGATCGCGGAGGTGTGTTCGCTTCCATAGTAGGTACGCTTGAACTGCTTGAGGCCCATGAGGTGGCCAGGGTCAAAGGATTTATCATTAACAAATTCCGCGGGGATCTGGCGCTGCTTCAGCCGGGACTGGACTGGCTTGAAGAGCGGACAGGTATTCCCGTGCTGGGCGTACTCCCTTATATTCAGGACATGCGGATCGAGGCTGAGGATTCGGTTGTGCTGGATGAGCTTCAGAATCAAAGACTGGAACAACGAGACCTCGATATTGTCGTGATCCGGTATCCGCGTATTTCGAACTTTACGGATGTTGATGCGCTGCGCATGGAACCGGATGTTGTCGTTCGCTTCGTCCAATCGGCGGATGAACTTGGAATGCCGGACGTCATTATTTTGCCTGGTACCAAGGATACGATCAGTGACCTCGGGTTCCTCCAGGATCGGGGACTGGCCGATGCGATTTTGAGCCAGACGCGGCAGCGGGATGTGCAGCTGGTTGGCATCTGCGGGGGATATCAAATGCTGGGCGAGCAGCTGTCGGATCCGCATGCGGTCGAAGGGAGCGTTCGGGAAGCGAAGGGGCTCGGCCTGCTGCCGATTCAGACTTCCTTTTCAAAGCATAAAAGGACCGTTCGGGTGAAAGGGAAGTTGTTACAGGAACATTCGCTGAGGTTCGTTGTCTCGGATACAGAGGCGGATTCGTCGATTACGGCCTATGAAATCCATATGGGCGTGAGCGAGTGGAGCGCCTTGTCTGGCGGCTCAGAATACCGCCCGCTTTTTTCGATTGAAGCGGATGGCACAGATGCTTTAAAGACGAAAGAAGATATTCAACCGCATATTGAAGGGACAGCTACTTCGGATGGACGCATATGGGGATGTTATCTGCATGGCTTGTTTGACAATGATGTCTTTCGCAGATCCTGGTTGAATGGCATTCGGATGAAGAAAGGGCTAACTCCAATTATGGAAACGTTCAAAGCAGAAGAGCGCAAATTCGCGGAATTTGACCGTGTAGCGGAAGTCGTTCGTAATCATGTGGATATGAAAAAAATATATGAAATCATCGGTTATACGCATTGAATGATAAGGAATGCATCCGAACATTCAGGTAATAATGATGAAGAGGAAGATAACACCATGCAGGCAGCATGGTGTTATTTGTATGGAGCGAACAGAAAAAAGTTGATTAATTATAGGATAGGGGGGTATACTAAATATATAGACGCATGATCATTCGTCTTGCAGTATATTCGATGATTGGAGTGATAGCCCATGTTGAATAGGAAGGGCACCATACTAACCTTAACGGGCATACTTGCTTTTGGATTGTTGACAGCATGCGATAACGCGAAGCTGGCCCCCGATGCGGGCGGTCATGGCGGGAACCATAAAAAGGAAAATGAAAGCCATGAAACGAACGGGCATGGCGAACACGCTGGCGGGCATGAAACGGCCTCAGATCATTACAACGCCGCGTTTACATGGAATGAACCGGTAAGAGCAGGCGCCGAATCCGAGCTGACGATTCGAATTACGGATCAAGACGGTGGACCTGTCCAGGATTTTGATGTCAATCATGAGAAGCTCCTGCATCTGATCATCGTGAATCGCGATTTGTCTTTCTTCGAGCATATTCATCCGGATTACAAGGAGAATGGCGTATTTACCGTGAACACGACATTCCCGGCTGGCGGCGACTATAAATTGTTCGCTGATTTTGTGCCTAAGGGTGCTGGAGGGGCCACGCTAAGCGAATGGGTTCAGATTGAGGGAGAAGCAGGGGAATCTTCGGCGATTCAACCGGATTCCAGCCTAATCAAACAAGTAAACGGCAAGGAAATTGAACTGAGCCTAAGCAATACGTTATCGAATGAAGAGGTTGTGCTCGCCTATCATATTCAGGATGCCAAGACAAAGCAAGGAATCAACAACCTGGAGCCATACCTGGGCGCAGTGGGGCACGTGGTCATTCTGTCCGAAGACGCTGAGCAGTACATTCATGTACATCCCCTGGACGAACGGAGCACAGGACCCCATGCGGAATTCGCCACTACCTTCCCACACAGCGGTATCTACAAAATCTGGGGACAATTTCAGCATCAGGGTGAAGTGATGACCGTGCCTTTTGTTGTTGAGATTAAATAATTTTCGCTTGAGGAGTGATCGATATGACAGAATCATTAAAAATCTATACCATACCCACTTGCAGCGACTGTCATCATGCCAAGCGTTACTTCAAGGAGCAGGAGGTACCGTATACGGAGTATGATTGCACACAGAACCCGGAATATCCGGAAGAAGTACGACGTCTGACAGGAAAGCAGATTGTACCTACGATCGTTATTGGTGACAAGGTATTTATCGGATTTGCCGATAACTTTCAGGAGATCAGGGAATTGATTAAATAATAAGGGCGCATGGAAATGGAAAAGAAGCACGGATCGTTCCCGCGGGAGGATCCATGCTTCTTTTGCTGGTGAGGAGCCAAAAAGTATCGCCTTAGACTAGTCAGTAAGCGTAATGCTTCGTTGCATGCTAGCCCCATGCCGCTAATCGCTCCCTTATGCCTATCAAGACGATGGGCGCTTGCGGATCAGTTCAATCACGCTGGCGAAGTCGTCCCCTCCATGTCCATCCTCCACCCGGCGTTTCATCAGCTCGAAGATCGGTGTGAATGTCTCGGGGCTGACGCCTTGTACCCTGCTAACCTCCCCGATGGTGTCGTGGGCGGCCTGCATCGCCAGGCTCGCATCCTTGGCGGAGTAATCACCGGAATCGATCTGCTTCGCCATCTCCGGCATGGTGGACATCATGGCTTGCAGAAAAGGCATCAGCAGCGTCGTCGTGAAGTCCAATGCCTTCACGCCTTCGGTGCCCACAAGCGCCACCGCATGGATAAAGCCCCCGAACATACCGTACATTCCGCTTAGCAGTGCCAGGTCATTCAGTGGGGCAAGCGCAGGATCGGAACCTAAATAGTGACTTGTACCTAAGCTGTCCAATACCTGTTTATAATTATCGTAAGCTGTCTTCGAACCGCTGTAGAGGATAACGGCATGGGGCGTGGCGATCAAGGAAGGGACGGCCATGATGCCGCCATCCAGATACTCGGCGCCATGGTTTCTCATCCATGTCCCCATCGTGCGGGCCTCTTCGGGAGTACCGGTTGTCAGATTTACGACAACCTTGCCGGAAAGCTTCTCCTTCATGGGTTCCAGAATATGGCGGGCAGCATCATAGTCAAGTACGCAGACGACCACGAGGGGACTGGCGGCGATGGCATCTGCGATTTCCGTAGCGCCGGAGGCACCTAAGCCTACAAGCTCAGCGGCTTTTTCAGGTGTGCGGTTCCAGACTGTGGTGGCATATCCGCTGTGCAAGAAGGTGCGGGCCAGCTTGGACCCCATGGAGCCTAATCCGATCACGGTTACTGAAGGAAGGGTGGAGCTGTTTGCCTTCGCATCGTGAAGATGGTTAACGTTTGATGATCTATCAAGATTTGCATTCATCGGTAAAACCCCTTTCTGGACTGGAATGATACCGATTCTAAAGTATGACACTAGTGACAATGTCAAGACAGATCATCATCATGAAATTTGATGCTACACCTAATAAAACGTAAAAAATCAGGTACTGTGCGGCCAGAATGTTCGTTTTCATCAATTTTTTAATGGTAATTCGCAGGTGTAAATAATCAGAAGCAGTGTTATTATATGGGTTGCGTCTTTTGGAAAAGATCGCTGGGCAAGCGTCGATATCCCATCGTAGATTTTTTGAAACGATTCGGAATATAACACGTATCAATACTCACTGCTTAGATGGAAGGGGTAGACACACAGTGGATAATGGGATGAACGTCATTTTGTTTGAAAAGAGGTCGGACGGTGAGCTGGTTCAGATTGAAGAGCGGTCATGGACGATGAACATGGTAGCTGCACTGGAGCATGTGAATTATATCGTTGTTGGCGGCCGGGAATATGAAACGATTGAAGGCAGATTAAGTGTAGACACGGGTAAACTTGAGCTTCTGCTCGTCCCGATGCGGAACGATTAATCCTGTCCGAAAGGAGAAACCATCTTGAGTAATGAAAAAGACAAAAAAGATCAGCCTGCATCCAAATGGCTGACGCCGGAAGGCAAACCGATTCGGGTCTTGTCGAGCTCGCTGGGCATCGCCTTGCTGGCGAACGCATTTCTGGTATCGGGCGCAGCAGCGAAAGACCTCGCTTCGGAAGCGGTTACCTCATCCGAAGAGCCGCAGCTGGTGTCCTGGTCAACAGAAGAAGTAAAGAAGTATTTTGACAAGAATGTTGATTGGAACATTCCGTTTCCTAGCGAGAAAGAATTCCAGGAAGAACCGGTAGAAGGTGCCGCTGCAGGATCAGGTTCGGGCGGCGGAACAACGATCGTCAACAACTATGGCGGGTACAATTCCGGCTTCGGCTGGGATGATTTGCTGCTCTATCACATGCTGTTCAACAATGGTTCGTATTATTCATCCAGCGGATGGTACAACAATCATCGCGGTTATTATGCGAATAACGGCAAGCCATATAAACCCCGCACCTATTCAAGCGGTACGTTCCAGAACAAACCGGTGGTGAACTCCAACGTCCGTCCTAAGACCTCAACGTCATCTTCGGGGACGATTACGCGTCGTTCCACGTCGTCGAAGTCCGGGGGCATTGGCGGCAAATCCAGCGGGTTCAGCTCGTCGGGTTCGAAATCCAGCTCCAGATCCGGCGGTTTTGGAGGATGAGTCACGACAGCGTATTCACCGTATCGGGACTGCCTGACCCCAATCGGGAGGGACGCGTAGCGGAGCTCGCGGAGCTCGGCTTTACCTGGGCGGATTTGGAAGGGGAGGCCTACTGGATAGACCAGCTTGTCACCATACGCCAAGAGACCTATCGTGAGCTGGAAGAAGCGGCTGCGGTATTATGGGCCATGCTGGACAAAACCGTCCGTTATATCCATCGCAATCATCATATATACAGTTTAATCGGCATTCCGCCCGTCCTGTGGCAGATGCTGGACGAATGTCCCCTGCCGGAAGAGGGATTGATCAGCCGGTATGCCAGGTTTGATTTTGCTATTGCCCATGACGGCAGCATCAAGCTGCTGGAGCTGAATGCGGACACGCCGACAGGCTATGTTGAGGCTTCCATTGCAACGCCGTGGATGTGCGCTCAGGCCGGTATCTTCTCTCCCAACGAACGGATGCAAGAGCTGGTCGCACAAGCGTGGGGAGTTGAGCGTCCGGATACGGCCGCCTGCATTGCTTACGGCGAGCATAAAGAGGACTCCGGGACGATCGAAGCATTGGTCCGGCACAGCGGGCTGGATATCCGGCTGGTGGATTGTCTTGATCTGTGGGTGGACGAAGGCATGCTGAAGGACGGGGATGGCCGGGAGATTCACCGGATGTTTGCCCTATATCCGAAGGAATGGATGTCCGTCGATGATGGCGGAGATGCGCTTGCCTATGCCATCGAGACAGGACGACTGCAGCTGTTCAACCCACCGCACAGCATTCTGCTGCAATCCAAAGGACTGCTTGCCGCCATGTGGGGGATGTACGAGCTGGGCCTTTTGTTCGATGAGAAAGAACGTGAAGCCATCGTCAATTATATGCTGCCGACATACAACAAACCGGTATTCTCCGGCAATTTTGTATCAAAGTCGATGTTCGGCCGCGAGGGTGGTTCAGTTAAGCTGTACGACCAGGCCGGACAACTCGAGGTAGAGGATCAGGACGGCTATGATACAAGTGTCATGTTTCCGACGGTCTATCAGCGGAGGGCAGACCTGGCCCGCGTCGAGACGGCGGAAGGCGAATTTCATTTACTGACAGGATTGTTCGTCCTTAACGGAATCCCTTGCGGTTTGCTGGGACGGGCGGGCGGTTTGATTACGGGTAATTCCAGCCATTTTATCGCAATGGGAGTGAAATAAATGCAGTTGAAACAAAAAAGAAGGCAGCATAGCGGTGCTCCTAAGGGAAAGAGGAAACTTCAGGTTGTCCTGACGGTAATGATCCTATCCCTCATGGTCCTGGCGCTGAGTGCATGCTCCGGCAATGGGTCGACGGTATTCCACACCGGATCGGAGGAAGTATCCTCAACCTCTGCTCGCGTGCCTTGGGACTACCGGATCATTGAAGGGACCGTTGGCGATTTGATTGGCGGCGATATGACCGTCCTGCCGGACAACGAGCTGCTGCCAAACGATAACAATTATGCTACCGGGGATAAAATTTGGACGCTTCAATTCATGGATGCGGAGCTTACCACGGATGCGAATCAGCGCAATGATATCCGATTATCGTCTTGGCAGACGATTAAGTCGTTTAAGGACAAAAAAACGGCGGAATCGGATTTAACCAACCTGAAAGTCACGGTCAAAACCGATGTAAAGCTGGTTGGGGTTTATAAAACAACGTATAAAAAGGACACCAGGCATTTTGCTGTCATCGAGCTGCCGACGGGCAATCGGATCAAGCAGCCGATCGATGAGAAGCGTTATGCCGCAATGGAGAAGAAGGACAGGGTTGATGTTGTATTGGAGGAAGTGCATGATTTCGCCGATTACGACTTGGCCTATGCAAAATTTCGGGGGTGGGCGGATTGACGGTCGTCATTAATATTGTTGTAAGTGTAATCTGCATTATCGTGCTTCAATTGCTGGGTATGTTGATTTTCAGCTGGATGACCCGGTTTAACGACATGGAGGAGCTGAAGAAGGGCAATGTTGCGGTTGGCCTTGCTTTTGGCGGCAAGTTTATGGCAACGGCCATTATTCTGGGCATATCCGCATATACGAATTCATCGATCTGGCACATGATGCTGTGGTTTGCCGTCGGGTATGTATGCTTGATTGTCGCCTATTGGGTATTCGAGCTGGCTACGCCGGGCATTCGTATTAGCGAGCATCTGCAAAAGGGGAACGTTGCGATCGGCATTCTGCTTGCGATGGTGTTTATCGGTACGGCCTTTGCAATCAGCAGCCTGATTATTTAGGTCAAATAGCACCATTTTCGGGAGAGGAGCAGGAGCGTGCACTTTTTTCTAAGATTATCTTTGAAAATGATGCGTCTGCGTAAAACAACGATCAGCGTGATTGTAGTACTGTTTGTGGTGCTGTGCTCGACCCTGGCATTTCTGCTGGAGCCGGAAACGTTTCACCATTGGTTTAACGCCTTTTATTGGGTACTTACCACGATGGCAACAGTAGGGTACGGCGATTATTATGCAGTTACCGTGCCAGGCAAGATATTAACGATATTTATCTATATCTTTGGTATCGGGCTGCTCAGTTTGGTGATCGGCAAGGTGATTGAATCGTTTGGAAGCATGCAGCGGCAGAGAGGAGCAGGCAGGTTGAATTTTAAGGGTAGTGGTCATGTCATCATTATCAATTGGAGCAAAAAGGCACAATCCGCTATTGAAGAGATCCTGTTGTTTGCACCGGAATCAGATATTGTTCTCATTGATGAGCTCAACCGTCATCCGGTGGAGCATCTCGAACAGGTGCATTTTGTAAGCGGCGATCCAGCAGCGGATGACGTGCTAATGAGAGCCAATATCATGGAGGCCAAATCGGCCATTGTTTTTGCAGACGCCCGAATTGATGAATCGGCTCTCGTGGACGGCAAGTCGCTGTTGATCGTATCCAGCATTGAACGAATTGCGCCAAATGTACATACCACGGTTGAGATTGTGCAGGAGAAGCATGTTCAGAATTTCCGCTACAATCATGTGAATGAGTTTGTGCTCTCACATGATGCCGTGTCCCGATTGGCCGTACGCGCAGCGCTGCAGGAAGGAAACTCGGATGTGCTGATGCAGCTGCTTAGCCGCCAGCATGGCGATGATATTTACGAAGTGGCATTGGACCCTGCATGGAACACCTACGGCGATGCCTTTTTGGATCTGCTGCGGCAAGGAGCGACGCTTATCTCCGACCGCAACGACCTCAGCATTAATCGCAAGCTCGATGTGTCGATTCCGCGGGATGCCAGATTGTATGTGGTCTCGGACGAGGCGACCTATAAGCGGATTGCCGGCAAGCTTACCTGAAGTTGGGCCTTCAATCCGATGCCCGTGGAACGACACGGGACCTTCGGATTTAGTGATACCGGAATCCAGAAGTTTGAACATTCGGCACAGATAGAAATATCCAGCCCAACAACGCCCCCTGTTTATAACAGCGGGCGTTTTCGTGCGTTAAGATTCAGACCAACTCTCTCAGAACGCTCTCGCTGCTCTTCTCCAGCGTCATGGGAAACAGCTTCACTTTGCCGGGGGATAAGGCTCGAACCTCTTCATATGCGGCGTCAGATGCATAGATCAGATCGGATTCCTCGATCCGCTGCAGTAGGTCCTCCCGATTATCCAGCCCAGCCAAGCTGGCATGGACCCCCTCAATACCAGCTTCTTTCATACGGCTGGCCATCCACTGTGCACCTGCCTTACCCAAGCAAACAAAGCTGATTCCACTTCCAGGCGTAAGCCGGGCAATATCGAGCAGGACCGATGTTTCCACGCTGGCGCCAATGACCGTTACTTTTTTGTCATATTTGCTGCACAAAGCCTTCACTTCGGTATCGTGGTTTAAAGTCGTGACGATGAGGTTTGAGTACTCCAGTGCGTCGAATATGGCTTGTGTCCCCGTCAACAGGTCCTCGAGAAATACCGTTTTCACTTCGGCACCCGTTATTTGCTCAATCGCTTTCTGATAAAAGGGAAAATCATGTTCCTTGCATTCGATGAACAAAATACGCTGTTTCGTGTTCAGGACAGGCTCCTGCAGCAGGGTAAAGGCGAGGGATGCGGCAAAGAACTCGCTCGCCGGGATGTTAACGGAGCTTAGCTCCTCCGTCGTTCGCTCTACCAGCGCGTGCATGATCTTTCTGCGAGTTCTAAGCTCCTCTACCTGTGCGTTGTTCAATACCTGCGTTCCTTTGCCTTTATGCATCGAGACGATCCCCTCATCCTTCAACTGGTTGTAGACCAGATTTACGGTGTTGCGATTCAGTCCCAGCAGATCCGCCAGCGCACCGGCCGGAGGGAGCATATCGAATGGTTCGATCTGTCCAATACCAATCAGCCACTTTAACTGCTCTTTAACCTGAGTACTGACATTAAGGGTGGCGTGCGGGTCGACACGAAGCATCAGTTTATGCGGCATAACGAAACATCCTTTCCTAGTCAACTAGTAATTTAACTGTACACAAACATTTGCAAATTATCAAGAAAGGTATTGACATGTAAGGTTGTGATTCATTATTTTATACATAACCAAATAACTAGTTAATTATGAATATAGGGGGATAATCAATGAAGGACCAGGCAGCAGCATATGTACAGAAAATGAAGGGAGGGGCTAGAAGTCCGTTGACCGTTCGTCCCATGAATATCGCCATTGGCTTTATCGGCGGCGCTGTTTCCATCGGATTGTTGGCTCTTCTGACGACACTTGCAGGGAGTGTTTGGATCATGGCACCCTTTGGGGCGAGCTGCGTGCTTGCGTTTGCGGTGTGGGATGCGCCGCTATCACAGCCCAGGAACCTCGTGGGAGGTCATCTGATTTCCACATTCACGGGACTCGTAACGCTTGAGGTTCTGGGTGACGGAATCTGGGCTATGGCCATCGGCGTGGGAGCGGCAATCAGCTTGATGGGGATAACCAAAACGACCCATCCACCGGCTGGTGCAGACCCTTTGGTTGTGATTATGGCTGGCAGCGGATGGTCATTCCTGTTTACCCCTGTGCTTGCCGGGTCCGTCATGATCGTGGTTGTGGCTCTGCTTGTCAATAATGCGGTGAAGGAGCGAAGATATCCGACTTTTTGGTGGTGAAGGCAGTTTTTTCTTTGATGAATAAACGGTAATCATGGTAACTTCTTCAATCTTATATCGCCAATAACAGACTCGGATCTACAATGGACCGGGTCTGATTTATGTTATTCTGCCGCAGATTTTAAATTTCCCAAACTAATTTATATACCACGATGCGGGGAGATCCAAACCGAAATCATAAAAAATAGGCGATACTTACCACTTGATCCCGAGTGTCAATTCTATAGAATATTACACAATCCCGGTACAGGACTCTATTCTCATTTTGTATAAAAGGTAAACATTGCCAAACCTTTACAGAATGCGGTTCTCAGCCGTTTTTTTATACGACTTTGGTATCAAATTTGTAATAACTATGGATAATGATGTAAAAACGACCGGAACTTTAGCAATTTTTTTGCGTTTAACCTTATGATTCACGAAAATTTTCTGAAAATCTTTGTCATATCGCTGCTTTCCTCAAATGGAATGAAGTTGTGCAGTTCCAGCTTTATTCGGACAGCGATGCTGTTCACTGCACACAACTAACATCAGGCTGTTAAGTTGTCAAATGACAGGGGTGAAGAGGCAGCGGTAAGTTTTATCGGGGGAAAAATGTGGAAGTGGTTTGTTTTACTTCTTTTTGACTACTATCGATATCGGAAAAGTTGGTAAAGAAGGAATATGGTATCGGGAACGCATCGGCTATAGAATGACGAGTATGGCTCAGTCGTCATGTGTCGGTGCAGCAACAAACATGTCATAGAAAGGGCAGGTGAGCAACGAAGACGATGAGCAGGCGAAAATGGTGGGTGATCGCAGCACTTTTCACTATAGTGCTTCTCTGCGGTGCCGCTGTAATTCTAGGATATCTACGGCCGTCATTAAAGACGTATGCGGATGCGGACGGCGTGAAAATGAAATTCAAAACAGAGGGAACCTCCTTTCTCGTATATGAGGATGAGGAAGTTTGGAAAGAGGTTTTTGCCAAAGGCGTGAATCTGGGGGCAACCGTACCCGGACATTATCCCGGTGAGCTTCCGGCAACGGAGGAGGATTACCTTCGCTGGTTTAAACAGATTGATGATATGGGAGCGAACGTAATCAGGGTCTACACCGTGCATAATCCGGTCTTCTATTCTGCACTTGTGAAATATAACCGGGATAAAGGCGATGACCCTTTGTACTTCATGCAGGGCATTTGGTCACCGGAGGAGCAGCTGATCGAGCGCAAGGATGCGTATGACGAAGAAATCGTCCAGACGTTCAAAGCGGAGATATCGAAGGCTGTTGCTGCTGTCTACGGCGATATCAATGTTGAGGCTAAGCATGGACAGTCGAGTGGCAAGTATAAGGTCAATGCAGGCAAGTACCTTATGGCCTGGCACGTGGGAACTGAATGGGACCCAACCATGGTCGATAACACCAACACGGTACATAAGGATGTCCCTCGGTATGAGGGGTCCTATTTCTCGGGGACGAAGGACGCAAGTCCTTTTGAGAATTGGCTGGCATCTTTATTGGACCATACGGCTGCCGAGGAGCAGAAGTACGGATGGCAGCATCCGATGACATTTACCAATTGGGTCACAACGGACGTGCTTGAGCATCCGGGGGAACCGCTGTTTGAAGAGGACTTGGTATCTGTCGATGCAAGGCATGTAGAACCGGTGAACTGGGATGCAGGTTATTTTGCCGCATACCATGTATACCCGTACTACCCGGATTTTTTCCGGACGGACAAAACGCTGCAGACCATTCCTGATGGTAATGGGGGTTACAACACGTACAAAGCCTACCTGCGAAAATTGAAGGCAGCTTTCGAAGATATGCCGATTATGGTCACCGAGTACGGCGTACCTTCATCCATCGGTATTTCGCACCATGGTCCCGGCGGTAAGGATCAAGGGGGGCATGATGAAGCTGAGCAAGGCTTAGTCAACGTCTCGCTGACCCAGGATATTTACGACGAAGGTTATTCCGGGGCGATCCTGTTCATGTGGCAGGACGAATGGTTCAAGAAAACATGGAATACAATGCCTTTTGAAATACCGGCAGACCGCCGGGCATTCTGGTTGAATGTACTGACGAATGAGAAGATGTTCGGCGTTCTTGCGATGCAGCCGGGCAAGGTAGAGCAGATCACGATCGACGGGGATCTCAGCGATTGGGATAAAGTTCCCGAAGGGGAAGTCAAGACCTGGTCCGGAACGGCACCGGGCGTCAAGAACATGAAGCTGACTCATGATGAAGCCTACCTGTATATCGGCATGGAACTGGAGGAAGCGTTTGATCCCGAACGTTCCAAGCTTTTCATCGGAGCAGATACGATCCCTGGCGGCGACATCCCTAAGAAAGAATTGGCGGGACGAACGCTTACAGGTGGAGCTTTGGAAACTTTGATTCAGTTAGGTCAAGAGGATGAGTCCCAGGTCACCATTGCGCCATCCTACGATTTCCACAGCCGGTTGTACGGCAAAGAGGGGTATTGGATGCTGCCAGGAGAGGAAGCGAAGGGGACCAAGGACGATCCTGTGGTGTCCGGAGGTTCGTTTCATGCCTGGAAGCTGGCCATCAGCCTGCTGATGAATCCGCCGGATACCCGCTTTTCCCATCCGTTTGTGGATGAAAGAGTAGGGATGCTGAAACGGGGGACCAGTGATCCGCAATCTCCGGATTTTAATTCTCTAACGGCCTGGCAGTATCAAGACAGGTTCGTGGAGATGAGAATTCCATGGATGCTGCTCGGGTTCGGGGATCCGAGTTCGCTGCAGGTGCTGGATTACAGTCCGCTTCAAGACAAGCGTACATTCAGCACGATAACAGCGGAAGGGATCCGGCTGGCTCCGTGGATCGCGCAGCGATCTGAGAATAACGGGCAGTCAGCGTCAGGATCGGCAGAGTCCATCAACCTGGAGGAGATTGAACCTTATACTTGGGAGCTATGGGAAGCAACCAAGTACAGTGAACGATTAAAACAAAGTTATTATGATATGCAGGACATATTCACCCGTCTGTCTGAAACGGAGCGGAAACCAGATGCTAAATAAAAGGAGGAGCCATCGGATATGTTTTCAAATTTAGAAATGGCATACGTCTTTGTCTATGTATGTCTCGGCCTTATTGCAGCCGGCATTATCCTGTTGTTCCAAATGAAGATCAAGCACAATGCTGTACAAAGAGAAACGGAACGCTTAACAGAAAAACATCATGACTATTTTGTGTATGTCCAGAGTCATCTGCATGACGATACGAAGCTGGAACTCCCGCCAGGCAAATTGACTTCGGCTGAGCGCCGGGTCATTCAAGCCAAGTTTATAGAGTGGATCGAGCAATTCAAAGGGGACGCCAGAGACAAGCTGCTGCGCTTATGCCGGGAAGCCGGATTTGTGGAAGAGGAGGTTCGGGCATTATCCAGCCTGCGGAAAGACCGTCGTATTGAGGCGGTCTACCGCCTTGGAGGGATGCGTGCGGAAGAGGCTGTGCCGCAGCTTCAGCAGCTGATGAACCGCACCAAATACGGCCCGATGACCATCATCATTGCGCGGGCGATTGCCAAAAGCGCAGTTCAGTCACAGCAGATTCGAGAGATGTTGTCCAAACTGCTGTCCTACGATAAAGCCATTCATCATATGGCTGCCGATATATTGCTTGAAACCCGGCTCGATTCGGCCAGCCTCATGCGCAAGCTCTTGGATGATCCCGATCCTGGACTGGTCAAGGTATCGCTTGTAGCCATGTGGGGGCAGGCCATTCCGGCTGTCGTGCCGGCACTCGATCGACTGGTCGGTTCCGAGGAGAAGGACGTGCGTGCGGAGGCGGTCAAGCTGTATCTTGGCTCTTATCCGGCACTGAAGGATGATACCATTGCGGAGCTTATGAATGATCATGAGTGGGAAGTACGTGCCGCAGCGGCCAAAGCGCTGGGACGACTGCACGCCGCAGGCAGCATTCCGATTCTGGCTTCCGCCTTGAAGGACGAGAATTGGCATGTGCGCAACAACAGCGCGGAGAGTCTTGCGATGTTGGGAGAACAAGGATTCGAGACCTTGTGCCAAGCTGCCCTGACAGGAGAAGGTCCAGCCAGGGAGACGGCCTTGTACCGGATCGAACGGATCATGTCCAACGAAGGCGAATACGAGCAAGTCGAACAAATGGTGGCATTTAACAAAAGAAAACTGGTGTACGATCGTTATTTCGGTGTTCAAACGAACAAACGGATCAGCACGGTTGCAGGAGTAGGAGGAGATTACACTGCTTAGAGATATCCTGCTCACTTACGGGATGGTGGCGATTTATTACGTCATGATCGTTAGCGCGCTTTATTTTGTAATTCTGATGTTTTCTTTCAGAAATATTAAAGATATTTTCAGACGCGCCACGTATTCCAAGTACAATACGCTCTCGGGTTCGGAACTGGTTCCATCGGTATCTTTGCTGGTTCCGGCCTATAACGAAGAGCTCACTATCGCGGAGAATGTCCGCTGTCTGATGACGCTGAACTATCCAACCTATGAGGTCATTGTCATCAATGACGGATCCTCCGACGAAACGCTGAAGGTGCTGATTGAGGAGTATGGTTTGACGCTGCTTCCTAATCCGGAGATCCGCGGCAACATCAGCACGAACAAGGTTCGCGGCATTTATTATAATCCGCAGTACCCTCAGCTATATCTCATTGACAAAGAGAATGGCGGTAAGGCGGATTCATTGAACGCGGGCATTAACCTGTCCCGTTATCCGCTGATTTCTTCCATCGATGCGGATTCGCTGCTGGAGAAGGATGCACTGATCCGGATGGCCCGCATGTACATGGAGAATCCGGAGGAAACGGTGGCTATCGGCGGAGATGTTCGGATCGCCAATGGCTGCGTGATTGAGAATGGAGAGGTTAAGGACGTATCCTTGCCGCGCCGGGTATGGCCGATGTTCCAATCGATCGAATATTTGAAAGCTTTCCTGGGAGGACGAATCGGGTGGAGCCATTTCAACGGGCTCATCATCGTCTCGGGAGCCTTCGGCTTGTTCCGGAAAGATTATGTCATCGCGGTGGGCGGCTATCGGGGTGGCTACCCCGGCGAAGATATGAACATCATTATCAAGCTGCACCGCTATATGCTGGAAAATAAAATCAAGTACCGCGTTTCCTTTTGCCCGGAAGCGGTGTGCTGGACGCAGGCGCCGGACAGCTACAACATTCTGTCCAACCAGCGCAAGCGCTGGGGACGGGGAAACTTGAAGAACATGATCGAGAACCGCGATATGGTGTTCAATCCGAAATATAAAGTCATGGGCATGTTGACGATGCCCTACAACGTTATTTTTGAAGCGTTAAACCCTTACTTCAGAATTACGGGCCTTCTGGCTCTGCTTGGATATGTATTGCTGGATATGACAAATTGGCATGTGCTGGTCGTGTTTGGACTCGTCAATTTTTTAAGTGGGTACCTGCTCAGCGTGGGAGCTCTCATCCTGGAGGAGATGGCCTTCCGCCGGTATACCAAATTGTCCGATCTGGTGAAGATGCTCCTCTTCTCGGCACTCAAATTTGTGGGATACCACCAGTTAGGCGTGCTGTGGAGAGTACAGGGGCATATTCAATATCTGCAAAACAACAATTCATGGGGAACCATGACCCGGCAGAGCTGGAAAGATAAGAACGAGGCTGCCTGACTTCAAGGCCCGGTTCATATGTAACAGCATCAAAATATAAAGAGAGGTGGGACCTACAGTTATGTCTCAATCCGCAACATTGCAACGCGTGCAGGCCGTAGATTTTTACGGCCGCCTGGAGGAGGAAGTGAGAAACCATAGCCATGGAACAGCATTGCTGTTTCTGTACTGTGCAGGCAATCCGTCCGAGACGGAGGCTGGGCTGGCAGAGGTTCAAAGCTTTGTGGATCAGCTGTCCGGCCTGAACGGTGAGGTACTGCAAGACACCCAAACCGGTGTAATGGCCGTTACCTTGCCTGGATATTCGCTGGATGCCGCCCATTATCAGGCATTGCTCCTGAAGCAGCATCTGCAAGGCCGTTTGGAGCAAGCAGATCCGCGTATTACGCTTGCCGCGCTTACGGAAGTGCCATCAGCGCTGACGTTGAAGCAGATGGCGGAAGCGACCAAGCTCAGCACCTCTTCGGATATTCATATATTTACGCAGGAGGAAGCAGACAGCGGTCAAAACCGCATTCTCATCGTGGATCAAGATGCCACGGTGAGGGAGTTTTTACAGATCCGCTTGGCCATGCAAGGTTATGAAACGCTTGAAGCCGTAGACGGTTTGGAGGCGCTGGATCTCATCCCGAAATGGGAGCCGGATCTTGTGCTGACCGAGCTCAACCTGCATGGCATCGACGGCCTGCCTTTCATCCATCATATCCAGCAGCTGGATATGAAGGAGCCGCCGAAAATTGTGGTATTAACGGAGAAACGAGTGGAGCAAACGATCAGCCAATGCTTCCAAAACGGGGTGGATGATTATGTAACCAAACCGTTCTCGCCGGTGGAGCTGGATGCCCGCATCCGCCGCTGCCTTCATTAAACACATCGTTACTAACGCTTCTAGTTTGATGAGAATTAATGAATGATGAATGATACGTGATTAGTTGAGCTGAGAGGTTCTTTAATCGCAAGGAGAGAGTTCAACAAAACGAGGTCTGTCTTTTGGCGAATAGGCAAAAGAAATAGACGAATAGACTAAACATCCGATGGAGGTTGAATACTTGTGAATGAGGAATATGAAACTTTATTGAGTGCCATTGAGAATAAGAAAGCCGTTCTGGGTGTAGTGGGACTGGGCTATGTAGGATTGCCGCTGGCTGTGGAAATGGTAAGACAGGGATTCACGGTCATCGGTATCGATCTGGATTCTGACAAAATTGACCGCATTTACCGCGGCGAGTCCTATATTAGTGACATCTCGTCCGAAGAGCTTGCGGCATGCATGGAGACCGGACGCTTTAAGCCGACAACGGATTACAGCATGATTGCTGTGATCGACGCCGTCAGCATCTGCGTGCCGACGCCGCTCAGCGAGAATCAGGATCCGGATACATCCTACATTACAATGGTAGTCGATCAGCTCAAACGCTTTATGAAGCCTAACCTGTTAATTACACTGGAAAGCACGACTTATCCGGGAACCACGGAGGAGCTGATTCAGCAGCCGATTGAGAAGCTCGGTTATAAGGTCGGCCAAAACTTCTATCTGTGCTTCTCGCCGGAACGGGTCGATCCATCCAACAGCCGGTTCAATACCCGAAATACGCCGAAGGTCATCGGAGGAACGACGGATGCCTGCCTAAAGCTGGGTGAAGCGTTATACAAGCAGTATGTGGAGACGGTGGTGCCCGTCAGCAACCCGAAAGTGGCGGAAATGTCCAAACTGCTGGAAAATACGTTCCGCAGCGTGAATATTGCCTTTGTTAACGAGATGGCCATGATGTGTGACCGCATGGGCATTGATGTATGGGAAGTGATCAATGCAGCGGCAACCAAGCCGTTCGGATTCATGCCATTCTATCCGGGACCGGGCATCGGCGGCCATTGCATCCCGCTGGATCCCATGTATCTGTCCTGGAAGGCCAAGGGCTTCCGCTTCTACAGCAAATTTATTGAGCTGGCACAGTCCACCAACGATAATATGCCTTACTATGTGATCAATAAGACGGCTACGATTCTGAACGAATATGCCAAATCGATCAAACGCTCCAATATCCTGCTGTTAGGCATGGCTTACAAACCGGACATCAGCGATTTGCGTGAATCCCCGGGCCTTGAAGTATATGAACAGTTCAAGGAAAATGGCGCCTATGTGGATTATTACGATCCGTATGCCCACAGCTTCGTGGATAAGCAAGGCGGAACGGTACGCAGCGTGGAGTATGATCTGGCGAAATTCAGCCGTTACGACTGCATCGTCCTCATTACAAACCACAGCAATCTGGATTATCATTCGATCGCTTCGACCGGCGTGCCGATCTTAGATACACGAAATGCATTTAAAGCGTTCGCCGAGCCTCATATCTACAAGATCGGCCATTCCGTTCAGCATGTAGCTGAGCCGGGTGAGGCTGTCTTGATCTGATGAAATGGACGAGAAGAATGAGGCCTATACATGCAAAAGCGAAGTGGATCATTCTGGTTGCCGGCATCTGTCTTTTGCTGCTGATCCTTTTTCTTCTCCCGTCAGGCAAGGTGAATCAGAACAAGGCTACATGGCTGTGGGATGCAAGTCTGATCCGGAGTGAAACGGAGGAGATTGTAGCCTTTAGCGGCAGGGAAGGCATCACAACGATCTTTTTGCAGATTCAGCAAGAGGTGACGGACGAAGAATACCGCCATTTTGTAGCTGCGGCACATCAGCAGGGGATCAGCGTCCATGCCTTGAACGGTCAGCCGGATTGGGCTTACGAGGAAGGCCGGCGAAAAGGGATGGAGCTGCTGGCCTGGCTGGAAGCGTACAATCGTACGGCTGCGCCGGAGGAGAAATTCGAGGGCGTGCAGCTCGATGTTGAGCCCTATGTGCTCCGAAGATGGGGCCGTGAACAGGCACAGGTGGTGGAAGAATGGAGCGCGAACATGGAGGTTTGGGTGCAGGAGGCAAAGCGTCAGGGGCTAACGTTCAGCGCCGCCGTTCCTTTCTGGCTTGACTCGATACCTGGACCCCGCAGCGGGGATGCCGATTCGTTCAGCCGCTGGATGATTGAGAATACGGACGCGATTGCCGTTATGGCGTACCGGGACAGCGGGGAGCAGATGTATGAATTGTCCAAGGAAGAGCTGGAGCAGGCGGACGAACTCGGCAAGTCTGTCTGGATCGGCATGGAGCTTGGGGATACGGAGGAAGGCGAGCATCTCACCTTCTTTGCCAAGAGCGAACAGGAGATGGAGGATGAAGCCCTGCGTGCGGCCAAACTTGGCAGCGACCATAACTCCTTTGCGGGACTGGCCGTCCATCACTACCAGGCTTGGGTTCACAAACGAACCGCGATGGCTGGGGAAGAGCCTTGATTTTGCATGAGGTTCAATAGCGATTTTCAGGTTAAATGGAACAACATGAACAACATGAATCATTCACTATTCAACATACCTTCGAAGGTCTTAAGAGACTTTCGGAGGTATTTTTTTTGTCTGACAGGGGGCCAAGTCCCGGTTAAATCGGAAATGTTTAGAAATTGTATAGAACTGAATTCTATAATGTGAATCATCGAGCGGCAGGGAGTAAAAGCATGTTTAGAAAAAAACATGGGCAACGGATTACATAAGCTCGACGACCGGGGTTCCTTATTGTAATTCAAAGTTATGAAAATGATGAAAACCCATGAATTTTTCCAAAATGTTATAGCAATTGTTGAAATTTAAAAGGAGTATCCAGATGAAGAGAGATTTTAGTAAAACCCGAATGTTATACATGCTAACAAGAATGACCGGACTGTTGTTAACCCTGGCGTTACTGGGGGGTTGTGGTCTTTTTGGTGGTAAGCAAGCCCCCAGCGATGAAGCGGGCGGTTCGACAGCGACAGTTCAAAAAGTGGAACGGTATACGGGAGAAAAGAGCAGGGAAATCCCGTTTGTTTACACAGCCAGGAAAGAATTGGCGCTCACCTTTAACGGCATGGGCGATAAAGCGACCATGATGGCCCTGATCGATGAGCTGGATGCCTATGGAATCAAGGCGACCTTCTTTCTTCCGGGGATCCGTGTGGCGGAGGAACCAGACATTGCGGATGCCATTTTGTCCAAAGGTCATGAAATTGAGAACAATACGCTCAATCAGCTCGATATGAATCAGCTTGATTACGATCAGATTTATAAGGAAATCAAACTCGCGAATGATGTCATTGAGCGGGAAACGGGCGTCCTGCCCCGCTATGTGCGGACACGCTCGGGCGATTATCCGGATGAAGTGCCGCTGGCAGCTGCACATCTTGGAATGAAGGCCGTTGTAAGTTACAACATTAATCCCAAGGATCGCAATATGCAGAGTGCAGAAGAGATTGGAGAGTATGTGACCAGGTACATCTCCAGAGGCGGCATTATTTCCATGAATACCGATGTCAATCCGGAAGTGATTTCTTCTATTAAATACATAGCCCAGGCCGTGGACGATATCGGATATCAATTGGTTACGCTGGATGAGCTGGTGCGCAATGGCGGCGTGCGAAAACCGCTCGAGTTAATTCCGGGATACGACGCTGCTAGAATGAACCCGGATTATGAACAGGCGAAATATGAACTGGTTTATAAAGTCAATACGAACAAAAAAGAGGTTGCCCTGACCTTTGATGATTTCGGAAGCGACAAAACGGTAACCCGCATCCTTGATATTTTGGAGGAGCATGATGTGAAGGCCACCTTCTTCCTGCGGGCCAAAGGAGTGGAAAGCAACCCGAATTTGGCGCGGGCGATGGTCGAAGGCGGACACGATGTGGCCAATCATTCCTACAGCCATCCCGTCGTTACATCGCTAACGCCGGAAGAGCTGCAGCAGGATGTCGTCAAGGCCCACCAGGTTATTACGGAGGCCATACAGCAGCAGCCTGTCATGCTGTTTCGCCCGCCGACCGGCGTGGTAGATGACGAACGGGCCAAAGCGCTGGCGGCTGCCGGTTACCCCGCCATTGCAATGTATGATGTGACTACGCTGGATTGGGATATTTCCAACAGTGCCGACGATATTGTGAACGGAGTTATGACCAAGACACAAAAGGGAAGCGTCATTTTGCTTCATATGCTGGATGACATTCATACTATTGAGGCCCTGCCCCGAGTACTCGAAGGGCTGAAGAATAAAGGATATACGTTTGTAAAAATGGCGGACATGATGCAGCTGCAGGATAAAGCCGCAATGGAGATGGAATAAGATGGAATTATATGTGAATATGATGGACCGCGTTGACAAATTAGCGGTCGTCGGTCTTGGATATGTGGGGCTGCCGCTGGCGGTCGCATTCTCAAGAAAGCTGGATGTCATCGGCTTCGATCTGAGCGAGGCCAAGGTGCAGCAGTACCGCAGCGGATTCGATGCTACCGGTGAGATCGGAGATACTTCGCTTGCGAACTGCACGGCGTCCTTCACCTCGGATCCGGACAAGCTGAAGGAAGCGCGCTGCTTTATTGTCGCCGTTCCGACACCCGTAAAAAGCGGAAATGTCCCGGACCTGAAATTCGTGCGCAATGCCAGCCGATTGGTCGGCCGCGCATTGACCCGGGGAGCGGTTGTTGTGTATGAGTCAACGGTTTATCCGGGCGTAACGGAGGAAGTTTGCATTCCGATTCTTGAAGAGGAGTCCGGCCTGCGCCTGGGCGAGGATTTCAAGGTGGGGTATTCCCCGGAACGAATCAATCCCGGAGACCAGGTACACCGACTCGAGACCATCGTGAAAATTGTGTCCGGTAATGACCCGGAGGCACTGGAGACGGTTGCCAGCCTATATGAGCTGATTATTGATGCAGGCGTTCACCGGGCGGAAAGCATCCGGGTGGCGGAAGCAGCCAAGGTCATCGAGAATGCCCAGCGCGATATCAATATCGCTTTCATGAACGAGCTCTCCATGCTGTTCAACGAGATGGATATCGATACGAATGCCGTGCTGCGGGCTGCAGAAACGAAGTGGAATTTCCTCCCGTTCCGGCCGGGGCTTGTTGGCGGACATTGCATCGGAATTGATCCATATTATTTGACGTACAAGGCCGAGGATACGGGATATCATTCCAAAATTATTTTGGCCGGGCGGCATATTAATGACGGAATGGGCAAATACATCGCCCAGCATGTCATTAAACTCGCGGTTCGCCAAGGTATCGATCTGATGAGGGCGAAGGTGGCGGTAATGGGTCTGGCCTTTAAGGAAGACTGCCGGGATATCCGCAACTCCAAAGTCATCGATATTATTACGGAGCTGCAGGACTACGGAATTCAACCGATGGTCGCGGACCCGCATGTGGACCCGCATCAGGCTTATGAGGAATATGGTATCGAGCTGTCGGACATGAGCGAATTGAAAGACATTCAGATTGCGGTTGTCGCCGTCGCTCACCGGGAGTTCAAGCAGCTTGGGATTGCCGAATTCAAGGACATGTTTAGCTCTGAAGGAGAGAAGCTTCTGATCGACGTGAAGGGAGCTTATCCAAAAACCGAATATGAAGCAAATGGCTTTCATTATTGGAGTTTGTAACGATGGGAGAAAGCAATGAGGATTATAAAAAGAAAGCAACCGAAGAGCACTAAAGAAGTTCTTGCGGTTCCGCGCACGGATAGACGTACTCTTACCTATGTACCTGACCCGGAGCAGATTCGTTTGAACGCGGACCGGAGAGGCAACCGGGCTGAGCAGCCCGGGGATGATTTGTCCAGCTCTGAATATTTAAATAAGCTGCGTATGCTCAGCTTGCGTTATGAAGCGGAATTTGAAGTATGGATCGTCCCCAAGGGGAAAAAGAAAAAAGCCGGGATTAAGGGACAGGCAGCCGATATTTCGGCCACGGGCCTGCTGCTCAAGCTGCCGGACGCTTCTTCAGGTCTCGAAGTGGGCGACAAGGTAAAGGCCCGATTCCGGATCCCGCCAGGCGCGATGCCGGAAGGTTTCGAATCGGCTGTAAGGATGGATGCAAGCATCGTTCGCCGGGCCACGAATTTGGCAGAATCCGGTGAAGAACATATGCTTGCCTTGGAATTTGAGAAACCGCTGACTGAATATTTTCAGCGCAAACGGTGGGGCTATTCCGTATATTCTGCCAGCGCGTTGATGTTCGTGGCGGTGCTCTTCATCATGCTGATGCGGGCCGAGAGCATTATCTATTTTAAATACAACATGGTGCTATATTTGTACAGCTTAATCGCAGCCCTGTTTTTGCTAACTCGCTACCTGTTTGGGGCATTGTACCGCGATGTGCCGATCAATCCGGATTATACACCGGGGGTTTCGATTATCATCCCCTGCTTCAATGAAGCGGATTGGATTAAACGTACGATTCTCAGCTGTATTAATCAGGATTATCCGGTCGATAAGCTGGAGGTCATCGTCGTGGATGACCGATCGACAGACCAATCGGTGCAGCAGATCAAGGATATGATTGAAGTGATTCACTCCGAGGCGGAGCGATACGCGACCCGCGAACGCTTGTCCTATACGGTGCTGCCGGAGAATGCGGGCAAGCGGGTTGCCCTGGTCAAGGGTGTGGAGATGGCGAAGCATGATTTGGTGGTGTTCGTGGACTCCGACAGCTTTCTGGACCCGACGGCGATTCGCCACCTCGTTCAGCCTTTTCAGGACCCTAAGATGGGCGGCGTGGCCGGCCGGACGGACGTCGAGAACAAATATACCAATAACATGACGAAGCTGCAGACGGTCCGTTATTATATTGCCTTTCGGATCATGAAAGCGGCGGAGTCCTGGTTTGACAGCGTGACCTGCTTGTCGGGCCCGTTATCCTGCTATCGGAAAGAGCTGATCCTGCAGCATGCGGACGCCTGGCTGAACCAGAAGTTTCTGGGCAGACCCGCCACCTTCGGGGATGACCGAAGCATGACGAACTTTATTTTGAAAACACATCGCACCGGTTACCAGGATTCCGCCATATGCTCGACGATTGTCCCTTCGCAGATGAAGGTGTTCCTGAAGCAGCAGATGCGCTGGAAGCGCTCCTGGCTGCGCGAGTCGCTCCGGGCCGGAAGCTTTATTTGGCGGAAAGAGCCGTTTATGGCATTGTTTTTCTACATAGGCCTAATCGTGCCGATTGCCGCGCCTGTCGTGGTTGCCTATAACTTGATGTACGTGCCGATCGTTCACGGCATTTTCCCGGGGACCTTCCTGATGGGCTTGCTGCTGATGGCGCTGCTCATGAGTCTTGCCCACCTGCTGTTTCGCAAGAGCAAGCTCTGGGTGTTCGGCTTCGTATTCTGTCTGTTCTATGAGTTTGTCCTGTTATGGCAGATGCCGGTGGCCTGGTTTACCTTCTGGAAGTCGACATGGGGGACCCGGGAAACACCGCAGGATATTGAAGCTAGAGAGAAGAAGGAAGCCCGCAAGCGTAAAGGCAAAAAATTCGGATTACCGTTCTGATCGTGTCAAAGCGGTTGAAGTGAGGATGACAAATGGGTAAAAAACAAAATGCAGCCCTCAATGTTCAGCGAAAAAATCGCCGCAAAATCATCAAAGTTACGGCACAGGTCGTTGTATTGGCCGTAGTAGCCGTCCTGCTGGCGAATGCGATTTTCGATTTTCGCACCTATAAGGAGCCGGACAGGTCGGCCTGGCGACAGGATCAGGGCTTTATTGCGCTATCCTATTTCGGAGTCGGCCGCACCGGGACATCCAAGCTCGTATCCAAGAGCCAGCTGGATGCACAATTGAAGGCCTTATATGAACAGGGCTACACCACGATTTCGCAGCAAGATATTATCGATTATTATCGTAATGGCAAGAAGCTGCCGGATAAAGCGCTGTATCTGTCCTTTGAAGATGGACGGAATGACTCCGCGCTGTTCGCGCAGCCGCTGCTGGAGAAATACAACTATAAGGCCACCTTCCTGTCCTATGCGGACAAAATGGGCAACAGTGAACGTAAATTTCTGCAGCCGAAGGATATGCTGAAGATGACCCGCACCGGTTATTGGGAGCTGGGGACCAACGGCAACCGGCTGACTTATATTAATATTTTTGATAGTGAAGGCCGTTATATCGGCGTTAAGGATGAGGGTGAACTGACCAGCAAATCCAACGTGGAGTATTACAACCACTATTTGATGGATTTCATTCGCGACGAGAACATGATACCGCTCGAGAACCGCGCGGAGATGGAAGAACGGATTCAAGCTGACTATGAGGCGATGAATAAAGTCTACACGGAATCGCTGGGCTACGTTCCAGGGACATATATGATCATGCACGCCAATGCGCTTGGCAGCGGCATGAATCAGCTTGTGGCCGATGCCAATACGGAGCAGATTGAGCAGTTGTTTGGGATGAATTTCAACCGGGAAGGTATGGCTTTCAACTCGCAGGATAGCGATCTTTATAATCTGACTCGGGTCCAGCCTGCTCCTTACTGGTCCACCAACCACCTGTTGATGAAGCTGCACAAGGACCAAGGACAATCTATGCAGTTTGTGCGGGGGGACAAGCAGCAGGCTGACAAGTGGGAGCTGCTCGGCGGAGCGGTTGAATTTTCGGATAACCGTTTCGTGGTCACATCGCCTCCGTCTCAGGCAGGGACGGTTTATTTAAAAGGCAGCGAAGAGACTGACGTAACCGTCTCGGCTAAAGCGCTCGGCAATGTGGTAGGACGGCAGTCCATCTATGTCCGTTACGACCGGACCAAGGGCTCTTACGTAAGACTCCTTCTGGAGAACAACAACGTGGTGGTAGAGCAGAAGCGAGCAGGTCAAGCGCCCGAGGAGCTGTTCACTTATTCCCTGCCGAAGGTCGAGTGGGGTGAAGAGGATCTGCAATTCGACAAAGCATCGGTATATACCAAGGAACAGACGCAGGCCGGAGATCGGGATGATGAGAATGAGTATCCGGTCAACATACTTGGCAACCGCTCGTTGGAGATTTCGGTGAAAGGCCATTCCGTGTCGGTGAGTGTCGATCAACAGTTAATTCTGGACCAGCAGCCTGTGGATGTTTCGATTGGCGCAGGGGGCGTTGCGTTTGAATCGCAATATCACGAGCAGAATGAGAAGGATGATATTTACGACGCTATTTTTGAAGATGTCACCATAACATCTGAGTCTGCGGGCGGCGATCGGAAGCTGCTGTTTACGAACAAGCCGTCCGGACTGACCGGAGTCCTGACAGGCGTGCAGAGAAGTTTGAACCGGGCGGTTGACTGGGCTGTGGAGACCTTTTAAAATTCGGATGGCGTAGGACGTGAACAAGAATGAAGAATCGCAGGAGGAAATGGGCAGGAGCAGTGGTGCTGATGGCTTTGTGCGCTGCTGTCTCCTTCTGGTGGCTGCGCACCGAAGAGCAGGAGAAAGCACTGCAGGCTCAGATACCGCAAACGGGAGTAAAGCTGTCTGCCTGGATTACGGATTGGCAGTGGAGGACGGGTATAACCGATATGGAGCAGCTCGGCAGCGAGCTTGAAGAGATCCATTTTTTTGCAGCCTACTTCAATCATAAAGACGAACTCCATTTTACTTCGGATTTTCGGGAGGGGCTGCCTGAATTTCAGGAGATTTCCCGGAAAGGGGAGCAGCTTCGCCGGGTCCTGACCATCGTAAACGATCGCTTCGATACCGATGGGACGGCGGATCAGAAGGATCCTGAGCTCATCTCCCGGATCGTGGCTACTCCGGAAAGCCGCAGCCAGCATATCGGGCACATTCTGGCTGTAGTATCCCAGCATGGCTTTCGTGGCGTGGAGCTGGATTACGAAAAGGTACGCAAGGAAGATTGGGCGAATTTATGCGCTCTGTACAAGGAGCTGTATGAACGTTTACAAGCGGAGGGTTTCTCTCTTCGAATCGTCCTGGAGCCGGGGATCTCCCAGTCATCCTTGGAGTTGTTGCCGGCAGGCCCGGATTATGTCCTGATGGCATATAACTTGTACGGAGGGCATAGCGGACCGGGGCCGAAGGCGGATCATGCCTTGATCAGAAAGCTGGCGGACAAACTGCGCAGGATTCCGGGAGACCATGCCATCGCACTGTCGGTTGGAGGGTTTGATTGGGCGAAGAACGGCAAGGTTGTCTCTTTAACGGAAAAGCGTGCGGTGGAGCTGGCACATTCCATCTCGGAAGTGCCGAAGCGGGATTCTTCAAGCGGTGCCCTGTATTATGAATATACGGACGAGCAAGGCATCGGCCATACGGTATGGTATGCAGATGGTATGACCATTGCCGGCTGGATGGATACGGCGACAGATACGGGTGTTTCGAAGATTGCGATCTGGCGGCTTGGGGATATGGAAGAGGATACGTTGAAACAGCTGAAGGAATACCATCAGCAATCCCAACATAAGTGAATCTTATATGAAAAAAAGGACATCCCATGGCTCTAGGAAGCCGCTTGGGGTGTCCTTTTGCATAAAGGTTGACTCAAGTTGTAATCAGGCAGTCTTTCTGTTCGGATATACGCTCCGAAAGGGGGCAGGATTAATGGATGAGTTTCGAGGCTCTCGCTTTACGGACAAGACCGCCGCTGGCCCGGTTGATCGGCTTCTTGAGCGCAATCCCGATCATCAGCGCAATTGCGGCAAAGATCAGCATGAACAGGACATCCCGGATGACAATATCCCATAGAATGCCGCCAACGGCTTCCCGCATCATGCTAATGGCGTAGGTGAACGGCAGATACGGATGCAATGCCTGGAAGAAGGGCGGCGTCATCTGGATCGGGAACGTTCCGCCCGCGCCTGCGAGCTGCAGCACGAGAAGTACGATGGCCATCGCTTTTCCGACATTGCCGAATACGGACACCAGCGTATACACAATCAGCATGAAGATGGAGCTGATCAGCAGCGCAAACAGGATGAACCAGCCCGGATTCACCACATAGGTCCGCAGCAAATAGATATCTCCCAGGGTGACGAATAGCGCTTGGAACAGGGCAATGGTGAGAAAGGTTAAATAGCGTCCGAAGTAAACCTCGATGCTGCGGAAGCTTCTCTCTTCATCATGAACCTCAACGGAGAGCAGGGAAACGAGCAGCAGGGCACCTACCCACAAGGATAAAGTCGTGAAGAAGGGAGACATGGCGGACCCGTAGTTCGGGATCGGATACAGGCGATTCTCTTCCAGCGTTACAGGCTCGGCAAAAAACTGGCTTTCGAGCTCGAAATTATTTTGAAGCAAATCAATAACCTCTTGGATATCTCCCTCAGCTTCCATCTCACGGAGCCGATTCGCCAGCTGCGTAATCCGAAGCTCGGCCTCCGGCAGACGGCTTTGAGCAAGCTGTACTTCTTCTCCGCCTACTTTAAGGCCTTTCCGGGCGTCTTTGAGCAAATGCTGAATGTCGGGGACGCTGGCAAGTGCCTGGGTCAGCTCCTGCTGCACGCGCTTAGCCGTGTCTGCGCCCGAGGTGAAGGCTTTGCTTATCGCTGGACCGATCTCCGTATCGTAGCGGCTTAACAGCGTGTTGGTCAGTCCCGTAATATCATCGTTCAGCTTTTTCAACTTATCGATGGAATCTGCTGGCGCTTCTTCTCCCCGTTCCACGGCTTGGGCTATGGTTTGCAGCACGGATTGAGCTGAGGTCCATCGTGCGGCAATATCCTCGAGCTTGGCCGCCCCGGAAGCTGCTGCCGGGGAGATGGAGCCCAGCCGCTTGAACAATTGACCCAGCCGGGCGGCTGCTCTCGCTGCGGTCTCTGCGCGTTCCTGCGCAGCGTTCAGGCGGCTGGCAAGCTCCTTCGGGTCAATGTCGGCTTGCCCTAGAGCGTCCAGCACTTGCGAGAGCGCTCCGGTGGTTGCAGCCAGTACCTCCAAGTCCTGACGCAGAGTTGGCTCCAGCGATTTCGAGGCACCGGCGGCCTGATTCGCGAACTCCGCCAGCGCACCGGCCATGGCCTTGCCGTCCGTGGCAATTCCTTCAAGGCGAGGCAGGGCGGCGTCGGCTTGCTGAACCAATCGGTTGGCCAGTTTAATATCTTGTGCAGCTGTGCCCACCGCTTCATTGAGCTCCGGAAAGCTTTTTTCGAGCCGGAACAGAAGGCTTCGGACTTTATTGATGGCCGGGAGCTGGTTCTCGATCTCAATCCCGAGCGTGTTGAAAATCTCGAAGATGGTGCCGTTGGCGGTTTTGATGAAATTTTTGCTGATTTCCTCCACAACACCGGATGCACCCTGGGCCGTCACTTTGGGAGAAATGGCGTTGATTTTTTCGTTCGTATAATAGAGGATCTGAGCTTTGACAGGCTCATTGGTCAGCACGGTGCCGATCCGGGCAGAGAAGTTCTCCGGAATAATGATAGCGGCATAATCATCGCCGCGCCGTACACCCTGAATGGCGTTCTTGCTATCCTCCGTAAAACGCCACCCCAGCTTCTCATTGTGATGGAGGGACTCCACGATTTCTTTTCCCAGGTTAATGGGCTGATCGCGGAGGGTGGTGCCTTTATCCAGGTTGGCAACGGCAATGGAGACGCCGGAGGTCTGGCCGTAGGGATCCCAGGAGGCCTCAATGTTAAACCAGGCATACAGAGAAGGAAGAATAGCGAGCCCTACGATGATGACGCCTGCAGCCCAATTACGGATGATTCTATGGATATCGGCAGAATATATGTGGAAGATATTCTTCATGGAGCGCTCCTGTCTTGTACGTAGTTGGTGCTAGTATGCCGCCAAATCCGTGCCAAGATACGAAACGAGCCGATCCTTTATCTCTTCCTTGAAGGAGTGCCATTCGCAGAGCAGAGAGCCATCATATCCGCGGCATAAATACTGGACACGCAGCCCTTCCTCGGCTGTACCGCTCTGACTATGAATCCGGATGCCGCGCCTTCTCATTTGTTGTTGTAGGAACCAGGCATGATCCGAATATCCTTTTTTAATGAGCTGCAGATTTAAGATATAGAGCTCACCCATTTTCAGTTGAAGGGTCTTGAGAATCTGAATATCCCGCTCGAGAACAGACTGAATGAAGTGATGCAGCAGATAATCTCGGATCAGGGCTTCGTCTTCTAGTGAAGGCGGAGGAGGAGTGGAAGGTTTCATCATAAGAGACACATCCTCAAACATGAATAAATACAGGAACATATGTTCTATTATACACATGGTATGCCAACAATATACGGTGCGCAACCATTAATTTCTGGTAATTGTTATTTGCCTCCAGTGGATTCATGACGGCATATCGTTTACACTCCTGATAACTGCATTCATCAGGAGGCGATTCATTAATGATTCTTCATAAAGGCGAAATACTGTTCAGGCAAGGAGATAGCGGCGATCATCTATATCACATCCGGAGCGGATTGTTCAAGGTGACCCGTCTCCATCCGAATGGCAATATGGTGCTTTTCAATATTTTATATCCCGGTGAAACGGTGCCGCACCATTCCCTGATCAGCCCGAAGGAGACACATGGAACGGCGATCGCTCTGATCCAGAGCGAAGTGGAGGTCATATCGGCTGAAGCGTGGTACCGCCAGCTTGCGGAGGATCCGCAGAAACCGCTCGAGGTTGCCAGATTGCTGCAGGAAAAGGTGCGGTTCATGCAGATGAGGCTGGATCACTTGACGGTCGGAGGACCTGCGGAGCGGCTTGAGCTGCTGATCCAGTGGCTGGATGAGTATTCACAGGGAATACACTTGACCGAGTATCTGACGCAGGAAGAGATCGGACAGCTGATCGGCGTGAGGAGAGAAACGGTAAACCGGCTGCTGCGGGAACAGGGCAAGCATATCTAGTTCCGAAATATTGAGGACGGTATGAACGCCAAGGTACATAGTTTTATAAATTGCGCATGACCAGAACTGGCATATGGTTATCTTCTTCGCTGGATAATAGTCGACAGCAAGCGTGTTCCATCTAAAAAGGGTGCCTGTCTTTATGCAAGACAGGCACCCTTTGATTGTGTAATACGGTTATTTTAATCTTCCAATGTACCAGCCGGGCCGAAAAATTCATAATGAATTCGGTCCGAAGGTACCTCCATCGATTTCAAATGATTGTTCACGGCTCGCATGAACGGAACGGGGCCGCAGAAGTAGAAGTCGGCCTTGTCATCAACGGTTTTGCGCAGGAAATCAAGATCAATATAGCCTGCTTGGTGACACTGATCCTCCGATTCCGGTTGTTCATAAATGACATAAGAGGTTAGCTGCGGATATTTGGAGGCAAGCGCATCGATGTGAGCTTTCATCGCATGCTGGCTGCCGCACTTGGCCGCATGAATAAAGGTTACGTTCCGGTCAGGCTGTTCCAGCAGCACGGTTTCGAGCATGGCCACCATCGGGGTTAAACCGACGCCGCCGCTGATCAAGACAAGCGGAAGATCGCTGTCCGTATCCAGCGTAAAGGTACCGGCCGGAGCCGTGACCTCAAGAACGGTCCCAACCTCGGCATGACGGTGCAGCCAAGTGGAGACGACGCCTGCGGGCTTTCCTTCCAGTTCATCCTCACGCTTGACCGTAATTCTGTAGTAAGGCTGACCCGGTGCGGATGAGAGACTGTAATGACGATTATGATAATAGGCTTCACCTTCGGGTTTCACCCGGAGCGTGATATATTGACCGGGTTGATAAGCGGAAATCTCGCCGCCGTCTTGCGGGACCAGATAAAAGGAAGTGATAACGGAGCTTTCTTCCACCTTCCGGTCAATGACGAAATTGCGGTATCCGCTCCAGCCGCCGGCCTCGTTCGCGGCTTGTTGGTACATATCCGCTTCAATGCCAATGAAGACATCGGCAATAGCCCCGTAAGCTTCGGCCCAGGCCTCGATAATTTCGGGCGTTGCAGCGTCTCCCAGCACTTCCTTCATTGCGGCGAGCAGCGTTTCGCCAACGATTGGATAGTGCTCGGGCAAAATGTTTAATGCCCGGTGTTTGTGTCCGATCTGCTTAACAACCGGGACGATCGCTTCAAGACGGTCGATATGGGCTGCGGCGGCGTATACGGCATTGGCAAGGGCAAAGGGCTGTTTTCCTTCTCGTTGATTCGCATGGTTGAATATGTTAAGAAGCTCCGGATGATGATGAAACAATTTTTGGTAAAATGCAGTCGTAATTGCCGTTCCATGTGTTTCAAGAACAGGAACGGTCGATTTAACGACCTCAATCGTATGCTGGCTTAACATGCAGACTCCCCCTGATTCATAATTCGAATTCGTATTCGATTTAAGTATAGACAAGGGAAGAAGGGGTATTTGTGATTTAAGTCACATCGGATTTAGCGAATATGTGAACAGAACGGCGATATTTTATGGAGGGAGTTCTGAAAGCGAGTTTTTTTACATATTTTATATATATATTCCAGTTCATTCTAGCCAGCTGTTTAGCTTGTATGCCAACTGTGTTATAATAATGTAAGCAGTCTAATTAAAACGAGAAAGGATCAGGATACCATGTGTCCCCGAAGGACGAATCCCCAAAGGACGATTTGGAAACGTTATGATCTCTCATACACATAGCTTCCTTCGTAGAGCGAAGTCGGACGTCAGAAGACAAGGACGGTCTCTTACGAAAGGATGGGAACTATGGTTCGAAGGATGAACTCCTCCAGGTTGCCTCTATGTAGAGATTGGCCTATGTCTGACCAATCTACTACGACAAGAGGGATCCTGTATGAGGAAAAGACAAAACACAATTATCACCATGTCGGCGATGTTGTTCGGAACGTTTTTAATGGCTTTTACGTATTATCACATTAATTTTCACAATCATTTAACCGAAGGCGGCTTTGTCGGCCTTGCACTGCTTGGCAAATATGCGCTTGATATTCCGCCCGCATTAAGTATGGTCCTCATGGACATACCGGTTCTGCTGGTTGCCTTATTCATCAAAGGTCGGAAGTTCATTATCAATACCGTAGTTGCGGCGAGCATGTTCACCTTGTTCTACGCATTGATCGAGCGGTATTCCACGCTTGTGATCGATCTGAATCATAACTTGCTGGCAGCCGCGCTGCTGTCCGGTTTATTGACGGGCTTTGGTGCAGGCATCGTGCTCCGTTTCGGCGGAGCGACAGGCGGTGACGACGTGATCTCCGTGCTGTTCAGCGAGTGGAGCGGGCTTAAGGTAGGGACGGTGTTTTTCCTGATGGATGCCGTAGTACTGCTATTATCGCTATTCTACATGCCATTGGTTGAAACCTTATATACTATATTAGCCGTATCGATTGCCGGACAAGTGATCACCATCACAGTGACGTACGGTACCGAGAAAACGGAAAAGAAACCGATTCGGAAGGCGGTCCGTGCCCCAAGCACTCCGGTTACTCCGAAGACAGCGCAGCATACCGTTAGCGGCCGTTCATAAGACGGTCCAACTAAGAGAAGCTCACCCGCATGCAGGGTGAGCTTCTTTCGTATGCTTATGCCCGGATTTTCACTTCTCGTCCTTCGGATGATTCTCATCCCACTCCTGTGCCTTGGCGGTGGCGATAGCGATGGCACGACCTTCATCGTAATCTTCCTCCAGCAGGGCATTGGCAATTTCCACGGCTTTATTCCTCACCCGAGGCTCCAGGTTTTTCATGGATGGCGGATAATCATGTTTGCTCCAAGGCATGTGCAATCCCTCCAGTTCATCTCTAATTCGTATGTAATGTATATTACCCCGTGCAGCCAAATTGAATAAGCGGGTTCAATCGTACCAAAAAGTGCATTGCCCTGAAGGGCAATGCACTAGGAAACTTGGATTTATTCAAACAGCTGCAAATACTCGCCGTAGCCTTCCTTTTGCATCTCTTCCTTCGGTACAAATCGGAGTGCCGCAGAATTGATGCAGTAGCGAAGCCCGTTCGGCCCAGGTCCGTCGTCAAATACATGGCCGAGGTGCGAGTCGCCTTTTTTGCTTCTTACCTCGGTGCGGACCATCATATGGGTAAGATCCATTTTTTCCTTAATGTTGTATTCGCGAATCGGACGGGTGAAGCTCGGCCATCCGCAGCCGGCATCATATTTGTCCGTTGAGCTGAAGAGCGGCTCGCCGGATACGATATCCACGTAAATGCCTTCCCCGTGATGGTCCCAGAACTCATTGTGGAACGGAGGCTCGGTTGCGTTATTCTGGGTCACTTCATATTGGATCGGTGTCAGGCGCTGTTTAAGCTCGGCTGGATCTACCGGATCCGACCAGTGCTGCTCAATGAAATCCTCGCGTCCTGAACCTTTGCGATAGCGTTTGTAATGGCTCGGGTTTTTCTTGTGATAATCCTGATGATATTCTTCAGCTTCATAGAAAGTGCTGGCGGGGAGGATGGGCGTTACGATCGGTCCATCGAATCGTCCGCTGGCAGCTACGGCTTGCTTGGATTGCTCCGCAAGTTCACGCTGCTCCTCCGTGTGGTAAAAAATAGCAGTCCGGTAAGATGTGCCCCGGTCATGGAATTGTCCGCCCTCATCCGTAGGATCGATTTGCTGCCAGAAGAGCTCGAGCAGCTTTTCGTAAGGGAACACTTCCGGGTTATACGTGATTTGAACAGCCTCGTAATGACCTGTTGTATCAGAGCATACCTCTTCATAGGTCGGATTTTCCTTATGGCCGCCCGTATAGCCGGAAACGACCTTCAGGATGCCCGGCAGCTCATCAAAAGGAGAGACCATACACCAGAAGCAGCCTCCCGCAAAGGTAGCCAATTCACTTGGGGTTGAACGATTATTCATCTATTATCCCTCCATCGTTATAACATATAAATGTAAGTCTTACTCTATATTATAATCATTTTGGTCAGGGAAACCAAAATGATGCTCCGTTAAGCCGGTCTCCCTTTATACCACCGGACAGCGGCCAGGCACAGAGCGGTAACCAGCATAAGTCCGCCCGCGATACCCGCGAAGAGGAGCGGATGATCGGAAAACCCGCTGCCCAGCCAGGCATACAGGAGAATCGCGGGGATTTTACCGATGGCTGAAGCGGTTGTGTACGTCCAGAATGGAATGGATGCGACGCCGGCATAAATATTGACGGCCATTTGCGGAATAATGGGCAGTAAGCGCGCGAGCAGGATCGACTGAAAGGGGCGCCTTTCTACCAGGGCTGTAAACCTATGGATAGCCTCGTATTTGCCAAGCAGTCGCCTGCCGGGCTCCTGGTACAGGGACCGAACTGCCGCATACAGGATGACGGCCGCTATCGTTGTTCCGAACCACGAAATGGCTGCAGCCCAGAGTGTCCCATATGCATAACCGAGAATAGCGATAATGACTTTATAGGGCGCAATAGGAAATAAGGCAAGCAGGGCTGCCAGCAGGATCATCAGGTAGAGCGGGGGATTTCCTCTCAGCCAGTCTATGATTTCATGTCTGTATGCAAATGCCAGTATCAGGGCTGTTGAATAAATTGCGGGTATGATCCATCTCTTCATGTTCAATCCTCACTTTGCGAAAGTCAAAGTCAACCAGAATAGCACCATGATAGCAAAAAAACAGGACTGCTGCCCATATTTCGGACAGCTAAGCATTCGATTTCGGTGGGGAAAATTGAATATACAAGCGATTTTTCATATGTTATAATATGTCCAACCGAATAGTTCCCAAAGGGGAGTAGCTTCATAAGAAAACCTTCTATCGTGGCCTTTCAAGGAAGCAACCGCGATTCAAAGGTTGGTTTTCTTGCGATATAGAATTTCATGGGTTCCGCTGATAACTTATAAATTCTATATCGTAAGTAAAGTCGTCATTACGGGATCAATCATCCCCGGCTTTATTGGCAACGATTATGTTGTTTAGCGAGACCTTTGCCTGATTTATTTATGAATGAGGTGGAGGTCTATTTTTGCGCCCAAAAAACGCTGTAGACCTTGTAATCTAAGGGAACAGCGTTTTTTTTTTGGTGGAGGACATCGGTAGGTGTAAATCTAAAGAAAATGCAGAAAGGATGGGAGAAGCATGGATATCATGTCGATGGATTTTTGGATGGCACTGCTATCGATTGTCCTCATTGACCTTGTGTTGGCAGGCGACAACGCGATTGTTATCGGGCTTGCCGCTCGTAATGTCCAGAAGGAGGACCAGAAGAAGGTCATCCTGTGGGGTACCGTCGGTGCGATCGTGATTCGTATCGTGGCCACACTCCTCGTTGTACAGCTCTTAATGATCCCCGGCTTGCGATTGATCGGTGGCTTTGCCCTGTTGTGGATTGCCTACAAGCTGATGGTGGATGAGAAGCAGCATGAAATTTCCGCTGGCAACCAAATGTGGGCGGCAATCCGTACGATTATTATCGCGGACGCGATGATGGGACTGGATAACGTGCTTGCTGTAGCTGGCGCTGCTGGCGAAAGCTTCATGCTGGTTATTATCGGGCTTGCGATTTCGGTTCCAATTATGGTGTGGGGCAGTACCATTATCCTGAAGTTGACGGATCGCTTTCCTATTATCATCACGATCGGTGCTGCCGTGTTAGCCTGGACCGCATCGAAGATGATTGTGGAAGAGCCGATGATTCACAGCTGGTTCGCCAATGGCGTTCTGAAGTATGGTTTTGAAATTCTTGTTATTGCCATTATCATCAGTCTTGGAACTTGGATGAAGAAGAAAAATGACCAAAAAGCGAAGAGCCATCCGGTGCAGGTCAAGATGGTTGACTAGTTTAGACTTTGTCTGAGCGCAAGTAAACGGTATAATGTCTTCATGAACGAAGAGAGCTCCGAAGCCCTTTTCGCATGAGGAGGGGTAACGCATGGAATTTACGGAAAAATCCGTAGAAGAACGGATTGCGGAGTCGTACCGCCAGGACGAGGATATGATGATCCTCGTGTTTGCCCAGTGGTGTGTGAATCACGGACTTGACCCAGCGGAACTGTACCGTAAAGCATATCCGAATCAGCCGGACAATGAGCGGCTGGCACGGGTGCTGGAATTAACGGTGCCCAAGGAAGAAGCTGGTGAAATACCGGATCAGACCCTGCTTGGCGTCCTGTCATTATTCGGAAATGAAGACTTGGCTATCGTTGTATCCGAGGCGGCGGCCAACCGTGATAAGAAGTAATTTTGGATCATGGAATATCTTACATTTGATTCAAGAAAGAAGCGGGCCGATCAAGGAAAAACCTTGGTCGACCCGCTTTTTTACTGCACTGCTGGCACGATCAGTTTGACGTTCGGCTGGCCATGCGGAATTGTTTGGGCGAAACGCCGAATCGGGAGCGGAAAACGCGGTGAAAATAAGTATAGTTGGCAAAGCCGGACGTTTCGGCAACATCCTCCAGCGAGAGAGGACTAAACACAATCCGTTCCTTGGCCATGCTCAGGCGAACGTCCATGGTGTATTGCATGATGGTGGTGCCAAACGCTTCTTTGAACAGATGGACTGCCCGAGAGACACTAATGCCGACATGGGCCGCGACGTCCTCCAGCTTGAACATCGAGGAGGCATTCTCTTCAATGTAATTTTTCATGCGGTAGGCTAGATACGTCTTGGGTGTGGTCGATGGCTGCTCCGATAACAGGCGGTCCACTTCGAGGCACAAAATCCGCACCGTGTAATCCGAAATCTCCGGATAAGGATCCGATACACGGCGCTGCTCCAGCAGAATTTGCCGAAACAGACTCAGGTAACGCTCTTCCAGTGGAACCCGAATTTTGGTTGGGCGTTTCTTGGAATTCCACCACGCGTCAGCCCAGGGACCCTTGAAAAAAATATGGTAATCTCCGCTTTCGATGGTTAACTCACCCAAAGCGTTATATTCGTCATCTATTCGGAGTTCATAGGGTTGTCCTGGCGTGAAGATTAACAGATCCCCTGCTTCAACGAGTGACAGCTCGTCATCGATTTTGGCACGGCATTTGCCGTCGGTCTGCCATCGCATCAGGTAGGTGTCGAAACCGTCAGCCAGGGACATCTTGAAAGGTTTACGATGAAATGAGAAATCCGCTGCTACGACTTGGTTGGAAAGATTTGAATCCATTGCTAAAGTCCCCTTTGAAGAATAAGAAAATAATGACCAGATTGTTCATGTTTTAATCATATTCTTCATTTTAAACGAAAGCATAAAAGAATACCATGGTACTAGTCCGAGCACATCTAAAACACTCAAGGAGTGACAGCGATGAAAAAAATGAAAGCAGGTATAATTGGCTGCGGAACCATCAGCGGCGTATACTTCACGAACTTAAAGAACAGCCCTTGGGTTGAAGTCGTGGCATGTGCTGACCTTATTCCGGACAACGCGAAGAAGAAGGCCGAAGAGTTCAACATCCCGAACGTGTATACAGTTGAGGAGATGCTTGCACAGACTGACATTGAGTTTATTATTAATCTGACCATTCCGGCCAGCCACGCCAATGTGGACATTGCTTCGCTGGAAGCAGGGAAGCATGTTTACAGTGAAAAGCCGCTGGCGATTACCCTTGATGAAGCCCGCCGGGTGCTAAATATGGCAGATCAAAAAGGACTTCGCGTCGGCTGCGCGCCCGATACGTTTCTGGGCTCCGGCGTACAGACGGCCAAAGCCGCTATTGAATCCGGGCTTATTGGCAGACCTGTTGCCGCTACGGCGTTTATGATGGGTTCAGGACCGGAAGCTTGGCATCCTAATCCTGAATTTTTTTACGCGTCGGGCGGAGGTCCAATGATGGATATGGGTCCTTACTATGTATCGGCCCTCGTAGAGCTGCTTGGTCCTGCAAGCCGGATCAGCGCATCCACCGGCATCCAGATTCCAGACCGCGCCATCGGCTCCGGCCCGCTCCAAGGAAAACCGATTACGGTTCAGACCCCAACGCATTTAGCAGGGACGCTGGATTTTGAGAACGGTGCCATTGCAACCATGATTACAAGTTTCGATATCTTTGGCGGATCGAACCTGCCCTGGATCGAAATCTATGGCACGCAGGGAAGCCTAAGCCTCGGGGATCCGAACTACTTTAACGGCGAAGTGAAGCTCCGGAAGCACGGCTCCGAGGAATGGGAGCTGCTTGACCCCGCATTTGAATGCGGGAAGAACGAGCGGGGGCTGGGTATCAATGATATGATCCAATCAATTCATGAGCAGAAGGACCATCGCGTGAGCGCCCGTCTGGCATACCACGTGCTGGAGATTATGCAGTCGTTCCAGCAGTCTTCGCTGGAGGGCCGACATATCGTTCTGCAAAGCACATACCGCTACGGCAAACTTCCGGCGCCGCAGCAGGCAAACATGTCGGAATAGCGAACTGGCAGCCCGGTTCATATTCTTGTACACTGGTTATGAACGACATGCAAACCAGCTTCTGACGGATCTGACAGGGGTGTGAGTTCTTGGAAATGGTCCGCATGAAAGCGTTGCACTAATATTTGGAGAGTTTCCAAAATGATCAAATGCCTATGGGGAGGAAATGGACATGTCGAAAACGTTGAAGATCGGAATTATCGGTTGTGGGGGAATCGCCAATGGCAAGCATATGCCGAGCTTGAAGAAGCAGGCGCAGGCGGAACTGGTCGCTTTTTGCGACATCGTAGAAGAGCGTGCGCAGAAGGCGGCTGCTGAGTACGGGGTTGAAGGCGCAAAAGTGTACACGGATTTCAGAGAATTGCTGCAAGACGGCAGCATCGATGTTATCCATGTATGTACGCCGAACGATTCCCACTCCGAGATTACGGTAGCATCCCTTGAAGCCGGCAAGCACGTGATGTGCGAAAAGCCTATGGCGAAGACCGTTTCCGAAGCCAAAGCGATGCTGGACGCCGCGAAGCGTACAGGGAAAAAACTTACCATCGGTTACAACAACCGTTTCCGCGACGATAGCATGTATCTGAAAGGCGTCTGTGAGGAAGGCGAGCTGGGCGAGATCTACTACGGTAAAGCGCTGGCTGTTCGCCGCCGTGCCGTTCCGACCTGGGGCGTATTCCTTGACGAAGAGAAGCAAGGCGGAGGTCCGTTGATCGATATCGGTACCCATGCGCTGGATTTGACCTTGTGGCTGATGGACAACTACAAGCCGAAGAGCGTGCTGGGATCCACGTTCCATAAACTTGGTCAACGGGAGAATGCGGCGAATGCGTTCGGTCCTTGGGATCCGAAGGAGTTCAAGGTAGAGGATTCGGCATTCGGGTTCATTACGATGGAGAACGGCGCAACGATTATTCTGGAATCCAGCTGGGCCCTTAACGTCGTTGAGACCGGCGAAGCCAAAGCCGTGTTGGCGGGTACAGAAGGCGGGGCTGACATGAAGGACGGTCTGCGTATTAACGGCGAGAAAATGAGCAGATTGTATGAAACCAAAGTCGATTTGAATGCCGGCGGCGTAGCGTTCTATTCCGGCTCCAAGGAAAATGATTCGGACCGTGAAGCCAGAATGTGGCTGGAGGCCATTATTGAGGATAAGGACCCTGTGGTTAAGCCGGAGCAAGCGTTTGTTGTAACGCAAATTCTGGAAGCGATCTATGAATCGGCGAAGACAGGAAAAGCGGTTTATTTCGATAACTAAATCTTGCAATCCCTACTAATATTAAGGTAAACCAGGAGGTATACAATGAAATTAGGCGTATTTATGGTATTGTTGAGCGGACGTAAATTGGAGGATGCATTGGACTATGTGGCATCCAAGGGTCTTAAAGCGGTTGAGATCGGAACAGGCGGTTATCCTGGGAATGCACATTGCAACCCGGTCGAGCTGCTGGAGAATGAAACTGCGCTGAAAAACTTCAAAAATGCGGTGGAATCCCGTGGGTTGATCATTAGCGCACTGAGCTGCCATGGCAACCCGCTTCATCCGCAAAAAGCGATCGCAAAAGAGTTCCATGACACATACGTAAAAACGGTAGAGCTTGCCGAGAAGCTTGAAGTACCTGTTGTTAACACATTCTCCGGCTGCCCAGGCGACCATGAGGATGCCAAATACCCGAACTGGCCGGTTGCGCCTTGGCCTAACGACTACCAAGAGATTCTGACCTGGCAGTGGGATAACAAGGTCATTCCTTACTGGACCGAATGGGGTAAATTTGCTGCAGACCGCAATGTGAAGATTGGTTTGGAATTGCACGGCGGCTTCTCCGTTCATACGCCTGGCACGCTGCTCCGTTTACGTGAAGCCGCAGGCGAAGTGATCGGTGCCAACCTGGATCCGAGTCATATGTGGTGGCAAGGGATCGACCCTGTTCAAGCGATTCAAATTTTGGGCCGCGAAGGGGCAATCCACCACTTCCACGCGAAGGATACAAGCATTGACCCGATCAACGTGAACAAGCACGGTCTGACCGATATGCAGTCTTATGCCAATATGCTGGATCGCGCTTGGCAGTTCCGCAGCGTAGGCTATGGGCATGACGTGAAGGAATGGGCGGATATGATGAGTGCCCTTCGTCTGGTTGGATATGATTATGTCGTAAGCATTGAACATGAAGATGGATTGATGTCGATTGAAGAAGGCTTCTCCAAAGCGGTGCAAAATCTTCAGCAAGTGCTGATCGAAGAGCCGCTCGGAGAAATGTGGTGGGTCTAACAGCTTAGAGTAACAACCGAATAAGCAATTAGGGGGAACAGCAAGATGCTTAACGTAACCATTTGGAATGAATTCGTACACGAGAAAATCCATGATGAGGTTCGGAACGTTTATCCAGCAGGGATTCACACAGCTTTGGCGGAGGGTCTGCAAAATCCGGATTTCGTTATCAGAACGGCAACGCTCGATCAGCCGGAGCATGGATTGACGGACGATGTACTGGATTCAACCGATGTGCTGTTGTGGTGGGGGCATATGGCTCATGACCAGGTAAGTGATGAAATCGTAAGCAAGGTCGTAAAACGCGTGCAGGATGGCATGGGTCTGATCGTTCTTCATTCCGGACATTTTTCCAAGCCGTTCAAAGCTTTGATGGGCACGAGCTGTGATTTGAAGTGGCGCGAAGCAGGAGAACAGGAAATTATTTGGAGTGTAAATCCGACACATCCGATTGCGGCAGGAATTACAGGCCCGATCATCATCGAGCACGAGGAAATGTACGGCGAGTTCTTCGATATTCCAGCCCCAGACGAGCTGGTATTTGTCAGCAATTTCGAAGGCGGCGAAGTATTCCGCAGCGGTTGCACGTTCAAGCGTGGTCATGGGAACATTTTCTATTTCCGTCCGGGGCATGAGACCTATCCAACCTACTACAACCCCGAAGTGCTGAAAGTGATCACCAATGCGATTAACTGGGCTTATTCCACGGCAGGCAAGCAAACCTTTGGCAACAGTCAGCCGGTTCGCGCGCTTCCCGTTTTAGTCTAAGTTTACGAGCGTTTATTAAGAAGTCATGCGTTAACGAGTCGTTCAGGGGGAGCCCTTGAGCGGCTCGTTTTATCGTTGGCGGTGAATGTTCACCGAAATGTTTTTGCCGGCTAGGGATAGAATATACCTAAGTATGGGGTATTGTATGATATACAAGAAGGGGGCTGTACACATGAATGAAGTACAAAGCGCACCTGTAGATCCCGCAATCATCGCCATATGCCAGGCCAAGCTTGTCCATCAACCCGTAGAGGGCTTCCTGCTGGGGAGAGGAGTCCGCTTCGCCAAGATTATGTTTATTGGGGAAGCACCCGGCGCCCATGAAGTTCTGGAAGGTTTACCTTTTGTAGGGCAGGCCGGGCAAGAGATGAATGCCTACCTGGAACGTCTGTCCCTGACCCGGGAGCAAGTGTATATTACCAGTGCCATGAGAAGCAGGCCCTATAAGGAAAAGCTAATCGTGAGATCCACGGGCGAGAGCGTCATCAGCCGTTCTAATCGCACGCCGACGAAGGCGGAAATATGGGCCCATGCACCTTTGCTTGATGAAGAGATCCGATGGGTTCGCCCGCACATTATCGCACCCATGGGAAATACGGCACTGCACCGGTTAATCGGAAGCCATGAAACGGTGACATCGCTGCACGGCAAACTGATGGAGGGCCCGGTCCAGCAAGCAGCAGATCCGGAGAATCCAAGTGCAGGCTATATGTTTTCGGAGGAAACCTATAAGATATTCCCTCTGTTCCATCCAGCGGCCGTACTGTATAATAGGAAATTGTCCACATTGATCCAGAATGATTTGGATATTTTGGCTCGTATTTTATGGGATAAAAGCTGATTTTATGGGAAAAAGGGGCTAGGTGGTTTTCAGTTTCTCGGAAATGTGCTAAAATGAAACATACTTACAATTCGTAAGTTTTCTAGTTTTTTGATTAAGCTTATGAGTTTCTATAAACAAGGTGACTTCGTAAAGAGGTGAAGGGATATGGAAGTTACAAATGTTACGATGTGTCCCCGTTTTGAATCTGCATTTTCTTTTCTGGGCAAACGGTGGAACGGTTTGATTATTCAAACGTTGATGAGCGGGCCTAAGCGCTTTAAGGATATTTCGAATTTGATTCCGTCCATGAGCGATAAAATGCTCTCCGAGCGGATGAAGGATTTGGAATGTGAAGGGATACTGATTCGTCATGTCTATCCGGAAACACCGGTACGTATTGAATATGAACTGACTGAAAAAGGCAAAGCACTTCGTCCGGTGATGGAGCAAATTGCATCCTGGGCAGAACAATGGGTCGAAAGATGAGTCATCTTAAGACTCCCCTTGATGATTAAACCCTGGCATGAGATATCCTCATTTCAGGGTTTTTTTTCTAAACGGAAGTATGGTTTCTGTTTATTTACGGCAAGAATATGTGGACATGCACCAAGCGGACGCAGCCGCTATATGATGTAAATAACGAGAGCGGCATATCAAGGAGGCGAGCCCATGACCAAGCGAACGTATATCTCCCGTTTCCATTATGGACAAGAGGACATCTCAGAACTTGAAAACGCTTCATTAAAAGTGCTTCATATTTTTGAGAAAACCAAGCGGATGCTGAGCCAGTATGTGCCGGACTCCCTGTGGTTAGCTGCTTCTGGAACAAGCCCGGAACCTGCAGAAAACGTTAACCAAAACGGTACCAGTGCTTCAGTCATGTTTCAGAAATGGGTCAAAGCCCCCGGCGGATGGAAGTTCATTGGTTATGAAACCGATCGATTTCATGCTACCGGGCAGAATAGGGGACGAACGGGAAGATTTCTGCAGATGATCATCTGGTCACTCTATGAGAAAATCGTGATGATGCATCCCTTCCTTGGCAGCGAGCCGTTTTTTGACGGGGAAGAGCTGGATGTGATTGCGAATTACTTTGTGCCTACGTATATCAGCGCCGTACCGTTGGTGGAGCAGGGAAAAGCCTTTAAGACCATACAGGCCGGCATCGTTCTGTATCAGGAGCATATTCAGGCGCCTGCCGTCACTATGCAATCGGATGGCGGCTTATTAGAGGGGAACTGGATGACCGGGGTAAATCTGGATGCGAAGGGGTTTGCGGGTATTCGCCCTTATTTAAAAGTGCCAAGCGGCGAACGAGCCTATATGGAAGCCGATATTATATAGAGGGTGTTCTCATCATAACCTTGTTCCGACGCGGACAGGGTTATTTGGTATTTTTGTTTAAAATTTTAACGATTTATGTGAAATATATCACAATAAATAATGCCGTCAGACGATATAATTTATGTGAAAGGAACGGAATACCACGATCTAGATAAACGTGTTGGGGAGGAATCAAACTTATGTCCAATATAAAGAGAGAAAAGTTAGTTGTCATTGGCAACGGTATTGCCGGGATTAGCACGGTCGAGCAAATCATTAAACTGGGTGGGAATTTTGACATCACCGTCATTGGACAGGAGCCTCATCCGAATTATAACCGCATTATGCTGTCGTATGTGTTGGAAGGCAGCAAAACCTTGGATGACATTGTATTGAATGATTGGAAATGGTACGAGGATAACCATATCACTTTGCATACGGGTGTCACCGTAACAGCCATTGATGGAGAGCGCAAGGTCGTGACAGCCGACAACGGATTGACGGTGCCTTATGACAAAGTAATGATAGCAACGGGCTCGAAGCCTTTTATTTTACCCGTACCGGGTAGTGACAAAGAAGGCGTTATCGGTTTCCGTAACATAGCCGATTGCACCCAGATGCTGGAGGCCGCTAAGGCCTACAAGAAAGCGGCAGTCATCGGCGGAGGGCTTCTGGGTCTGGAAGCTGCCAAGGGATTGGTCAGCCTCGGCATGGAGGTGACGGTGGTTCATCTCATGCAGGATTTGATGGAGAGCCAATTGGATTCGATGGCATCCGGCATGCTGAAAAGGGAGCTTGAACAGCAGGGTATCAACTTCTTACTAGGCAAACAAACAACCGAAATATTGGGAGATACCAGAGTCACGGGACTCCGGTTCAAGGATGGGGATGAGCTTGAAGCCGACCTGGTGGTCATGGCAGTGGGCATCAGAGCGAACACGGGAATCGCCCAAGCGAGCGGAATCGAAGTAAACCGGGGAATCGTAGTTAATGATTATCTTCAAACTTCCTGGCCGGATGTGTACGCGGTTGGCGAATGCTGCGAGCATCGGGGCGCATGCTACGGCCTGGTTGCGCCGTTGTTCGAACAGGGACAGGTGCTGGCGAAGCATCTGTGCGGCGTGGAAGGCCAGCCTTACGAGGGAAGCATTGTATCGACGAAGCTGAAAATCAGCGGTGTTGATGTATTCTCTGCCGGAGAGTTCATGGAGCAAGCCGAACACGCGGTGATCACCGCGAAAGATGATTGGCGCAAGACTTATAAGAAAATATTAATCCGCGACAATATCATTGTCGGGGCGATATTGTTCGGAGATGTGAGCGATTCGGCAAGCCTTCAATCCATGATTCGGAAAAAGACAGCCATGACGGATGAGATTTACGATTCGATCATGGGCACGGATCGTGCAGGGACAGGAGGCGGCAAGGCATTTTCGCTCGAAAAGATGCCCGACGATGAGATCGTATGCGGATGCAACGGCGTAACCAAAAAAGCCATCGTGGATGCCATTACTCTCCAAGGTCATACGACAGTGGATGAGATCAAAGCTTGCACAGGTGCTACCCGCTCGTGCGGCGGCTGCAAACCTGTCGTGGAGCAAATACTCCAGAGCGTATTGGGCGATGGCTTTAAGGCCGCAGGCAAACAAGGCATATGCCCATGCACGACACTCGATCGGGATGAAATCGTCGCCGAAATCCGTGCGAAGGGGCTTACCACGACGAAGGAAGTCATGCATGTTCTGAACTTCAGCAACCCGGAAGGCTGCTCGAAATGCCGCCCGGCCATTCATTATTATCTGGCCATGCTGAACCCGGTAACCCATCAGGAGGAGAGGGAATCCCGTTTTGTCAACGAACGGATGAACGCCAACATTCAGAAAGACGGCACGTATACGGTAGTCCCAAGAATGTACGGCGGCGTTACCACGCCGGAGGATTTGAAGAAAATCGCGGATGTATCGCTAAAATATAATGTGAAAGTTGTCAAGGTTACCGGCGGACAGCGTCTGGACCTCATCGGTGTTAAGAAGGAAGACTTACCGAGCGTCTGGGAAGAGCTCGATATGCCGTCGGGTTATGCCTATGCCAAATCGCTGCGGACCGTGAAGACCTGTGTAGGATCCCAGTTCTGCCGTTTCGGTACGCAGGATTCGATGGGCATGGGGGCATTCCTCGAGGAGAAATTCGAAAGACTGGATTTCCCGGCGAAATTTAAAATGGCGGTCAACGGATGTCCGCGAAACTGTGCCGAGTCGTGCACGAAAGATATCGGAATCGTCGGCAATGACGGTGGATGGGAAATATTCGTTGGAGGCAACGGCGGCACGAAGGCACGTCTGGCGGATTCGTTCTGCAAAGTGAAAACGGATGAAGAGCTGGTCGAAATCTGCGGAGCCCTGATGCAGTATTACCGTGAAACCGGTAAGTACCTGGAGAGAACCTCGGAGTGGGTAGAGCGTTTGGGACTGGAACAAATCCGAGCCGTTATCCTGGACGATCCGAAGCAGCGTAAGGAACTGGTGGAGAGAATCGAGCTTGCCCTGCAGCAAGTTGAGGATCCTTGGAAGAAAGTGCTGAACGACGAGAAGCTGCGTTATACGCTATTCGAGGATGCAAGACCAGTGATCAGCAAATAGAAGGAGGGAGGAACCTGCTTTCCTCTTGCCGCCTGAGCATATAGAGTTTATTGCAGTATGGATCGGAATAGACAAGAGAAGTGGAGGCTGCATGTTATGGAAACCGAAAGATTTATTACGGTAGGAAATGAAAATGATTTTCTGTCACAGCTCGGAAGGGTGGTCCATCTCGGAGACCGGGAGATTGCCGTCTTCCGGACTTCGGATCATCAATGGTTTGCGCTGGACAATCAAAGCCCGCATCCCAAAGGAGGGCCACTCTCGGAAGCCATCGTATCCGGGCACTACATCTACGATCCGTTATACGATTGGAAGATCGAGCTTTCAACCGGGCTCGTACAGGCTCCGGATCAAGGCCAGGTTCGTGTATACCCGATTCGCGCCGTGGACGGGAAGGTTGAGGTGGCTGTTTAAGGCCAGATCTCGCATATTAAACAGACGAAATCAAGGGGTGGTATCCCATGTTTAAAACGGATGTGGAAGCCGTTGTTAATGCCGCCGTCGGGAAAAAGGAGCAGATGAATCATAATCTGCTGCGCTATATGGTATCGGCTATGCTGGCCGGCGCGTATGTCGGCATTGGAATTGTATTGATCTTTAAGTTGGGGGCGCCGCTCGCGGCTGCCGGTTCGCCCTTCCAATCCCTCGTCATGGGAGCGGCATTCGGGATCGCGCTCACGTTGGTGGTGTTCGCAGGATCAGAGCTGTTTACCGGGAATCATATGTTTTTTACGATAAGCACATTATCCGGTCGAACGACAATGGGGGATACGCTGAAGAACTGGGTGCTCGTGTTTATCGGCAATCTGGCCGGAGCGATTCTGCTCAGCTATCTGGTGTATGCTTCCGGCCTGTTCAAAGGCCTGCCGCCGGACCATCTCATCTTCACGGCTGCCGCCAAGAAAATGAATGATCCGTTTATGGAGCTGTTCTTCCGAGGCATCTTGTGTAACTGGCTTGTCTGTCTGGCCTTGTGGATGGGGATTCGGGCCAAAGGAGAAACGACCAAGCTGATCTTAATATGGTGGTGTCTGTTTGCCTTCATTGCGACAGGGTACGAGCATAGCGTAGCCAATATGACACTTCTGACGCTCGCGACGATTTTGCCGGGGCATCCCGAGACCATTTCCATCGGCGGATGGATCAGCAACATGGTGCCGGTCACGCTGGGGAACATTCTTGGCGGCGGATTGTTTGTGGGGATGGCGTATTGGTTTATCTCGTCGGGAAAAGGGAGCAAGCAAAAGAAGGTTGCATAGTAGGCATCATAGAAAAGGGGCTGCTCATAAAGTGGGTTTACTCACTTGATATACAGCCGAAAAGAAGCGGTCGACCAAACGGTTGACCGCTTCTTTCATTTGTCTAATTAAAGTGAGGGATCTGCACGGAACGTCTCCTAACAAAAAAGAGGGATCCCGTCGGGCACATACATAAAAAGCCGTCCCTTCAGTTCAATGACTGAACAGGACAGCTATATGAATCTTGTCTTCCAATCCTTACCGATGTTCCACCAGGTCAATCGCACCAAGCACAATATGAGCCAGTCCGAAGCCGAGAATACCGGTTGCGGCAAGTTTATACTTGCTGCCAAGCAGAGCGGCACCCGAAGCAGAAACCACAGTTCCAAGAACAGCAGGAATCAAACCTTCACGCATGCTGAGCACTCCCTTTATTTTGGTTTGGAAAGACAAGGTTATTGTAAGCAGATGACTGTATATTATGCACTGAAGGGAGGCCGATTAAATCCGGCAGATTTCGTTCGGACACAACTCGCAATGGCAGATTTCCTGCAGCATCGGAAGATCTTTAATGACAATCATCCCGCCGGCATATTCGATAGCATCTTTTTTGCGCAGGTCACTCAGCATCCGGTTCACGCTTTCGCGGGTTGCGCCAATCATGTTCGATAGATCGGTGTGGGTAATCTTCTTGTTGATGAGAATAGTATCATCCGCTTGATGCTGCCCGTAGGTGTTGCTCAGCCGGATGAGTGTCGATGTTAAAGCGCCGGGCTTGCCGTACATCATGAGATCCCGAAATTTGGTCTGGGTGATGCGGTGGTGAATGCCCATCCACTTCATAAAATCAATGGCGAAGTCGCAGTGCTGACAGATCAGCAGCTCCAGATCCTTGTGCTCGATGACACCGACAACACTATCCTCAAGCACCTCTGCCGAGAAACTGTGATTGTTGCTGAAGAATGGATCGGCTTGCCCGACCATGTCTCCCGGATGGTACATATATAGAATCAGTTCTTTGCCTTCATCGGTCGATTTGGTTAATTTGATTCTTCCTTGTTTAACGTAGTACAGCTTGTCGGCGAAATCGCCTTCCCAGAACAAATGGGATCCTTCAGGGAGTACCCTTTCCTTCATGCTGACCAGCAGACGGTTGCGGTTTTGCTCCGAGAAGCACTGCGTGTTCCCTAAGTTTTCGATTTCCATTACATGGTCTACAGTATTCATGTTGGTATCCCCTAACATCCTAAAATTTGATCTGTTTAATCTTTAAATACATTATAACGTGAAAACATTCACTTTTGGAGGGGAATAAGAGGGAAATCGTGGCGAATTTTCAAACTTTGTGACCTCTTTCACTTGAAAGGAGGGGGAGACAGGTGTAAATCACACAGAAAAGATAAATACTTATATTGTGAAATAATTCACATGAAATTAAAAACAGCTGTGTTACGATCAAAGCGTAGAAAGAAACATGAATCATGGGAGGATGAGAGATATGGCTGTGAGCAAAGGAACGGTGGAAGTAAAAGGACAAACAGCGTCGGAGTACATTCAGGGGCTGATTGACAAGGCGAATCGGGCCAAAGAAAAGTTTATGGAATTGAATCAGGAGCAAGTCGACGGGATTGTACAGGCCATGGCCATGGCAGGTCTTGAGAAGCACATGCAGCTGGCGAAAATGGCGGTTGAGGAAACCGGACGCGGCGTGTACGAAGACAAGATCATCAAAAACCTGTTTGCCACAGAGTATATCCACAACAGCATTAAATACGACAAAACCGTGGGTATCATTGAAGACAACGCCTATGACAGCTTTCAAAAAATAGCAGAACCGATCGGGATTATCATGGGGATAACACCGGTAACCAATCCGACCTCCACGACGATATTCAAGGCACTGATCTCCATTAAAACAAGAAACCCGATCATCTTCGGATTCCATCCATCCGCGCAGGCCTGCAGCAAGGAAGCCGCACGGATACTGCGGGATGCTGCCGTGAAGCAAGGTGCTCCTGCCGATTGCATCCAGTGGATCGAAGCTCCTTCCATGGATAAAACCAATGCGCTGATGAATCATCCTGACGTTGCCTGCATTCTGGCTACAGGCGGTTCGGCGATGGTCAAAGCGGCATACAGCTGCGGCAAGCCTGCCCTGGGCGTTGGACCAGGAAACGTGCCTTGCTTTATTGAGAAGAGCGCGGATTTGGATCAGGCAGTGAACGATTTGATTTTGTCCAAAACCTTTGATAACGGCATGATCTGCGCTTCCGAGCAGGCTGTCATTATCGAGGAGCCTATATATCATACAGTGAAGAAAAAAATGATTGCCAGCGGCTGTTATTTTGTCAACAAGGAAGAGCTGGCGAAACTGACTGCGCATGCGATGGTATCGGATAAATGTGCGGTAAATCCTACTATCGTCGGACAGCCGGCAGCTAAGATAGCCGAGGCTTGCGGATTCGAGGTACCTGAAAGCACCAAGATCCTGGTCGCCGAGCTGGAGGGAGTCGGACCTGCCTACCCGTTGTCTGCCGAGAAGCTTAGCCCGGTGCTGGCCTGCTATAAAGTGAAAGATGCGGAAGAGGGCATCACGCGCGCTGAAGAGATGGTTGCTTTTGGCGGCATGGGCCACTCGTCGGTAATCCATTCGCACAATGAGGACATCATCATGAAATTCTCGGATCGGATGAAAACCTGCCGTATCCTGGTGAATCAGCCATCTTCGCAAGGCGGTATCGGCGATATCTACAACACGAATCTGCCATCGCTGACGCTGGGCTGCGGTTCGTATGGACGTAATTCCACTTCGTCGAACGTGACGGCTGTCAATTTAATCAACGTGAAAAGGGTGAACCGCAGAACCGTGAATATGCAGTGGTTTAAAGTGCCGGACAAAATTTACTTTGAAAAAGGTTCGACGCAGTATCTTGCGAAAATGCCGGAAATCACCCGTGTCGCTATCGTTACCGACCCCATGATGGTGAAGCTGGGTTATGTGGAGCGGGTAGAGCACTATCTGCGTCAGCGCAGAGTGCCGGTAGCCATCGAAGTCTTCTCGGAGGTTGAGCCGGATCCTTCGACAACGACCGTAGAACGCGGAACGGAAATGCTTGCAAGATTCCAGCCGGACTGCATCATCGCCCTCGGCGGCGGATCGCCAATGGATGCAGCGAAAGCCATGTGGCTGTTCTATGAATATCCGGATACGGATTTTAACAATCTGAAGCAAAAATTCATGGATATCCGCAAGCGGGTCTATAAATATCCGAAGCTAGGACGGAAAGCGAAGTTCGTTGCCATTCCAACAACGTCGGGAACGGGCTCGGAAGTAACTTCGTTTGCCGTGATCACGGACAAAGGGCTGGGGAATACCAAGTACCCGCTGGCTGATTATGAGCTGACACCGGATGTGGCGATTATCGATCCGGAATTCGTTTACACGCTGCCTAAAACGGCGGTAGCCGATACCGGCATGGACGTTCTGACACATGCAATTGAAGCCTACGTATCGGTGATGGCCAGCGATTATACGGATGGGCTTGCCATCAAGGCCATACAGCTGGTGTTCCAGTATCTTGAGCAGTCGGCGCTTACCGGCGACAAACTTGCCCGCGAAAAAATGCATAATGCTTCGACGCTTGCCGGCATGGCTTTTGCGAATGCGTTCCTTGGCATCAACCACAGTCTTGCGCATAAGTGGGGCGGACAGTATCATACGGCACACGGACGCACCAATGCGATCCTGATGCCTCACGTCATCCGTTACAACGCGAAGAAGCCAACGAAATTCGCTGCATGGCCTAAATACACCCACTTTGTGGCTGATGAGAGATATGCTGAAATCGCGCGGATTCTCGGACTGCCGGCAAGAACGACGGAAGAGGGCGTGAATAGTCTGATTGGCGCAATCCGGGAGCTGAACAGCAAGCTCGGGATCGAGGAATCGTTCCAGCAGCTTGGCATCGACCCTAAAGATTTCGAGAAAAATGTTGAGCATTTGGCGGACCGGGCTTTTGAAGACCAGTGTACAACGAGCAATCCGAAGCTGCCGCTGGTAACGGAGCTCGCAGAAGTTTACCGCAACGCATTTTACGGCCGGTTCTAGACAGGATAGACTCTAAACGCTGATCGTGAAGATCCATGAAGATTTTGAGGTAAGGCATGCAAAACTAGACTCAGAGTGATAAAAGTCACGGGAAAAGATAAGTTTGTGATTATTATCACAGATGCAGGAGATCAACAGGACTACAATAAAGATGTAGAAGGAAGCTGAATCTCAGATCTTTGATATAGAAGCTTGAAGGCACAAGGCGGGGTAGTGGCACCATTGATCGTGAAAATAATCACATTAAAGATCTGGGATAGATCAAGGTGTGGCCCCGCCTGTCCTTGCAAGCCCCAGCAAATCTAGGAGGGATTCAATATGTCGGTGATTGAAAAAGAAGCAGGCTGGAAAGGTTTTAAATCAGGTAAATGGACCAAGCGGATTGACGTTAATGATTTTATTGCTGAGAACATTACTCCCTATTATGGCTCTGATGAATTTTTGGCTGGACCCACGGATAACACCAAAGCGCTGTGGGATATCGTATCGGATTTAACCAAGAAGGAAAGGGAGAATGGCGGGGTTCTGGATGTGGATGTCCATACACCATCAACCATCACCTCCCATCAACCCGGCTATTTGGATAAGGATAAGGAACAGATTGTCGGCGTTCAGACCGACGAGCCGTTCAAACGCTCCATCCAGCCTTTCGGCGGAATCCGGATGATGATTGATGCGTGCAACGCATACGGCTTTGAAATGCCGCAGGCGGTTGTGGACATCTTTAACGGCATACGCAAAACGCATAACCAAGGTGTGTTTGATGCCTATACTCCTGAGATGAGAGCAGCGCGCAAGGCCGGGATTATTACGGGTCTTCCCGATGCGTACGGCCGTGGACGTATCATCGGTGACTATCGCAGAGTATCGTTATACGGCGTGGACGCGCTGATCCAGGACAAATTGAGAGAACTCGCCGAGCTTGAAGTGGATGCGATGGATGAGCCGGTCATCCGTTTGCGGGAAGAATTGTCTGAACAAATGCGGGCGCTCAAGGAACTGAAGGAAATGGCGGCTATGCATGGTTATGACATCTCCAAACCTGCGAATACGGCGAAGGAAGCATTCCAGTGGCTGTATTTCGGTTACTTGGCCGCTATCAAGGAGCAGAATGGCGCTGCGATGTCGCTTGGCCGGGTATCTTCTTTCCTTGATATTTATATTCAACGGGATCTGGCTGAAGACAAGCTGACGGAAGAAACAGCCCAGGAACTGGTCGACCATTTCGTAATGAAACTTCGGATTGTGAAATTCCTGCGTACGCCGGATTATAACGAGCTGTTCAGCGGGGATCCGACGTGGGTGACGGAATCCATTGGGGGCATGTCGGTAAACGGTGAGACGAGAGTGACCAAGAACAGCTTCCGTTTCCTGCACACCCTGTACAATTTGGGGCCTGCTCCGGAACCGAACTTGACGGTGCTATGGTCGGAGAAGCTGCCGGAAGCCTTCAAAAAATATTGTTCGAAAGTTTCGATCGAAACCAGCTCGATTCAATACGAGAACGATGATCTTATGCGCCCGATCTACGGAGACGATTACGGCATCGCCTGCTGCGTATCCGCAATGCGCATCGGAAAGCAGATGCAGTTCTTCGGAGCCAGAGCAAACCTCGCCAAAGCGCTGCTCTATGCGATTAACGGCGGTAGAGATGAGAAATCCGGCGCCCAGGTTGGACCGGAATATCCGGCCATCACCGCGGAAGTTCTGAGTTATGATGAGGTCATGAAGCGGTTCAAGGCGATGATGGAATGGCTTGCGAAGCTCTACATGAATACGCTCAATGTGATCCATTACATGCATGACAAATACAGCTATGAACGGATCGAGATGGCGCTTCACGACCGGGATATCCTGCGCACGATGGCATGCGGCATTGCAGGCCTGTCCGTAGCAGCGGATTCACTGAGCGCGATTAAATATGCGAAGGTGAAGCCGGTACGCAACGAGCAAGGGATTGCGGTGGATTTTGAAATCGAGGGCGAGTTCCCTTGCTATGGCAATAATGATGATCGCGTGGATAGCATCGCTGTTGAGCTGGTCGAGGCCTTCATGAGCATGATTCGCAAGCAAAAGGCATACCGTGATGCCATGCCAACGCAATCGGTGCTCACGATTACGTCGAACGTTGTATACGGCAAGAAGACAGGAACCACGCCGGATGGACGTAAGGCAGGCGAGCCGTTTGCGCCGGGCGCGAATCCAATGCACGGACGCGATAAGAAGGGAGCTCTCGCTTCGCTGACCTCCGTGGCCAAGCTGCCATACGAGGACAGTCTCGACGGCATCTCGAATACGTTCTCGATCGTACCGAAAGCTCTTGGCAAGGAAAGTGATATCCGTGTGAACAACCTGGTTGCGATGCTGGACGGTTACTTTGGCAGCAAAGCGCACCATCTGAACGTCAACGTATTTGACCGGGAGCAGCTGATGGATGCGATGGAGCATCCGGAGAATTATCCGCAGTTGACGATCCGGGTATCCGGTTATGCGGTCAACTTCGTCAAACTGACGCGCGAACAGCAGCTTGACGTTATCAACCGTACGTTCCACGGATCGATGTAAGGATGGAAGACTACCATAGCGGATACGGAAAGGATGACGCACCATGCTAAAAGGTCATGTACACTCCATAGAAACGTTCGGAACGGTGGACGGTCCGGGTATCCGCTTTGTGCTCTTCATGCAGGGCTGCCTCTTGAAGTGTCAATACTGCCATAATCCGGATACCTGGGGACTGCATGAAGGACGCGAGATGACGGTAGATGACGTATTGGCAGAGATTGAGCCTTATCTGAGCTACTACCGTTCATCGGGGGGCGGGTTAACGGTCTCCGGCGGTGAGCCGACATTGCAGTATCCTTTTGTCACGGAGCTGTTCAAGGAAGTGAAGCGACGCTGGAATTTGCATACGACGCTGGACAGCAACGGCTATAATGAACCGGAGAAAATATCGGAATTGCTGGAGCATACCGACTTGGTGCTGCTGGATCTGAAGCATATCAACGACGAGAAGCATATCAAGCTCACCGGGAAGTCCAATGAACGGACGTTGAAGACCGCCCGCTGGCTGTCCGAACATGGTCGGAACATGTGGGTCCGGCACGTATATGTGCCGGGCATCCATGATAGCGAAGAAGACTTGATTGAGTTAGGTCAATTTATTCGGACGCTGCACGGCGTCGAGAAATTCGAAATTTTGCCATATCATCAGATGGGCGTGTATAAATGGAAGGAACTCGGCATGGCTTATCCATTAGAGGGCGTTCCTTCACCATCCGAAGAGGAAGTGGCACGCGCTTACCGGTTGATTGGCGAAATACCCGAGAATATAGAGACTGTCCAGTAATGATTTCAGCTGCATAATACTAAACATAATATGTTATGATTAATGACAATAACCTTTCCTAATAATGGAAGGGTTATTGTTTTTTTGTAGAGGATTTTATCCCTTGGATAGAAAAATGTCGACCTATCGAAATATGCAATCGCTTTCTATAATGAAGATGTAAGGAAAGTGCCTATCAAATATACAAACACTTCGGGAGGGTCAAGACAATGAAGAAAAAGGGTCTGGCATTATTAATGTCGCTTCTGTTCGTCTCATCCACGCTTTTGTCTGCGTGCGGCGGCGGTGACAAGGCAGCAGAGAAGCCGTCAGGTGGTTCGGAAGAAACGGTAAGCAATGAGCCGTTTGAAATCACCATCCGCCATACGCAAGTAGGTGAATCCAAGAAGTTCCGTCTCGCATTGCTGAACGATGTGGTCAGTAAGACCGAAGAGGCGGTGCCCGGACTGAAAATCAAGCTGGACGCTGTAGACTCTGAAGTGAACCGTAAAGAGAAGCTGAGAGGCGAGATGGCAGCCGGTAAGCCGCCGGAAGTGTTCGATGTGTTCGGCAGCCCCGATGCAGGCGTATATTCCAAAGAAGGCTTGATGCTCGATTTGACTCCGATTTTGGATGAGCTGGGCATTAAAGACAAATTTACGACGCTAGACCCGTTCACACATGATGGCAAGATCTACGGATTGCCGATTGGCGGTTCCATCGAAGGTATTTTCTATAACAAGGACTACTTCACGCAAAAAGGGCTGAGCGTTCCAAAAACATTGGCTGAATTAGAGCAAATTGCCGAAACCATCAAAGCCGACGGCAAGATTCCGTTCGCGCAATCCTCCAAGGATGCTTGGATTCCGCTCATGACCACGAATAACTTGTGGAGCTATTACGCGGGGCCAGAGGTTACTTACGGCTTCAAGACCGGAGAAACGAAATGGACGGATCCGAAAGTCGTTGAAGGTGTGAAGAAGCACCAAGAATGGGTTGAGAAAGGGTACTTCAAAAAAGGCGAGCTCGGATTCGAATATGCGGACATGAGAAACCAAATGATTACCGGCGAAGCCATCATGATGATGGACGGATCGTGGGCGAACTCCGTATTTAGAGATCCGGCTCAAGCGGGTGACATGGTAGGCAAGGTCGGATACTTCAACCTGCCTCCGGTTAATGAAGGCGACCCAGTCATTGTCATGCAGGACGCAAACAACGGATATGGATTTTCGGCAGCGGTTGCGGAAGATCCTCGTAAACTTCAGGCGGTTAAAGAGTTCATCAAAAATATGTGGACAGATGAAATGCAGCTTCGCGGACTGAAAGAAGACGGTGTACTGCCGGCGATGAAGATGGATCTGGCCACCATGAACTCCACTTCGGACGACCCGCTTATGCAAGACATTTTCAAAGGCGTAAGTGAGATCAACAAATCCTTCCCTGCCTTTGATGCACTTGTTCAAGCAGACGTGAACACCGCACTGAGCATGGGAATTCAGCAAGTCATCGGCGGCGAGCTTGATGCCGAGAAGATGCTCGAGAATGTGCAGGCAGCGCAAGAAGCGGCCAATGCTTCAGAGGAATAACTACAATCCTAGACGGAAGGGCACCACCCGCTGCGGTACTTGGGGGTGCCCTTTCGCCTAAACAACATCAGACATAAATACGGAGGTTACCATGAACAAAGCGCTGAGAAATCCTCTGATTTACATCGTTTTTGTGCTGCCGGCATTCTTGCTGTTTCTGGCTTTTTTCATATACCCGATCTTTACTGCATTTGACAACAGCTTTACGAGCTGGAACGGCATCTCCAAAGATGTGAAGTATATTGGGTTCGATAACTATGTAACAGCCTTGAATGACGATGCTTTTTGGAAAGCTGTCAGGAACAACGTTTATTTCATTCTCTTTTCCTGTTTGATCCAGGTTCCGACGATCATAATCTTTTCCCTGTTAATCGCAAACGTGAAGCGTTTGAAGGGGCTTTATAAAACGGCGGTTTTCGCGCCGTCCATCATGTCGACGGCTGTCATCGGCATTTTATGGGGATTCATTTACAATCCGGACTTTGGTCTGATGAATGAGATTTTAGGGCTGGTTGGCATTGAACCCATCTATTGGTTATCGGATCGCAAATGGGCCATGATTGCCATCCTGATCACAAACGCGTGGCAATGGACCGGCTTTTACATCGTGATGGTGCTTGCCGCAATTTTATCCATACCGAAGGAGCTTGATGAGGCTGCGGCAATCGATGGAGCGACAGGCGTCCAAAGAGCAACCAAAATCACGCTTCCCTTAATTATGCCAATTATCTCTGTTGTGATCATGCTGTCGATCGCGGGAGCCATGAAAGCGGCGGACATTATTCTGGTTATGACCAAGGGTGGGCCGGCCGGCTCAACCGACGTTATGGCGACATATATGATTCGATATGCAATTACGAGCTTCAAGCATGGCTTTGGCAATTCGATCGCCGTGCTGATCTTCCTCTTTACGATTATTGTAACGGTGCTCTACCAGGTGCTGGTCGCAAGACGCAACGAAAGGATTGAATACTGATGAGAGCAATAAAGAAACTGATCCCGCACATTTTTCTGATGGCCTACTTGCTCGTCATACTATATCCATTCCTGTTCGTCCTGTTCTCTTCCGTGAAGGTGGATAACCAGTCCATTGCTACGAACCCATTTGGTTTGCCAAGCACGTTGGTATTTGATAACTATGTGAACGCATGGGTGAGCGCCAAAATTAGCACGTATTTCTGGAACAGCTTATACATCGGCGTGCTGTCAGCCTGCTTGTCGATTCTATTTGCGGCGATGCTGGCTTTTGCCGTGACGCGGATGAGATACAACCGGATCAGCGCGATTGTCTTTCAATGTATTTTGATAGGTATGCTGATTCCAAATAACTCTCTCATGCTGCCGATATATGGCATGATGAGGCAGTTGGATATTTTGAACACGCATATGGCCCTGATTCTGCCGTATGTTGCCAATGCCATCCCGTTCTCGGTTATTATACTGGCTGCCTTCATGCGGTCGCTGCCCGGTGAAATCGAAGAAGCCGCGGTTATTGATGGATTGAGGTCCGGAGGGTTGTTTGCTAGAATTATCTTACCTCTGACCGTACCGGCCATCGTTACCGTATTTATCATCAACTTCCTGGGTAACTGGAACGAATTCTTGCTTGCTAACTATTTCCTATCGAATGATGAACTGAGAACGCTGCCTGTCGGAATGGTCGGATTCAGGGACGCCTACAATATGAACTACGCACAGATGTCCGCGGGTATCGTATTCAGCGTGCTGCCGGTCCTTATCATTTATGCCGTGCTGCAAGAGAAGATCATTGAAGGCGTTACCGCAGGAAGCGTCAAGGGGTAATACCAGGAGCAGGAGCATGCGTATGAATTTGCGGAACAAACTATTCACGGCCTTTTTGGGGCTTATTATTATTCCGTTATTTGTGCTGGGCCTATTTACATTCTTTATTACGTACAATTCGATTGAGAAAAAGTACAGCCAGCAGGCTGAATATTCGCTAAAAGCGATCAGCTACAGCATTCTGAGCGTGTTCAAGGAGATGGAGTATGTCACGGATAACGGGATTGCCACCTCCGTCTTTGCCATGGCGCTGAATGCCAAGAATCCCGATGATCAAAACCTGATTAAGGAATCCAATGCGGAACAGCTGAAACTGAACGACAGACAGCGAAACTTTCGGAATCTACTATACAATCACCCAGCCATCAGTTATGCGTTTTTATATCATTTCAATAAAGAGTCATCGCCGATTCCGATATTCAGTAAAGAGGATTTCAGAACACTGCCCTATGAGCAGTTTAAGAACAGTCCTTTATACGAAGAGGTTGTGCAGCTTAACGGAATCCCCAAATGGCTGGCTCCGCACGAATTTCCGGAATTGACGGGGCGGAGCCGGTATTTACCCAGATCAGGCTGATTAAGGACGTGACGACACTCCGCAAGCTGGGGATCCTGGTCGTCCAGATCAAGAGGTGGGAGTTTGAAGAAATTTTCCGTCATCTGACGCTGCCTAACAATCTGCAGAATACATCGTTTATGTTGGTCAACAATGAAGGCTTCATTTTATTTGATCCAAATAACGATATGGATGGCCAAAATATTAGTCAATATATGAAGCGTGACGTTGAATTTAAGCAAGGCTACCAAAGTTTTAAAGCCAAGTTTAACGGTAAGGAGAATATTGTCTCCATCTATCATCTGAATGATTACGGCTGGAATCTCGTCTCGGTGACCAGCTGGAACTCGCTCTCACAAGAAGTGACTTCTTTTGCCAAGTGGTTCTTCGTCATTATGGGCCTCTGTCTGGTTACGGCGATTGTGTTCAACCGCCTGTTCATGAATCGGATTACCGGGACGATCGCAGTCATCGTACGGTTTATGCGCCGCGTGGAAGATGGGGATTTGAATGCGAGAGTTGAAGAGAAGGGAGAGGATGAGCTGCTGCTGCTGTCGAAAGGGTTCAACAATTTGATGAACCGGATCAACAATCTGTTTGCGCAGATCAAAAAGGAGCAGAGGCAGAAGACCGACGCGGAGATGCGTGTGCTGCAAGCGCAGATTAAGCCGCACTTCCTCTTTAACACCTTGGAATCGATCAACGTTCTCGCTGTACAGAATGAAGGACGCAAGGTCAGCGAAATGGTATACCGGCTTGCCAGCATCTTGCGGATCAGTATACAGGAGAAGGAAGAAATTACGCTGGATGAAGAAATCAAGCACTTGCAGAGCTACCTTGAAATCCAGAAGTTTCGGTTCGAGGACCTGTTCGAATACGAGATTGACGTGCCGAAAGAGCTTATGCACAGCCGCATCTTGAAGCTGACGCTGCAGCCGCTGGTTGAGAACAGCATACAGCATGGCTTTGAAGGGATTTCTTATACAGGATGGATACGCATCTCTGCATGGAAGGAACTCGGTAATGTCATCATTCGGGTAGAGGATAACGGGCTCGGCATGACCTCAGAGCAGTTGTCCATGTTTGAATATATGGTGTCCGAGGATAACGGATCGGAACAGACGACGATGCAGAATCTCAAAGTGAACCAGGAACGACGGGGACTTGGACTGCGGAGCGTGGCTGACCGGCTTCGCATTCAGTACGGGGATTATTACGGTCTATTCATATGCTCAAGCCGCCCCGGCGGCACCGTTATACAATGCGTCATACCCAATTATGACAGGGGGGAAGGGCAGCATGTTGAAGGCATTATTAGTTGACGATGAGGCTCCAATCCTGAACAATCTCAGCAAGGTTCTGCCTTGGGAAGAGATGGGCATGAAGGTTGTCGGACTTGCCCGAAGCGGGATGGAAGCACTTGAAGTAGCGGATCAGTATAACCCGGATCTGATTCTGTGTGATATCCGGATGCCCGTCATGGACGGACTGACCTTTATTACGAAGATTCGGGAGAAAGGAAGCCGGGCGGAAATTTTTTTGTTAACGGGATATCAGGAGTTTGAATATGCCCGGGAAGCAATTAAGCTTGGCGTCAAGGATTATATCAGCAAGCCGATTCATTACGGTGAGCTTGAAATGAAGATTCGAGAGATCGGGGAGGAGATCCGCAAGAAGAGGGCGAAAGAGAAGTATTACAATACCGTTTCGCTAATCGATGAGGCTCCGAATCCTGAAGCGGTTAAGAAAACGCCGGAGCAATTGGTAACGTCTGCTCTGGAGTATATCAATACCCATATGGGACAGGATTTGGGGATTGAGGAGCTTTCGGAGCATTTAGGGATCAGCTCCAGTTACTTCTGTTTATTGTTCAAGAACCATGTCGGGCTTACCTTCGTGGAGTACTTGACGAGACAGCGGATGGAGGCGGCCAAGTTCCTGTTAGTGAACAGCGACAAGAACATTGCGCAGATCGGCTCTTTTGTCGGTTATCATGAGCGTCGGTATTTTACCAAGGTATTTCAAAAAGCCACCGGCATGACGCCATCCGAATTCCGGGAAATGTCCGGAGAGGCAACGGTATAGGTTTTGATAGGGCCCATGCAGGCTGCTACAGTCATCGCTAGATTAACCCGCTTGGCTTGCAAAGTCCTTTAAATGGATAGAAAGTAGGTATGAGATCAATGAAATGGACGGCAGCAGATTTATCGTTAGAACAAAAGGTAGGACAAATGTTTATATGCGGCTTCAACGCCTTGACGCCGAATGAGCACGCCAAAATACTGATCGAACAATATCAGGTCGGGGGCATCTGCTATTTTCGCCGGAACGTGAAAACGCTGCCTCAGCTTGCCGAACTGTCAGAGTCCTTGCAGCAGCTCGCATCGGACCGCCAAAAGTTCCCGCTTCTGATCTCAATAGATCAGGAGGGCGGTATGGTTGCCCGGATTGATCATGAAGGCATCAGCCGCATTCCGGGAAATATGGCGCTTGGAGCAGCGGGCAGCGCGCAGGATTCGTACAGGGTAGCGCAAATCGGGGCGCGCGAATTGCGTTCACTCGGCGTGAACATGAATTTCGCTCCTTGCCTCGACGTGAACAACAATCCTCGTAATCCGGTCATCGGCGTGCGTTCCTTCGGCGAAGATCCCCAAGCTGTTGCCGCGCTTGGGGCTGCGGCCATTAAGGGATATCAGGAAGAAGGCGTGTCCGCTACGGCCAAGCACTTCCCGGGACATGGCGATACGAGCGTCGATTCACATCTCGGGCGGGCTTCTGTACCGCATGATCTGGAACGGCTCCGTAGCGTGGAATTGTATCCGTTCGCGCAAGCGATCCGGGACGGTGTGGACGCCATTATGACGGCTCACGTCAGTTTCCCGGCGATAGAGCCGAGTGATCTGCCGGCAACGCTTTCTCATGCCGTGTTAACGGGTTTGCTGAGGGAAGAGATGGGGTTTGAAGGGCTGATCATAACGGACTGCCTTGAGATGCATGCGATCTCCAAAGAGTACGGGATTCCGGAGGGCGCGATACGCGCGATCACAGCGGGTGCGGACTGCGTACTGGTCAGCCACAATCTATCCGAGCAGACGGCGGCGATTACGGCCGTCATTGAAGCTGTCCGCAGCGGAAGGCTTTCAGAGAATCTGATCGATACGGCTGTAGAGCGGATATTGGCGCTTAAGCAGCGTAATGCGATGCTCGCAGAGGAGCTTCCGGTCTACCCGATTGGCGAGGTGGCGGAAGAGACCAAACAATTGCTGGCTCAAATCGCAGGCAGAGGCATCACGCTGGTGAAAGACGAAGGGCAGCTGCCTCTTAAGCCGGCGCAGGCTGTGGCCGTGATCTGGCCGGAACTGCTTTCGGCAACCCAGGTTGATGAAGCATGGAGCATGAGCTATACCTTGGGGGATGCCTTAAGATGTTACGGGGTTCCGGCAGACGATCTGCGTGTCGGAACCGATATGTCCGATGAAGAGGTCGAGCAGGCCGTTAAGGCAGCCGAAGGATATAAACAGATTGTGGTAGCCACGTACACTTCCGAGAGCCGTCTTCCCGCCGGCCAGCAGAAGCTGGTGAACAAGCTGGCTGAACTTGAGGATGTGGCCCTTGTTATCGTCGCTACCCGTAATCCTTATGATATCAATGATCTTCCCCCGGTTCCGACGTATTTGTGCAGCTACGAGAACACGCCTTATTATATGAATGCGACCGCGGGCGTCTTGATAGGACAGGTTAAACCGGAGGGTAAGCTCCCGGTAGGGATCAGCGAGGCTTATCCGCTAGGTTGGAGCGGTAATCAGGACTATGTCAACAATTGAATAAGGGTTGCTCAAACCGGAGTCTTCCTACCCAGGAATGCTCCGGTTTTCCTATTTTCCAGCCATTTCTGAGCAACTTTTCGGGAAACTTCGCGTCTAATAGTATGTCCAATAGAGGCAGACAGACTATACTGAGTGTTTTAAAGGAGTAGAGAATGAATTTCAAGAGAATCTCGATGATTACAGTCCTTGCCGCGGCACAGGTATCCATGGCATTTCCCGCGGCAGCTGAATCACCGGATATTACAGCTCCGGCGCTAAATAGCCAATCAGCGCTGCAGTCCCCGGTGGAAGGACAAAGCCAGCAGAGTGGAGAACAACAGACGGACATGCAGCAAGCGGAGGAAACATCGGCAACGCCAAAGGAAACACCTTCTGATTCAGTTGAAGGCACGATTAGCGATCCGAATGCCGAACCTTCTGCCCCAAATGAACAGCAGGAGCAGGAGGACACGGATAGCGATCCTTCCGATAATGAGGTATCAGAGAACGAAGAGGGCAGCCCATCCGGAGACAAGCCCGAAGTCAGCACTTCCCATGTTTCGGCTAACGAACTTGTGCTGCTGATGAACAGCAATGTGATGTACCATAACGGCAAGAAATACAAAGCGGGTCAGCCGATGGCTGTGAAGCAAGGGGTATCCTATGTCGCCATTCGCGCCATGGTTGAACGTGCAGGACTGAAGCTGTCTTACGATAACAAAACGAAGGAAACCATCATCCTTAAGGATGGCAATGAACTTCGGTTTACGACAGGAAGCAGCAATTATAAGGTCAACGGACAGGTACGCCCAATGAAAGGCCCTGCTTACCAGAGCAGCAATGTGTTTATGGTTCCGTTAACCGCGATCACGCAAGCCCTTGATATTCCATACCGGGTAAACCAGCCCGAGAAAAAGGTTATTCTTGATTTATCCGGTATGGGCAGCGGCAACGGTAACGGCCAACAGCCAGGCGGAAATAACGGCGGGGGATCTGGCAGCGAGGTTCCGAACATACCGAACCTGGGTCCGAATGACCTCATCCTGATGATGAACAGCAACAAGATGTATCAGAACGGGAAAGCTTATACGGCAGGTCAGCCAATGGCAGTCAAGAATGGCGTATCCTATGTTGCCATTCGCTCCCTCGTTGATCGTGTCGGCCTGAAGCTGACCTATGACGGAAAGACAAAGGAAACGATTATTATCCGCGGTAACGATGAGCTTCGTTTTAAGACGAACAGCAGCGTATACACCGTGAACGGGGTCAGAAAATCAATGAAGGGACCGGCTTATCAGTCCAACAATACATTCATGGTGCCGCTGACCAGCATTACGCAGGCGCTGGACATTAGTTATCGGGTGGACCAGCCGAACAAACGGGTTATCCTTAGCCTGAGCTCAAAGCCGGTAGCTTCCTTCACGGTGCAGCCTGGCGAGATTCTTGCCGGACAAACAACGGTTACGTATAAGACGAATGCCTATTCTCCGACGGGACTGGCTATTGTTGACGAGCATTGGGAAGGCCGGGAAGAGATTTTTGACGAACCCGGCGTGCATACGGTTTCCTACTCGGTACAGGATTCCAGCGGGGAGTGGAGCGACCCGTATATATTGAGCATTCAAGTATCCGCACCGAATACGCCCCCTGTTGCCATGTTCGAAACGGACAAACAGGAATATAAGATCGGTGAGAAAATAACGTACATGAATATGAGTTATGACAACGATCCTGGCGATGAGCTTACGTATAAGTGGGAAAACAACGATCAGGCCTTTTTTACGGCAGGAACGCATAAGGTGCTGCTCATTGTTACCGATAAACATGGAGCGACCAGCTCATACGAGAAGATCATCAACGTAACGAGTGAAGTGTTGTATACGCGCGATCAATTCAATCAATTATTTACGGGCATCGGCGACAAATACACCTTTGACGGATCAGCTGTGCCGACATGGAAACTGATGCCGATTACGAGAAGCTCCGAACCGTATCTGTTGATTCGCAGCAACTCTCCGGAAACCGTCTATCAAGAGGGGATTGTCTACCGTGAGGTCGGCAATGCCAGCACGCGATTCATGATTCACCACTTGAACGCTACCGGGAAGAATATGAAGATGTATGTCGTCGCTACCAACATCAACACGATGACGGCGCGTCTGACCACCGAGTATACCGGTTTGGGCGGTCCGATCAATATCCCGACAGCCACGGGTAAAGCGGCTGTCCAGCGTTACCTCGAGTCCATGCAGTCAGCGGATGCATTCAAGACGATCTCGCTCGCCCCTGGGGAAAGCCGGATCATTTTGCAAGACTTGAGCGCGCAAACCTTGAAGAATCAGCAGGTGCTCTCCATGTTTGCTGATCTCTATTCGGACTCGCCGATCCGTTATGATGTCATCATGATTGATGAAGCCAAGGATCCGATTCAAAAGCTGCCTTACCTGAAACTCCATCCGAGCGATGGCGTGCATAACCGGGGAACGTATCCGGACTCGACGCGGATCATTGAATCCTATGACTTGGTTGGCGACACGCCTACCCGTCTCGCGCTCGGCGACAAGACAAACGATCCGAATCTGGAAGGGTATGACGGCATTAACGGTTCATATCAATCCAATGCCGGGAACTTCGGTGTACTGTACAAAATCAAGCTGCACCGCGTAGCACCCAATACGCTGATCACGCTGAATCCGCGCGGAGGCAAGTACATGGGTGCGATGATGGTGAACGGAAATATCATTCAGACGCCGAATACAAGCGGAGGCGCTGTATCTGCGCCGAATGAAGCTGCCGTTCTCTATCGTACGGGGAATTACGAGCAGACCGTGGAAATCCTGTTTACGGCGGCACCGGGAAGCAGTCTGCCAATCAACATCCTGCTCCAGCCGCTTCCGCAATTAAAGAACTAAATCCATTCATCATGTATAGCAACGGGACAGCCTTCTTAGCCAGAACATGGTTAGGGCTGTCCTTTTTGTTGGTTCTTGCTGAGGGATCATGTCATATCCCAGGCATC